>DATCLK010000256.1:0-23884 GCA_036563975.1 Longimicrobiales bacterium | reverse complement strand
ATCTCGGCGCGCGAGCTTCCCTCGCCGAGGGCAGCGAGTTCTCGGCGCCGGCGACGTTCGTGGCGGGCGTCTTCGGTGTGCACTCCGGGGAGAACGCGGTCCCGGAGCTGGTCGCTGGCCCGGACTGCACGCGCCTGCGGCTGGTGGCAGGCGGGGAGGAGATCCGGTTGGGGAGCGGCCAGGCGCTCGCCCACCGGCGCGTGCTGGACATGCGCCGGGGCGTGCTGCGGCGCGAGTGGCGGCACCGCACGCCGGCGGGGCGGATCACGCGCATGCGCGAGCTGCGTCTCGCCTCGTTGAGCGACCGTCACGTGATCCTCCAGGTGGTGGAGCTCACGCCGGAGAACTACGGAGCGCAGTTCCTGGTCGAGAGCCGGATCGAGGCAGCGGTGCCGGCGCCGCCGCTGACCACCCGGCCGCCGGAGCTCGCGCCGCTCCGGCTCGCGCCCGGGCCCGTGACGGATGCCGCTCCCGCGCGGCTCGCGCTGCGCGCAGAGGGGACGGGCGCGGTCATCGCGCTGGCCGTGACGAGCACACTGCGGTCCAGGGATGCGGAGGAGCGCGCGCCGGAGGTGGATGCAGCGCCCGGCCGGGTCACGGAGCGGTGGGAGTTCGCCGCAGAGATGGGCAAGAGCTACCGGCTCGTGCGCATCGTGGTGGTGCACACGTCGCGCGACGCGGATGCGCCCGCAGACGCGGCGGCCGCCCATGCCGCGCGGCTCGCCGCCGCCGGCGCCGAGCGGATCGTGAGCGCGCACATCGCCGCCTGGACGGAGCGCTGGCAGGCGGCGGATGTCGAGATCGATGGGGACGACGACGCGCAGCGCGCCTTGCGCTTCGCGTGTTATCACCTCATCGCCGCCGCGGATCCCGGCGATGAGCGCGTCTCGATCGGCGCGCGCCTGCTCACGGGCGGCGTCTACAAGGGGCATGTGTTCTGGGACGTCGAGATCTACATGCTCCCGTTCTACATCTTCACGCACCCGCAGGCGGCGCGTGCGCTGCTCATGTACCGGTGGCACACGTTGCCTGCGGCGCGCGAGAAGGCGCGCGCCCTGGGCTGGCGCGGCGCGCTGCACGCGTGGGAGTCCGCGGCAACGGGTGAGGAGACGACGCCGTCGGTCGTGGTCGCGCCGGACGGTGAGGTGGTGGTGATCCGGAACGGCGAGCAGGAAAACCACATCAGCGCGGACGTGGCGTACGGCGTATGGCAGTACTGGCGCGCCACGGGCGACGACGATTTCTTGCTGGACGCCGGCGCGGAGATCCTGATCGAGACGGCGCGCTTCTGGGCCAGCCGCGTCGAGCGAGGCGAGGATGGCCGTTACCACATCCGCCACGTGATCGGCCCGGACGAGTACCACGAGGACGTGGACGACAGCGCCTACACCAACGTGATGGCGCAGTGGAACCTGGAGCGCGCGCTGGAGGTGGTGCGGCTCGTGCGGGAGCGCTGGCCGGAGCGATGGGACGACCTCGAGCAACGGCTGGAGGTCGAGCCCGGCGAGCCGGAGTCGTGGGGCGGGATCGCGGCAGCGATGTACACGGGCTTCGACCCCGAGACTGGCCTGTTCGAGCAGTTCCGGGGCTACCACGCGCTCGAGGAGGTGGACCTTGCCGCGTACGACCTGCGGTCGGGCCCCGCCGACGTTCTCCTCGGGCGGGAGCGGACGCGGCGCAGCAAGGTGATCAAGCAGGCGGACGTGGTGCTGTTGCTGTACCTGCTCTGGGATCGCTTCACGCCGGAGGTGAGGCGAGCGAATTTCCGGTACTACGAGCCACGTTGCGCGCACGGCAGCTCGCTGAGCCCATCGATCCACGCGCTGGTCGCGGCACGGCTGGGCGAGGTGGAGATCGCGCGGCGCTATTTCCGCCAGGCGGCCGAGATCGACCTCGCGAACAACATGGGCAACGCCGCGGGCGGCGTGCACGGCGCGGCGCTGGGCGGGCTGTGGCAAGCGACGGTGTTCGGCTTCGGGGGGCTGCACCTCGGGCAGAACGGCCCGCGCCTCGATCCACACCTCCCGCCGGGCTGGCGCGACCTGCGCTTCCCCATCCGGTGGCGTGGGAGATCGATGCGGCTGAGGGCGAGCGCAGGACCGCAGGAGGAGGTGGAGGCGTGAAGCCGGAGGCGATCATCGTCCCGCTGGACGGCACCGAGGAGGCGCTCGCGGCGCTGCCCGTGGCCCGGCCGCTGGCGGACGCGTTCGGCGCGACGCTGCACGTGGTGTACGTGGGCGAGCGCGCGCTGCCCTCGCGCACGATCCTCGGTGAGCTGGGGCTCGACGCGGAGGACGTGAAGGGGTTCGTCGTCGAGCAGAGGACGGGGCCTCCCGCCGAGGAGATCCTGCGCTTCGCGGCCGGACGGCAACAGCCGCTGCTGGTCCTCTGCACGCACACCGACACGGCGAAGCCGCGCGGCACGCTCGGTGGCGTCGCCGAGCACGTGCTCGTGCATGCGCCCTGCGGCGTCGTGCTGGTCGAGCCGGAGCGCGGGCGCCGGCCGTGGTCGCTGCGCCGGATCCTGCTCCCGCACGACGGCACGCCCACGACCGCCGCCGCCATGGACCCGGCAGGCGACCTCGCCGAGCTGACGGGCGCGGAGGTGCTCGTGCTGTACGTGGCCGCACCGGGTGCTCCTCCACCCGTCGAGCCGGGAACGCTCACGGCGCCCCGCTACCTCGACCAGCCCCAGCACGAGTGGCCGGCATGGGCCGCCGAGTTCCTCGGCCGGATGTGCGCGCTGGGGCACCCGCCATCCGAGGTGCGGTTCCGGCTGCTGATGGCCGCTGGCGAGCCGGGCGAGGAGATCGTGCGGGTCGCCCGCGAGTCCGAGAGCGACCTCATCGTCCTCGCCTGGCACGGCGTGTGGGAAGTAGAGCACGCGCTGACGATGAAGGAAGTCATCCGCCGCGCGCCCTGCCCCGAGCTCGTCGTCCGCGCCGGCCTGGAGGGCGGGCAAGGATGATTCGCGCGCTATCCGCGCTCGGACCCGGCGCATGCGGCGCAACGGATGCCGCGGCGCACGTGGGCTCCGTCGCAGCCGCGCAGCCGCTCGGTCTCGCGCAGCCGCTCGGCGTCGCGGAGCCGGGATGAGCGCGAGCGCCGACCGCTCTGCGCCGCCTCCAGCGGACCAGCACGGCGCGGGCCGGCGCGGCCGCCCGCGGCTCGCGGCGGCGGTCTTCGACCTCGATGGCGTGGTCACGCTCACGGCGCACGTGCATCGCGCGGCGTGGAAGGAAGTCTTCGACGCGTACCTGCGCGCGCGTGCGGCCAGGAGCGGCGAGCCGTTCCGCCCGTTCACCGATGCGGACTACGCCGCGTACGTGGACGGCCGGCCGCGGCGGGAAGGCATCCGCGCCTTCCTCGCCTCGCGCGGCATCACGCTGCCCGAGGGTGACCCGTCCGACCCGCCCGGTGCGGAAACCGTGCACGGGCTCGCCGAGCGCAAGAACCGCAGCTTCCGCGAGCGGCTGCGCACGATGGGCGTCACGGTGGACCACGAGGCCGTGCGCTTGGTGCGCGAGCTGCGCGCGGCCGGCGTGCGCGTGGGCATGGCGTCCTCGAGCCGGAACGCGGTGCGCATCCTGGAGGCCGCCGGGCTCGAGGACCTGTTCGACGCGCGCGTCGACGGCGTGCTGAGCGACGAGCTGGGGCTCCGCGGCAAGCCAGAGCCGGACATCTTCCTCGAGTGCCTGCGCCGGCTCGGCGTGCCGGATCCCGGCCGCGCGTTGCTCGTCGAGGACTCGGTCGCCGGCGTGGAGGCCGGGCGCCGCGGCGGGTTCGCGCTCGTGATCGGCGTGGACCGCGGCGGCAACGCGGCCGCGCTACGCGCGCACGGCGCCCACCTGGTCGTGCAGGAGCTCCGCACGCTGACCGCCCGCGACCTGGTCTGGTGACCCGCGTGCGCGGGTCCGCATGGGGGAGGCGGTGATCCGCCGAGGTCTGGCCCCCTGCGGGTCGGCCCTGCGCGGGAACGATCCCTTCGGTGCGGGGTCCGTAGCTCGTTCGAACGGGCGTCCGCTTGTCCGATGGCCGTCCCGCTCGTTATCGTATCCGCCCCAATGTCTGCTACCGACCTGCGCGAGGCGCCCCGAGAGACCGGACGGCATCGTGTCCGTCGCGGCGTGACCGGCCCGCTCCGCCCCTGGAGGCCCGGTGTCTTCCTGCTCTGCATGCTAGCGGGGCTGGCACTGGTGCTCGCCGGGCGGGCGGCCCCGTCTCAGGCCTGCGCGACCGGCTGCCCGGGCGCCGACGCGGGAGTCGTCACGGGCGATGTGAAGGCGGGCGAGCCTGCTGCAGTGGCCGCCCGCGGCGTGGCGGGCGTGTCGCACTCGTTCCTGCCCTCGCTCAACGCGGCCCTGCGAATCGCGGCCGGCACGGCGACCGTCCGTGTCGGCGGCGAAGGTGCCGGCATGCGGTCGACGTCGCCGCACCTGAGCGCGGCTGCTTCGGCGGTGGCGGTGATCGCCATCCGCGCGCGCACGACGCATGCGGCCTACCTAGACTACGCTGGTCCGCTGGCCTACGCCCGGCGCGGTCGGCTCTCCGCTCCCAGCACCGCCCCGCCGAAGCTCCTGTCCTGACCGGACGACCCCGCATGTGCCGTTGTTGCTGGCGTGCCGCGAACGCCGCGGCCGCCGCCGGGGCGCCTCGCCTGGCGCACGCAGGGCTGCGCGGCCGTGGGCTCGCTTCAGGAGCGGCCTACGCGCTGGTCTCCGACGCGGAGGGACAGCGGCCCCAGCGCGTGCGGGGATGCGGGTTCCGCGCCGTGGGATGCAGCCGGCGCCCGTGCCATCGCCACGAAGTACGCTCGACGACCTGAGGCCCGCAGAGCAACAGGGCCTCTTCGAACACAGAGGTGGCATGAACATCGTTCTCCCGACTGCGACTGCACAGGCCTCCCCGCACGGAGGCGAGGCCAGTCTGGTCCTGCCGGACCTGTCGATTGCCTCCTTCCTGGGCCTCGACGGACGCACCCTGCTCATGCTCGGGCTCCTGGTCTGCCTGGGCGGGCTGGCGTTCGGGCTCCTGATCTACCGGCAGCTCCGCTCGCTGCCCGTCCACAGCTCGATGCGGGAGATGTCGGAGCTGATCTACGAAACCTGCATGACGTATCTGGTGACGCAGGCCAGGTTCCTCGTGATCCTCGAGCTGTTCATCGGCGTGATCATCGTCGTCTACTTCGGCGTGCTCCGGGACATGGACGCGCTGAGGGTGGCGGTGATCCTCCTGTCCAGCGTGATCGGCATCCTTGGTAGCGCCGGCGTGGCCTGGTTCGGGATCCGGGTGAACACGTTCGCGAACTCCCGGGCGGCGTTCGCCAGCCTGACGGGAAGACCGTACCCGACGTACGCGATCCCGCTCAAGGCGGGGATGAGCATCGGCACCATGCTGATCAGCGTGGAGCTGGCGATCATGCTGGTGATCCTGCTCTTCGTGCCGGGTGATTTCGCGGGTCCCTGCTTCGTCGGCTTCGCGGTGGGCGAGTCGCTGGGCGCTTCGGCCCTCAGGATCGCGGGCGGCATCTTCACGAAGATCGCCGACATCGGCTCGGATCTGATGAAGGTCGTGTTCGGGATCAAGGAGGACGACGCGCGCAATCCGGGCGTGATCGCGGACTGCACGGGCGACAACGCGGGCGACTCGGTCGGTCCGACCGCGGACGGGTTCGAGACCTACGGCGTCACGGGCGTCGCGCTCATCTCCTTCATCCTGCTCGCGGTCACGGACCCGCAGGTGCAGGTCCAGCTCCTGGTCTGGATCTTCGCCATGCGCATCATGATGGTCGTGGCGAGCGTGCTCTCCTACGGGGTGAACCAGGCGCTGGCGGCAGCACGCTACGCGCGCGCGGACCGCATGAACTTCGAGGCCCCGCTGACCTCGCTGGTGTGGCTGACCTCCCTGGTCTCAGTGGCGCTGTCCTTCCTCGTCTCGCGCCTGCTCATCCCGGATCTCGGCGATGGAAGTCTCTGGTGGAAGCTCTCGGCCATCATCAGTTGCGGCACGCTCGCCGGCGCGTTGATCCCCGAGGTCGTGAAGGTGTTCACCTCGACGGCGTCCGGCCACGTGCGCGAGGTCGTCACGGCGTCCCGCGAGGGCGGAGCCTCGCTCAACATCCTCTCGGGCATCACCGCAGGCAAGTTCAGCGCCTTCTGGATGGGCCTGGTGATCGTGGGGCTCATGGCGGCCTCCTACTGGGTGAGCGCCGCCGGACTGTCCACGCTCATGGTGGCCGCGCCGGTCTTCGCATTCGGGCTGGTGGCCTTCGGGTTCCTGGGCATGGGCCCCGTCACGATCGCCGTGGACTCCTACGGCCCGGTCACGGACAACGCGCAGTCCATCTACGAGCTGTCGCTGATCGAGGAGCAGCCCGGCATCGCGGAGGAGATCCAGCGGGAGTACGGGTTCCGTCCGGACTTCGCCCGCGCCAAGCACCACCTGGAGGACAACGACAGCGCCGGCAACACCTTCAAGGCGACGGCCAAGCCAGTGCTCATCGGGACAGCGGTCGTCGGGGCGGCAACGATGATCTTCGCGATCGTCATGCTCCTGACCGATGGGCTCAGGTCCAACATCGGCAACCTGTCCATCCTGCACCCGCCGTTCCTGTTGGGCCTGATCACGGGCGGTGCGGTGATCTACTGGTTCGCCGGTGCGTCGACGCAGGCGGTCACCACGGGCGCCTACCGAGCGGTCGAGTTCATCAAGCGCAACATCCGGCTGGACGGCACGGGTCAGCGCGCGTCGCTGTCCGACTCGAAGCGCGTGGTGGAGATCTGCACGCGGTACGCGCAGCGAGGGATGTTCAACATCTTCCTGGCTGTCTTCTTCGGTACGCTCGCGTTCGCGTGCGTCGAGCCGTTCTTCTTCATCGGCTACCTGATCTCGATCGCGGTGTTCGGGTTGTACGAGGCGATCTTCATGGCGAACGCTGGGGGCGCCTGGGACAATGCGAAGAAGCTGGTCGAGGTCGAGCTGAAGGAGAAGGCCACGGAGCTGCATGCCGCGACCGTGATCGGGGACACGGTAGGCGACCCGTTCAAAGACACGTCCTCGGTGGCCATGAACCCGATCATCAAGTTCACCACGCTGTTCGGCCTGCTGGCCGTGGAGCTGGCGATCGAGCTGAGCCGCGGAGTGAGCGCTCTGCTGGCCGTGGGGTTCCTGGCGATGTCGCTCGTCTTCGTTTGGAGGTCGTTCTACGCCATGCGGATCCCGGAGGCGGTAGAGCCGGTGGCCGAACCCGCGAGAGCGACCGCCTGACGCGGCCGGCCCGCACCGCCCTGGCGGCAGCCGCGTTCCGCCGGCACGGGGTGCTCCCGTGCACGCAATGACCGTACTCCCTCCAACGGCTGGAGAGGAACCATGAGGCATCTCAAGACGCTCGAGGAGCTGCAAAGCGAGGCCGCGGCAGGGACGTTGCGCCGCGCACTCGGCCCGCTGAACCTCACCACGCTCGGCATCGGTGCCATCATCGGCGCAGGCATCTTCGTCCTGACAGGGCAGGCCGCCGCGCAGTACGCTGGCCCGGCCATCGTGCTGTCCTTCGTCCTGGCGGCCGTCGCCTGCGCGCTGGCCGGCCTGTGCTACGCCGAGTTCGCGAGCATGATCCCCGTGGCCGGGAGCGCGTACACGTACGCCTACGCGACGTTGGGCGAGCTGTTCGCGTGGATCATCGGTTGGGACCTCATCCTCGAGTACTCGCTCGGCGCCGCCACGGTGTCCGTCGGCTGGTCGGGCTACGTGGTGAGCTTCCTGCGCGACATCGGCATCCACCTGCCTCCGCAGCTCACCGCGGCCACGGGCAGCACGGTCACGCTAGCGGACGGGAGCACGGTCACGGCTCTGTTCAACCTGCCGGCTGCCCTGGTCGTGCTGCTGGCCACGACCCTGCTGATCCTGGGCATCCGGGAGTCGGCGACCGCCAACGCGGTGGTGGTGGTGATCAAGGTCGCGGTGATCCTGCTCTTCGTCGCCTTCGGTTTCTCCTTCGTGCAGCCGGAGAACTGGCGGCCCTTCATCCCGGAGAACACGGGAACCATGGGCGAATTCGGATGGAGCGGCGTGCTGCGCGGAGCGGGCGTGATCTTCTTCGCCTACATCGGCTTCGACGCCGTATCCACGGCGGCGCAGGAGGCCAGGAACCCGCAGAAGGACATCCCCATCGGCATCCTCGCCTCGCTCGCGATCTGCACCGTGCTCTACATCGCGGTGTCCGCCGTGCTGACCGGAATCGTGCCGTACCGCGAGCTGCTGGTGCCGGACCCGATGGCGGTGGGCATCGACGCCACCGGGCTGACGTGGCTCCGGCCGCTGATCAAGCTCGGCGCGATCGCGGGGCTCTCCAGCGTGATCCTGGTCATGATGCTGGGCCAGACGCGGGTCTTCTACGCCATGAGCCGGGACGGCCTGCTGCCCTCGGCGTTCAGCAACATCCATCCCCGCTTCAAGACGCCGTACATCACGACGGCACTGACCGGCGTCGCGGTCGCCGTGGCCGGCGGACTGTTCCCGATCGGCATCCTCGGCGAGCTCGTCTCGATCGGAACGCTCCTCGCGTTCGTGATCGTGTGCGCGGGCATCCTCGTCCTGCGGCGGACGGCGCCGGACGTGCCCCGCCCGTTCCGCGTCCCGGGCTCGCCCGTCGTGCCGATCCTGGGCCTGCTGGCGTGCTTCTACCTGATGGCCGGCCTGCCGTGGCCGACCTGGGAGCGGCTCCTGGTGTGGCTGGTCGTGGGCATGGTCATCTACTGGTCCTACGGGCGCCGCAACGCGGCTCGCGTGCGGGAGGAGCGGCGGGCTGCGGCGGTGGCGGCCGGGGGCGATTGAGACCAGCGCTCGGCCGGGCGGCGGGTCGAGCTCACCTGCGGCGGGCGGCTCCTGGTAGGGGTCGCCCGCTTTCTTTCACCTCATGGACCTCGTAGCCGGGCCGCGACCGCTCAGCGCACGGCAAAACCGTGGGGCTGCGGCGCGCACGGCTGGCGCGACATCGGCGAGCCGCCGTCCGGCGGGCCTACCACTCGGCCGCCAACGGCTCCGCCCACGCCGCCGGCCTGCTCCGGCGCCCGCACCTTCTCTGGCGGACCCCGCCGAGTCGCCCGACCGCCGGCGGTGCACGGCTTGCACCGGCCGCCGCCGGAGCGGCTCCGCCCGGACGGGCGGGTCGTCCGGCCACGGTCACGGTACCCGGAGGGTTTGCATGAGAGGCATCGCGTTCCGGCTGGCATACCTCCCGTCGCTCGGCGTGGCGCTCGGCCTCCTGACGGCGTGCGCCAGCACACCCGAGCCGGAGATGGGCGTGCTCCCGGCCCCGCCGCCTGGCGGCGCATACATCGCGGACATCCACGATGCCGCGGTGGAGAACGATGACTTCCGGCGCGTGGTGGTCACGGGCCGCCACACGCAACTCGTGCTCATGACCTTGCGCCCGGGCGAGGACATCGGCACCGAGATGCACGAACACAGCGACCAGTTCATCCGGGTCGAGCGGGGCGAGGGGCGCGCCATCCTCAACGGCCAGACGTATCCCCTCCGCGAGGGCACGGTGCTCGTCATCCCTGCGGGCACCACGCACAACATCGTCAACACCGGCAGCTCCCGGCTGCACATGTACATGGTGTACAGCCCGCCGGGGCATCCGCACGGCACGGTACACCACACGAGGGCGGAGGGCGTGCACCACTGACACCCCTGACCACGCGGGCGCACGATCCGCGGCGCCCGGCGGCCTGCTGCGCGGGATGGCGCGCACGCCGCCGGGCGCCGTCTGCCCGACGCGGGACACCCCGAGCGACGGGGACGCCGGCCATCCGGCGCGAACCGGCCCACGTAGCCAGGCCCCGTTGCTCCACGGCGCTGCGGCGCTGGCGAGTCCGGAGCGACCGCGCTTTGGTCCTGGGCGTCGGCCAGGCCCCGTAGCTCCGCCGCGCTGCGGCGGTCCCCCCCTCCCTCCGGTCGAAACCCCTTCACGCGGCGGGGCGTATGACGTATGATTCCTGGCGAACGCCACCAGGGCGAGCCGTTCCATCATCTGGCATCTGGAGCCCCAAGCGGAATGACGAGAGGATCACGCACGGGCTGGCCGCGCGCGGCGGCGCTGGCGTTGCTGGTGGCCGCGACGGCGTGTGCGGGCGGCCCGCGGCCGGAGCCCGAGCGTCCACGGCCGGCCGGCAGCCCGGCGGCCGAGGTCGCTGAGCTCGAGGCGCTGTACCGCGCGCGACGGGACAGCGCCCGGATGCACTACACGCCGGCGGACGTCCGTTTCATGACCGGCATGATCGCGCACCACGCCCAGGCCCTGGTGATGGCCGGGCTGGTCCCGGAGCGGTCCTCCAGCTCGAGCATCCGGACCCTCGCCGCTCGCATCATCAACGCCCAGGAGGACGAGATCGCGCGGATGCAGCAGTGGCTCCGCGAGCGCGGGCAGCCCGTGCCCGAGGTGCACATCGAGGGGCTGACGGTGATGGTGCACGGCGTCGAGGAGCACCACATGCACATGCCCGGGATGCTCACGCCCGAGCAGTTGCAGGAGCTCGAGGCGGCACGCGGCCTCGAGTTCGACCGGCTGTTCCTGAAGTACATGATCCAGCACCATCGCGGCGCCGTCAGCATGGTGCACGAGCTGTTCGCCACGGATGGCGCGGCGCAGGACGAGGATGTGTTCCGACTCGCCTCCGACATCCGGGTAGACCAGGACACCGAGATCGCCCGCATGGAGCTCATGCTGGCCGCGTTGCCCGCCGAGGGCGGCGCTCGCTGAGGACCCGAGCCCGGTCGGCTCCCGGCCGGACCCTGCACCAGAGAAAAGGACTCTGCCATGGACTCCTTCACTCTTCCCCGCTCTGCCGCCGCCTGGCGAGCGGCCCGCGTCCGTTCGCTGTCGCTTGCGGCTGGGCTTCTCGCCGCCGCCGCTTGCGCGCCTTCGACCACGACGACGGGCGTGACCGGGCCCGAGCCGTCGGCCGGCCGCACGGCGCAGACAACGCCGGCCACGACGCCGCGCAGCACGGATCCGCGCGTCGGCCTGAAGGCCGGCCTGTTCGACGCCGAAGAGGCGATCTGGAACCTGCGCGTGGTCTCGACGACTCCGCCGCCGCCGGAGTTCATCGGCGTGACGAACTCGGATCTGGCGTTCACGGGCAACTATGTGATCCAGGGCAACTACAACGGGTTCCAGGTCTGGGACATCTCGAACCCGGCCAGGCCGGTGCTGGTGAGGGGGTACGTCTGCCCCGCGTCGCAGAGCGACGTCTCGGTCTACAAGAACCTGCTGTTCGTCTCGGGCGAGGGCCTGGGCGGCCGGCTGGACTGCGGAACGCAGGGCGTGCCGGAGGCGGTCAGCCCCGACCGGCTGCGCGGGATCCGGATCTTCGACATCTCGGACATCCGCAACCCGAAGTACATCGGCAACGTGCAGACCTGCCGCGGCTCGCACACGCACACGGTGCTGGAGCACCCGGGTGACACGGAGAACGTCTACATCTACGTCTCCGGGTCGGCGCCGGTGCGGCCGGCGGAGGAGTTGCCCGGCTGCGTGAGCGCGCCGCCCAGCGAGGACCCGAACTCGGCGCTGTTCCGGATCGAGGTGATCCGGGTCCCGCTCGCGAATCCGTCCGAGGCCGCCATCGTGAGCTCGCCGCGCATCTTCGAGGGCCTCGTCGCCCCGCCGCGCCACGGGCTGGGGCCGGCGGACCGCGCGGAGATCGCGGCCGCGAAGGCGCGCGGCGCGTTCGTCGTCGAGATCATGGGCGAGGAGCAGGTGCTGCCCGACCGCATCGCGGACAACCTGCTGCGGCAGGTGGTCGCGGCGCGGGGTGGCACGGGCGCGCCGACCGCGGCGGACAGCGCGGAACTGCGCGCGCGGCTGCCGCAGCTCATCGAGCAAATGATCGGCCGGCGCGAGCCCGAAGACCCGAACAGGCCGCGCCCCGGCCCGACGCAGTGCCACGACATCACCGTCTACCCGGCGATCGGCCTCGCTGGCGGCGCCTGCGAGGGCTACGGCCTACTGCTCGACATCAGCGACCCGGTCAACCCCAAGCGCATCGTCGCCGTCGCCGACTCGAACTTCTCGTACTGGCACTCCGCCACGTTCAGCAACGACGGCACCAAGCTGCTCTTCAGCGACGAGTGGGGCGGCGGCGGCGGACCGAGGTGCCGCGAGCTGGATCCCAAGGAGTGGGGCGCCGACGCGATCTTCACCATCGAGAATCGCGACCTGAAGTTCCAGAGCTACTACAAGATCCCCGCGCCCCAGACCTCGCAGGAGAACTGCGTGGCGCACAACGGCTCGCTGATCCCGATCCCGGGCCGCGATGTGATGGTACAGGCCTGGTACCAGGGCGGCATCTCCGTCTTCGACTGGACGGACCCGAAGAATCCCGTCGAGATCGCGTTCTACGACCGCGGGCCGGTGAACGCGAACGAGCTGGAGAGCGGCGGGTCCTGGTCGGCGTACTGGTACAACGGCTACATCTACAGCTCGGAGATCGCGCGCGGGTTGGACGTGTTCGAGCTCGTGCCCAGCGAGTTCCTCTCGCAGAACGAGATCGACGCCGCGAAGACGGTGAAGCTCGAGTACTTCAACGTGCAGGGCCAGCCCAGGTTCGTCTGGCCGCCGTCGTTCGCGCTGGCGCGCGCCTACGTGGACCAGCTCGAGCGCTCGAAGGGGCTGTCCGCGGACCGCATCGCCGCGGTGCGGCGTGAGCTGGCGAGCGCGGAAGCGAGCTCCGGCGCGGCGCGCCGCGATGCGCTCACGCAGCTGGCCACGCAGCTCGAGGCCGAGGCCGGCGCCTCCGGCGATGCGGCGAAGGTCCGCATGCTGGCGGAGGCCGTGCGGGACCTGGCGGCCGCGTCCTGACGCTGCGCTCCACACGACGACGGCCGGGCCGGCGGGTTGCTGGCCCGGCCGTTTCTCTTTGCGGCACCCGCCTCTCACCCGACCGCACCCGCACCCCGCCCGACGCCGCCGCTGTCCTGCGGCGCGGCAGGCCGTACCACGCGGCTGACGCCCGCCGCGTGACTGCCGGCCGGCGCCTCACCGGCGCCCTGCCGGATCCGCCGAAGCCCGCCGAAACCCGCCGGCCACCGGGCGCGACACCTGGCGCGAAGCCGCCCGGATCGCCAGAATGGCGTCCGTCCCACTCCAACGCATGAGGAGCTCCGATGCCGGTGCCCAGGATGACGTCGCTCCTGCTTCGCTCACGCGCGCCCGTCGCGTTCCTCGCTGCCACCCTCGCCGCGGGTTGCGCCGCGCGCCGGCCGGCGCCCGCCGTGCCGGCGCCGCGCGTCGTGCCGCATTCGGCGTGGGAAGCCCACCCGCCGCTCGGTCACCCGGCGGATGCGACGCGGCGCAACCTGCGGCCAGGCGATCGCCTCGAGTTCCGCGACCTCGCCCTCGAGGTAGTCGCGACCGAGGTCGACTCGACCCGGGCGGCCGCCTCCGCGGAGCGCGAGCCGGCCGCGGCGGCGGACCGCGCGCCGGCCCCGCCGCCCGGCGACGTCGTCCTGCTCCGGCTGCAGCGCGGCGATGCGCGAGAGGAGCGCCGGGTGCGCGAAGGCGCCGCGTTCGCGTGGCAGGGCTACCGCATCGCGGTGGTGGCGATCCACGGGCCGGGCGAGCTGGGCGCCGGCCTGGTCGCGCTCGAGGTCGCCACGCTGGCCTCACTGCCTCCCGAGGTCGCCGCGGCGGACAGCGCGGGCGGCGCCGCGCTGCGGCTGCGCGTGCCGCACGAGATCACGCACATCACCCTGCACCACACCGGCAGCCGGGAGCCGCTCCGGCCGGAGGACGATCCGGCGGAGAAGCTGCGCGGCCTACAGGTGTGGGGCGCGCGCGACCGCAACTGGTGGGACGTGCCCTACCACATGCTGATCGACCTCGACGGCCGCATCTACGAGGGCCGCGACTGGCGCTACATGGGCGAGACGAACACCACGTACGACCCGCGCGGCCATTTCCTGATCAGCGTCATCGGCAACTACGGGCGCCAGGAGCCGACTGCTGCGCAGCTCGAGGCGATCGCGGACCTGATGGCCTGGGCCGTCGACCGCTTCGGCGTGCCCCTCGAGCGCATCGGCGGCCACTACCACTACGCGGACACGTCGTGCCCGGGCACGCACCTGCGCCTCTACCTCGAGGACGGCACGCTGCGACGCATGGTGGAGGAGCGGCTGGCGCGGCACGGCCGCGCGGCACCGCCGTCGGACTCCGCAGCGGCCCGGCGCACCACGAGCGGGAGAACGGGATCATGATGATGGAGTCGTGTTCGCAGATCACAGTCGAGCCGCGGGTGACGCGCCCGCGGCTCGCACGGGTCGCGGCCGTCGGCGCGGCCGCCGCGCTGCTCGCGGCCGGTTGTGTCGGCGGGGGGCGCCCGCCGGAGCCGCCCCGCGCCGCGGGCGGGCCGCCCGCCGTCGCGCGCGAGTTCCGCGCCGTCTGGATCGCGACCGTGAGCAACATCGACTGGCCGTCCGCGCGCGGGCTTCCGGTCGACAGCCAGAAGGCGGAGCTGCTCGCGATCATCGACCGCGCAGCGGAGCTGAAGCTCAACGCCGTGATCTTCCAGGTCCGCACGGCTGCGGACGCGCTGTACCCGTCCGAGCTCGAACCCTGGTCCGAGTACCTGACCGGCACGCAGGGGCAGGCGCCCGAGCCGCTCTGGGATCCGCTCGCCTTCGCCATCGAAGCCGCACACGCGCGCGGGCTCGAGCTGCACGCGTGGTTCAACCCGTACCGCGCGCGGCACCCGTCCGCGCGTTCGCCCGTCGCGGCGAACCACATCAGCGTGACGCGGCCGGATATCGTGCGGCGCTACGGCACGCACCTGTGGATGGACCCGGGCGAGCCGGACGTGCAGGACCACACCGTCGCCGTGATGCTGGACGTCGTGCGCCGCTACGACGTGGACGGCATCCACATCGACGACTACTTCTACCCGTATCGCGAGCGGGACTCGACGGGCAAGGTGATCGATTTCCCCGACGAGCCGAGCTGGAACCGGTACGTCGCGTCCGGCGGCAAGCTCTCCCGCGACGAGTGGCGGCGCCAGAACGTGGACCGGCTGATCGAGCGGCTGTACCGCGAGATCCACCGGATGAAGCCGTGGGTGAAGTTCGGCGTGAGCCCCATCGGCATCTGGAGGCCGGGGCACCCGCCGACGCCGGAGGCGTGCTGCTTCGATGCCTACCAGCAGATCTACGCCGACTCGCGCAAGTGGCTCAGGGAGGGCTGGGTCGACTACTTCGTCCCGCAGCTCTACCGGCCGATGGCGGACACGCTGATGAACTACGGCGTGATGCTCGGGTGGTGGGCGGAGCAGAACCTCCGTGGCCGGCACCTGTACGTGGGCATGATCCCGAGCCGCGTGCGCACCGCGCAGCGGCAGGATGGGTGGCCGCCCGAGGAGATCGTCGGGCAGATCTACGTCGCGCGCGGGCACGAAGGCGTACACGGCCACGTGCACTTCAGCGCCCGCGCGCTCATGCGCGACAGCCTCGCCCAGCGACTCGCGCGGACGGTTTATCGCTACCCGGCGCTCGTGCCGCCCTCACCCTGGCTGCCGCGCACCAGGCCCGGCGCGCCGCGCGTCACGCTCGCGGCGGACGGCGCGGCGCTGTCTCTGGCCGCGGGCCCCGGCGAGCCGCCACGCCTGTGGGTCGTGCGCGCGCGCTACGGTAACCGCTGGACGGTCGATGTGGTCCCGGCCACGCGCACGCGCGTCGCGCTGGCGGGTGACGCGCCGCTGCGCGAGGTCGTCGTCTCGGCCGTGGATCGCGGCGGCAACGAGGGCCCGGCCGTGACGCTCCGGCCAGACGCGGCGGTCGCCGCGGACGCGCCCGGATCGGCTGGACGCTGAACGCGGCTGGATCGGCCGGACGCTGCAGGCGCTGGACGCGGCTGGACCGGCCGCGCGCTGAACACGGCCGGAGCGGCCAGGCGCTGAACACGGCTGGACCAGCCACGCACGGTGAACACTGCCGGATCGGCCTGACGCTTTGGACACCGCTGGGCCGGCCGGACGCTGAACGCGCCGCGACGGCCCCGGCCCGTGGAGCCGGCGGGGCGCGCAGAAGACGCAGCAAGAGTCAGCGGCCGCCGAATGAGCCGAGGCGCGGCGGTGGGGCGTGCGTCCCGCCGCCGCGCTTCAGTTCGCGGGTTCTCGCCTGATCCCCAGCCGGCGCATGATCTTGAGCAGGCTCGCGTGGTCCGCGAGGCCGAGCGCCTCCGCCGTGCGCGTGATGTGCCAGTCGTGCGCGTGCAGCGCCTCGAGCACGATGGCGCGCTCGGCCTCCGCCTTGCGTTCGTGGTAGGTGCGCGGCCTGTCCGCGGCGGCCACTGCCCCGCCCGGCTGCGCCGCCGCACCGACCAGGACGTCCGCGGGCACGTCGTCGACCTCGATCACATCGCCGTCCGACGCGATCAGCATGCGCTCCACCGCGTTGCGCAGCTCCCGGACATTGTTCTTGCGCCAGTCGTAGCGGCACAGCGCGGCCAGCGCCTCCGGCGAGACGCGCTTCCTGCGCATGCCGAAGCGCGCGCAGAGCTGTGCGAGGAAGTGCTCGACCAGCTCCGGCACGTCCGAGAGCCGCTCCGCGAGCGGCGGCACGCGGATGACGTGCACGTTGAGCCGGTAGAAGAGATCCCTGCGGAACGTTCCTTCCTCGACCGCCCGCTCGAGGTCGCGGTGCGTCGCCGCGACGACGCGAGCCTCCACGGTCACCGTGCGGTCGCCGCCCACACGCGTGACCTCGCGGTTCTCGAGCGCGCGCAGGAGCTTGGCCTGGGCGGCGAGCGGCAGCTCGCCGATCTCGTCCAGGAACAGCGTGCCGCGGCCCGCGCGCTCGAACGCGCCCTTCCTCTGCCGGTCCGCTCCCGTGAACGCGCCGCGCTCGTGGCCGAACAGCTCGCTCTCGATCAGGTTTTCCGGCAACGCTGCGCAGTTCAGCGCGATGAACGGCTGCTTGGGCTCCGCGCCCAGCGCGTGCAGGTCCCGCGCGACCAGCTCCTTGCCCGAGCCGCTCTCGCCCAGGATCAGGACCGGGCTGGGAATCGGCGCGAGCCGGCGGATTTCCTCGCGCAGCCGCTGCATGGCCGGGCTCGAGCCGATGAGCGACGTCTCCGCGTCCAGCCGCGCGCGCAGCGCCTTCACCTCGCCGACGAGCCGGCCGCGCTCCAGCGCGTTCCGCACCTCCTGCACCACGCGCTGCATCGGCTCCGCCTTGTCGATGAACGCGAACGCGCCGAGCCGCACCGCGCGCACGCAGCGGTCGAAGTCGCCGGTGCCGGTGTAGACGATCACTGGCGTGTCCGGCCCCATCTCCTGCATGCGGCGCAGCACCTCGAAGCCGTCCATGCCCGGCATCTCGAGGTCCAGGATCACGCAATCCACCTCCTCGTCGCGCAGCGCCTCGAGCGCCTCCGGGCCGGACGTGGCGATGCGCACGCGCCAGCCGCCCAGCCGCTGGAGGTCGTAGGCGTATTGCTCGGCCATGGCCAGGACGTCGTCGACGACGAGGATGCGTGTCACGCGTGTCTCCGGCGGGCTGCGGGATCGCGATCGCTGTTCGGACGCGCCCGGCGTGCGCGCATCGCCGGGCGCATGGAGGTACTCGGCCGCTCCGCCGCGCGTTCCCCGATGAGCGCGCCCGGTGCAGCCGGGCAGCGGGCGCGGGCCCCGTCGTGCGCAGCCGCCACTCACAGCCAGCCCGGCCGCCAGATGCAGCGAGGCGGGCCGACCGCTTCGATCGACCCGCCTCGCTTCGATCGAGCGCGCGCTCCCGAACACGCCTGGCGCGCGCAGTCTCCGCTCCGCAAAGCCCCCACCCGAACGACCACCCCCCTGCGGGTCGGGCTGTCTCGGGTCTTGCCCCGCGACCTCCGGGCACGCCGCCCGGCGGCGCGCATTGGCCTTGACGCCGACAGGACCGCCGCCGACCTTCAGCTCGACAGCGACATGTCGACCCTGCCGGAGCGGAATCGCGCCACCTCGCGCTACGACGAGCTGACGGCAGCGGGCCGGCGGCGGCTGGGCGACGAGCTGGCGCCGCTCCGCGGCCGGAGTCGAAGCGTTCCTGCACTCGACCTGAGCGGCGGCAGCCTCGGCATTCGACCCCGGAGGAGCGAAGATGAGGTGGTTCAGAGATCTCGGCGCGCGTCTCCGGCTGCTGTTCGGCCGCGGCGCAGCGGAGCGGCCGATGGAGGAGATGCGGGACGGCCGCGGCCTCGCGTGGCTCTCCGGCCTGCTGCTGGACCTGAAGCTCGGGGTGCGGCAGCTCGTCAGGTACCCGGTGCTCACGGCCGCGAGCGCGCTTGCGCTCGCGGCCGCCGTCGCGCTGGCGGCGGCCTGGTTCGAGTTCGCGCACGACTTCGCCCGCCCGCGGATCCCGCTCGACGAGGCGGACCGGATCGTCACGATCCGGAACCGCGACCTTTCCGCCGCTGACCGCGACTTCAACAGCGAGCCGCGCGCGCTGCATGACTTCGAGGCGTGGCGGGCCGAGGCCAGATCGATCGAGGACCTCACGGCGATCTCGCTGATCGAGTACACGGCGATAACGGAGGACGGCCGCTTCGCGACGCTGCGCGGGGCGCGGGTGACGCCGTCGATGTTTCGCCTCGTGCGCGTCGCGCCGCTGCTTGGCCGCCCCCTGACCGCCGACGACGATCGGCCGGGGGCGCCCCTCGTGGCGGTGCTCGGGCACGACGCGTGGCAGCGGCTCTTCGGCGGCGATCGGGCGGCGATCGGGCGGGCGATCCGGCTGGGATCGGAGTATGCGACGGTCGTGGGCGTGATGCCCGCGGGCTTCGGCTTCCCGCTGAACCAGGAGGTCTGGACGCCTCTCCAGGACAGCGCGGCGCGCTACGCGCGGCGTGCAGGGCCGGCCATTCGGGTCGTGGGCCGGCTCGCGGACGGCGTGACACTGGAGCAGGCCCAGGCCGAGCTGGCGATGATCGGCCAGCGCGCGGCCGCGCAGTTTCCGGAGACGCACGAGCACCTGCGCCCGGAGGTCACCCGGTTCGCACGAGGCGGTGGCTGGGAAGCGCGCATCATCGCCGCGCTGAACATCCCGTTCCTCCTGTTTCTCGTGGTGGTGAGCGCGAATCTGGCGGCGCTGCTGTTCGCGCGCACGGTAGCGCGCGAGAGCGAGATCGCGCTGCGGAGCGCGCTCGGCGCGAGCCGCCGGCGCATCATCATCCAGCTCGTCGCGGAGTCGCTGGTGCTGACCTCGCTGGCAGCGGCGCTCGGCCTGGCCGCCGCCCGATGGGGGCTGCGCCGGGGCATGGGCCTGTTCTTCGAGGTCCAGCAGATGCGGCCGCCCTTCTGGTTCGATTTCGGCCTGTCCGCGTCGACGGTCGTCTACACCGCCGCCCTGGCCGTCCTCGGTGCCGCCATCATCGGCGGGATCCCCGGGCTGCGCGCCACGGGACGCGCGCTGCGGCACCGCCTATCCCAGCCGGGGGCCGGCGGCTCGGGGATGCGGTTCGGAACCTTCGCGACCGGAGTGATCGTCGCTCAGGTCGGGCTGTGCGTCGCGTTCTTCCCCGTGGCGATCATGCGGGCACAGGATCTGATGGCGGACCGCGAGGTGATGGAGTTCCCCGCGGAAGCGTACCTCACCGGCCGGGTCCTGTACCAGCCGGCGACCGCAGGGTCGAGCGGGAATGCGCAGGTGGCACGGCCCGAAGACGGGCAGCGCGTGGCGCAGCTCCTCGACGAAGTCCACCGCCGCCTCGCCGCCCAGCCCGGCGTCCTCGCGGCGACCCGGGCCAGCCGGCTCCCCGGCTTCAATCATCCCGTGACCGAGCTCGAGATCGAAGGCGACTCGGCGCGGATCGTGGGCGCGCGCCTGGTCGCCGTGGACCCGGACTTCTTCGAGGTCATGGGCGCGCGCATCACCGGCGGCCGCGCGTTCAGGCCGGACGATCCCGCCTCCGAGGCGCGCGTCGCGATCGTCGACGAGGCGTGGGCGCGAGACGCGTTCGGCGGACGGAGCGCGATCGGGCAGCGCTTCCGGCTCGTCGATGCGGATGAGCACGAGGCCGACTGGTACGAGATCGTGGGCGTGGTGGACGGCATGAAGGCGGCGATCGGCCCCGGCACGCCGGTCGGCGTGTACGTGCCGCTGCGGTCGGCGCAGCACGGCTCGGTGCAGTTCTACCTGCGGGCCGCGGGCGAGCCCGAGGCGCTCGTGCCGCAAGTCCACGCGCTCGTGACGTCCGTGGATGCGCGCCTCGGAATCGCCGACGTGGCGCCGCTCGATGAGATCTGGCGGCCGGTCCAGCGCTCCGATGCCTACTTCACCGCGGCGCTCGCCGTGGTAGGCGCCATCCTGCTGCTGTTCGCGTTGATTGGCATCTACGCGCTGATGTCGTTCACGGTCGCACAGCGCACGCGCGAGATCGGGATCCGCGTCGCACTGGGCGCGGATCCGAAGCGGCTCATCCTCTCGACCTTCGCGCGTGGCTCCACGCAGATCGGCCTCGGCATCGCCCTCGGCGCCGCGCTCGTGAGTCTGACGGTGGCACGCAGTGCGGAAGGGCTGCGCCTGGTCGGCGGCGTGGCCGCGGGGATGGTCATCGTCGGACTGGCCGGCTGCGTCGTGCCCGCGCTGCGCGCGCTGCGGATCCAGCCGGCGGAGGCGTTGCGGGTGGAGTGAGGAGCGCCGGGCACGACTGCCGGCCGGGGCGGGGGAGACGAGTGTGCGGGCGCGACTGCCGGCGGGGGGGTGCGGGCCCAGTCTGGCGGCTGCGACTGCGGGGTGGGCGGGCGGGGCGAGTCGGCCGCCGCCCGGCGAGCCCCCGGCGGCTTCGATCCAGGGACGCCTGCACGCGCGCCTCGAATTGCTCGATGCGCAGCATCACAGTGGCGAGCCGCTCGCCGATGCTGGCGAAGCGGTCGTTGAACTCGGCGCGCATCGACCCGACCTCGCGCTCGAGCGCGCCGACCCGGCCCTCCAGCACTCCCATCCGCCCGTCCAGCGCGGTCATCCCGTCTTCCACCCGCACCACGCGCTCCTCCAGGCGAGCCACTGCCTCTTCCAGCCTGGCCACCCGCTCTTACAGGCGAGCCACGGTCCCTTCCAGCCGGGAAACCCGCTCTTCCAACCGCGCCACCGCCTCTTCCAGCCGGCCCATGCGCTCTTCCAGCCGGCCCATCCGCTCTTTCAACCGGTCCACGCGCTCTTCCAGCTGGTCGAACCGCGCGTTGATGTGGTCCTCCATGCGCTGGAATGCGCTCGAGACCATCCGCGCGAATTCCTCGAACTTCGCCTCGAGCCAGGCCGCGTGCTGCGGGTCGATCCGCTGGTCCATGGCGGGAAGATACCACGCGCGGTCGGCGAGGACCATAGCGGGATGGAGCGCGGGGATTCGGCACGACGCCAGGGCTTGCCGCTGGCCGTTTCCCCACCAATGATGCCCTCTGACCCCGATTGGTCCTTGCCGTTCACGCCCGGCGACCTCTCACCCCCGAACGCGCAATGAACACGACGACCGCTCTCCACGACGTCGCCATCCAACGGGACCTGGCGTGCTGCCGCTGCGCCGGCGCGCGCCTGCATGCGCTGGCCCTCGGCGCCACCCTCCTCCTGCTGTTCCCCACGCGCGCGCACGCGCAAGGCACCGCCGCGGATTACCAGCGCGCCGAGGAGTTGCGCGACCGGCTGGACGGACTCGTGGTCGGCGTCGCGGGCCCGCCGAACTGGATCGGCAGGAGCAACCGGTTCTGGTACCGCCGCACGGTGGCAGGCGGCCACGAGTACGTGCTGGTGGACGCCGAGACGCTCGAGAAGCGACCCGCGTTCGACCACGAACGGCTCGCCCGCGCCCTGTCCGCGGCCACCGACACGAGCTACACGGCGCTCCGCCTGCCGTTCGGCCAGTCCGGCTTCTCGTTCGTGGACGACGAGGCAGCGATCGCGTTCGAGCTGCGCGGCGTCCCCTGGCGCTGCACGCTCGCGGTCGAGTACGCATGCGCGCGGGACACGGCGCGGCCGCGGCGCGAGGAGCGCGCCCAGCCGCAGCAGTGGAGCGGCCGGCGGGCCGGCGCGCCGGAGGACGACACACGCCAGGAGCCGATCCGCTCTCCGGACGGGAAGCTCGAGGCGTACATCCGCAACTACAACGTGTGGGTGCGCACCGCGGGCTCGGATCCAGACGACGGCCGCCCGCTGAGCATGGACGGCTCGGGGGGCGATGCCTACCGACACTGGTCGATCGCCTGGTCGCCGGACTCGAAGAAGCTGGCCGCGTACCGCGTGCGCCCTGGCTACCGGCGCATGATCCACTTCATCGAATCCTCGCCCCGCGACCAGATCCAGCCGAAGTACTCGAGCCGATTCTACCTCAAGCCGGGCGACGCGCTGGACATCAGCCGGCCGGTGCTGTTCCATGTGGACACGGGCAAGCAGTTCGTCATCGACGACTCGCTCTTCCCCAACGCGTACTCGATGTCGCGGCTGGTATGGCGCAAGGACGGCCGCGCGTTCACGTTCGAGTACAACGAGCGGGGGCACCAGGTCTTCCGCGTCATCGAGGTGGACGCCGCCACCGGCAAGGCGCGCGCGCTGATCGATGAGCGATCGTCCACGTTCATCGACTACTCCGGCAAGCGCTACCGCTACGACATCGACGACGGCAAGGAGATCATCTGGCGCTCCGAGCGCGACGGCTGGAGCCACCTGTACCTCTACGACGGCATCACCGGCCGCGTGAAGAACCAGATCACCAAGGGGCCGTGGGTCGTGCGCGGCGTGGACACGGTGGACGTCCAGAAACGGCAGATCTGGTTCCGCGCGAGCGGCATGTACCCCGACCAGGACCCGTACTTCATCCACTATTACCGCATCGACTTCGACGGGAATAACCTGACCGCGTTCACGGAGGCGAACGGCACGCACACGGTCAGCTTCTCGCCGGACCGCGAGTACTACGTGGACACCTGGTCGCGCGTGGACCTGCCGCCGATCACGCTGCTCCGCCGCACCCGCGACCGTGTGGTGCTGATGGAGCTGGAGCGCGGCGACATGTCGGCCCTGCTCGCGACCGGGTGGCAGCCGCCGGAGCCGTTCGTCGCCAAGGGGCGGGACGGCAAGACGGACATCTGGGGCATCATCATCCGGCCCACGAACTTCGACCCCTCGAAGCGCTACCCGGTCATCGAGTACATCTACGCGGGGCCGCACGGCTCGCACGTGCCGAAAGCGTTCGGGCTCATCTACGGGCTCCAGCGCCAGGCGGAGGTGGGCTTCATCGTCGTGCAGATCGACGGCATGGGGACGAGCAACCGGTCGAAGGCGTTCCACGACGTCGCGTGGCGGAACCTCGGGGACGCCGGATTCCCGGATCGCATCCTCTGGCACCGCGCGGTCGCGGCGACGTACCCGTGGTACGACATCGACCGCGTCGGCATCTACGGCGCATCCGCGGGCGGGCAGAACGCACTGGGCGCGCTTCTCTTCCACCCGGACTTCTACGACGTGGCCGTCTCCGCCGTCGGCTGTCACGACAACCGGATGGACAAGATCTGGTGGAACGAGCAGTGGATGGGCTGGCCGGTGGGGCCGCACTACGCCGCGTCCAGCAACGTGGAGAACGCGCACCGCCTCCAGGGCAAGCTGCTGCTGGTGGTCGGCGAGCTGGACACGAACGTGGACCCCGCGTCCACGCTCCAGGTCGCCGACGCGCTGATCCGCGCGAACAAGTACTTCGACCTGCTGTTCATCCCCGGCGCGGGACACGGCTCGGGCGGCGAGTACGGCGAGCGCAAGCGCTGGGACTTCTTCGTGCAACACCTGCTGGGCGTCACGCCGCCGGACCGGAACCGCATGCTGGCCGCGGCAGCGAGTGGGGACGGCGCCGGGCGGCAGCTCGAGGACGACG
>DATCLK010000255.1:0-28830 GCA_036563975.1 Longimicrobiales bacterium | reverse complement strand
CGCACGATGGCATCGACGGCCTCGAGCACCTGGACAAGGTGATCGACATCGACCAGTCGCCCATCGGGCGCACGCCGCGCTCCAACCCGGCGACGTACACGGGCGTGTTCACGCCCATCCGTGCGCTCTTCGCCGAGCTGCCCGAGTCGAAGATCCGCGGCTACACACCGGGTCGCTTCTCCTTCAACGTCAAGGGCGGGCGCTGCGAGGCGTGCCAGGGCGACGGCGTGGTCAAGATCGAGATGCACTTCTTGCCCGACGTCTACGTGACCTGCGACGTCTGTCGCGGCAAGCGCTACAACCGCGAGACGCTCGAGGTCTTCTACAAGGGGCGCAACATCGCGGACGTGCTCGAGATGACCGTGGACGAAGCGCTCGAGTTCTTCGAGCAGGTTCCGGCCATCCGCCAGCGGCTCCAGACTCTGTCGGACGTCGGGCTCGGCTACATCCATCTCGGCCAATCCGCCACGACGCTGTCCGGGGGTGAGGCCCAGCGCGTCAAGCTCGCTGCCGAGCTGGCCCGCCGGGACACCGGCCGTACGCTCTACCTACTCGACGAGCCCACGACGGGCCTGCATTTTGAAGACGTGCGGCTGCTCCTCCAGGTGCTGCACCGGCTCGTGGACCGCGGCAACACGGTGATCGTCATCGAGCACAACCTGGACGTGATCAAGACCGCCGACTGGATCATCGACCTCGGGCCCGAAGGCGGGGCCGGCGGGGGCGAGGTGGTGGCGGAGGGGCCGCCCGAGGTCGTCGCGGCGAACCCCGTTTCCCATACGGGCCGTTTCCTGGCCGAGGTGCTCGGCCTGGCGCCGGTCGGCTGAGGGGGGCGGGCCGCATGCTCGCGGGCTCGCCGGGCCGGAGCGGCGCGACCGGGCCGGGCCGCGCCCTGCTGCTGGATGAAACACGCGCCTACGCGCGCGCGTAGCAACGGGAGAGACTCGACGGCAGAGACTCGACGCGCGCTGCCCCCGGAGGAACCGCATGGTCACGCGAGAGGACTTCGAGAGCTACCTGATCCGCCTCGGTGTCGAGGTCGAGGAAGTGGCCGATGGCATGTGGGTGCTGCGCGGCGCCGACGGGGGCACGCCCGTCGTCGCGCATTACACGCCGCCCGTCGCGGTCCTCCGGCTCAAAGTGATGGACCTGCCCCCGGATGCCGACGACGCGCGCTACGGCGCCCTGTACCGTCGCCTGCTCGAGCTCAATGCCACGGACATCGTGCACGGCAGTTACGGCATTGAGGGCTCGGACCTGATTCTTTCGGACGCGCTCGACATCGAAACGCTGGATTTCCCCGAGCTGCGCAGCTCCTTCGAGAGCATCGTTCTTGCCGCTTCGACCCATTTGCCGGGGCTCGCCGAGCTCGTCCCGGTCGCACACGAGGGCTAGCGCCATGGGCATTCTGCAACGACTCTCAATGCTCATCCGCTCCAACATCAACGACGCGATCTCCCGCGGCGAGAACCCGGAGAAGGTTCTCAACCAGGTGATCGCGGACATGCGCGAGCAGCTCGCCCGCGCCAAGCAAGAGGTCGCGATCGCGATCGCGGATGAGCGCAAGCTGAAGGCGCAGGTCGAAGAGGAGCGCAGGCAAGCCGCGGAGTGGGAGAACCGCGCCGTGCTCGCTGTGCGCGAGGGTCGGGACGACCTCGCACGCCAGGCGCTGCTCCGTCAGCAGGAGTACGCCGAGCGCGCTGCCGCGCTCGAGGAGACCTGGCGGCGCCAGGCGGCCGAGACCGAGAAGCTGAAGGCCGCGCTCCGCGAACTGAACGACAAGATCGAGGAGGCCAAGCGCAAGAAGAACCTCCTCATCGCGAAGCAGAAGCGCGCCCAGGCGCAGAAGCGCATCCACGAGACGATGGCCGGCCTCTCGGACCGCTCTGCCTTCGAGACCTTCGAGCGCATGGCCGAGAAGATCGAGGAGTCCGAGCGCCGCGCCCTCGCCGCCGCCGAGGTCAGCGAAACGCTCTCGGGAGACTCGCTCGAGCGCGAGTTCGCACGCCTCCAGGTCGCTGACGACGTGGATCGCCGCCTGCTCGAGCTGAAGCAGCGACTCGGCCTCCCGACCCCCTCCGCCGTTACCCCGGCCGCGCTGCCCAGCGGCGCGGACGGTCTCGACCGGACCGGCCAGAACCAGCTCAAGCCGGCCCGGGTCGACGAGGATGGCGAGATCAAGGACGCCGAGCTGGAGGATCAGGTCTGATTCCTGCATGAGCCGCAGCACCTCCAGCGTCGTCGCGGGCTCTGTCTTCGCCATCCTGCTGCTGCTGTTCTTCTACAGCATCGCGGACATCCTGCTGCTGCTGTTCATCTCCATCCTCTTCTCGCTCTACCTGGGCGCGATCACGGACACGCTGCAGCGCCGTTTGCGGGTGCCGCGCGGCGTGGGCCTCCTCGCCGCCGTCGTCGTGACGGCGCTCGGCCTCGTGGGAGTCGGCTTCCTGATGGTCCCGCCCGTCGCGCGCCAGACCCAGGAGCTGCTCCACGCGCTCCCGCCGGAGCTCGAGCGGTGGGAGGCCCAGCTGCTGGCGCTCGCCGAACGCGCACCGCTCGCCATGGAGCTCCTCGGACCCATCGACGAGGGCCGGAGCTACATTGGCAGCATCCTGCAGCAGATCGGCGGCTACTTCCGCGGCGTGGTGCCGTACGTCTTCAGCGGCGTCCAGTTCATGATCCACGTGGTCAGCGTGCTCGTGATGGGCGTTTACTTGGCGCTCAGGCCGGGGCTCTACCGCGAGGGCTTCATCGCGCTCGTGCCGCCCGTCCACCGCGATCTTGCGCGCGACCTGCTCTCCGACCTCGGCCACACCCTGCGTGCATGGATCGTGGGCCAGCTCCTGGCCATGGTCTCTCTCGGCCTGCTCACCTGGGTCGGCCTCGAGGCGCTGGACGTCCCCTACGCCCTCGCCTTCGGCGTCTTCACCGGCGTCGCCGCCATCGTGCCCTTCTTCGGCACGCTCGTCTCCACGCTGCTGCCTGCCCTCTTCGTGCTCGGGCCCCAGGGGCCGATCACCGCGCTGCTCGTGGTCGGGCTCGGCGTCGTCGTGCATCTCGTCGAGGCCAACGTCATCGCGCCCATGATCATGGAGCGGCAGGTGCACCTCCCGCCCGTGCTCACCATGCTCAGCGTGCTGGTCATGGCGCACCTGCTCGATGTGATTGGCCTGCTCGTGGCCGTGCCGGTGCTCGCCAGCGTGATGGTCGTGGTGCGCCGGATCTACGTGCACCGCGTGCTCGAGGGGAAGGGCTTCCGCCGCGCCGTGCGCGACCAGCCCCTGGAGGTGCGGCTGCCAGCCGGCGGCGACGTGCTCGTCCACCCGGAAGCCCAGCAGCTCACGCTACCATCGGCGTTGGAAGGCTGACGGCCCGGCGGGACCCCGGCGATACGGCTGGGCCCGGGCGCGGCGCGGTTGCCGCGGGCGTGGAGAGGCTGCGCGCCGGCCGCGGCCGCAGCGGGCGGGGCAGGGGAGGAGGACGCTCCCCGTCGAGGTCTCTGCGGGCGGCGGCGGACGCGGGTCGGGCCGGTCGCTCACAGCGCGCCGCGCGGCCCCGGCGGCCAGGACCGCGCGGCGACGCGACGGTGGGGCGGCGCGCCTACTCGCGCACGACCACGCCCGCCTCCACCACCGCCACCGCCTCGCTCCCCGCATCCGGGCCGCGGCGGAGCGCGAAGGATGCCGGCGCGCCCACCTGGATCCAGCGCCCGCCGCCCGGCGCAACCGAGAGTGCGGCGGGCAGCGGATGGACGAACAGCCCGCGGGCATCGAGCGTGTCGCGCGCCTCGACCTCCGCGAGGTCACCGATCTCGACGATCCGCCCGCCCTTGCGCTCCAGCGGCTCGTCGAAGTTCACGGCCAGGTCGGCACGGTACGGCGGCAGCCCGGGCACGACGACGGTCCCGCCCAGCACCAGCAGATCGTTCACGGCCCGGCCGTTTTCCAGCAGCGTCTCGTACGCCGCCACGTCCGCCTGCTCGTACGCGCCGGTCGCGATCGCCTCCAGTGCCGTGAGGATCGCCACGAAGTTCACTCGCCGCAGATACTGCTTCTCCGGATCGTCCCGCCAGCCGCCGGACTCGATCAGCACCGTGCTGGTCCCCCAGCTCTGCATCAGGTCGCCGAACGCGCGCGGGTTGAACGTGTCATCGTAGCGCGCGATGTGGCCCGGAACGAGCGGCTCGATCGCCGTGCGGATCGCCGCCGCCACCTTCTTGGCGCGCAGCAAGCCCGGGGACTCCTGCCGGGTCGCGTCCGGCGGCGGCGCCAGCAGCGCGATCGCCGCCAACCGGTCCGTGTTGCCCACCCGCGTGCGCACGTTCTGGTCGTGCAGGTTGAAGCCGAACGCGGGCTGGTGGCGGTCGCGCACTGCCTTGAGCGTTTGCGCTTCCGGCGTCGCCAGCGTGCGGGCATCACGGTTCACGTCGATGCCTTGCGCGTTCCGCCGCTGGAACCGCTCCGCGCCGTCCGGATTCAGCATGGGGATGAACAGGATGGTCAGCCGCTCGGCGAGCGCGCGGACCCGTGGCGCCGCCGGGGCCTTCGCGAACAGGTTGAAGATGTCCGCCAGCGCCATCGTCGCGGTGGACTCGTCCCCGTGCATCTGGGACCACAGCAGCACCGTGGTCGGCCCGCTGCCGAAGCGCACCAGGTACAGCGGCCGGCCTTCCGCGGATCGGCCCACCTCCTCGCGGGAGAGGTTGGCCGCGCCGTCCACGATCGGGCCGACCGCGCTCCAGTACTCCGCGTGCGTGAACTCGCGGTGCTCCAGCGCCGGCAGCCGGTACCGGTCGTGCAGCGAGAGCAGCTCGGCAACGCCTTCGGACACCTCCGCAGGCGGCACCCACCGCGCCGCCTCGTTGGCCCGCCGTTGCCCGCCCGGGCGGCCGGCCTCCTGCGGCGGAGCGGTCACGCTCACCCGCCACCCAGGCGTGCCGACCAGCGCGTCCCACACGATCCTGGAGATGTCCGCGGCCACGCGCGCGCTCGCCTCTTGCTGCTGGAAGCCCCGCGTGAGCACGACGAGCACGTAGGGCGCGCGGCCGGGCGGGTACACGATGCCGCCGTCGTGGTGGATCCCGGTGATCCAGCCCGTCTTATGGGCGACCCGGGTCCCCGGCGGCAGGCCGGCGGGGATCATCTCGTTGAACTCCTGCGCCGCCAGGATCTCCACGATCTCGTCGCAACCCGTACGGCTGACCACCTCGCACCGCGCGATCGCCTCGAGCACCCGCGCGAACGCGGCAGCCGTCGTCGTGTTGTTCATTCCCCGCCGGAACGCGGGCCCGTCCTCCACCCCGCGCAGCACCCGCATCCCCGCCGCGCCCAGCCGCGCCAGCGTCCGCGCGATGCTGTCCGCCGTCACGTGCGCGATCAGGTTGTTCGTGGCCAGGTTCGAGGAGCGCACGATCATGAGCCGCGCCAGCTCCCGCAGCGACACGCGCTCACCGACGCGGCCGTACAGCCCCTTCTCGCTGTCGTCCTCCGGCGAGAGGCTGTACGTGCTCCCGTCCGCGATGCTCTTGAACTCGTTCACGACCGGGATCTGCGCATCCAGAGAGAGCCGCCCCGCCTCCGCTTGCCGCACCAGTTCCAGCAACACCGGGACCTTCATCGTGCTGGCCGCGTGCATGACGACCGTGTCCCCGATGCCGAGCCGCTCGCCCGTGCCCAGGTCCACCAGCGCGACGGCGACCTCGGCCGGCGCCTCGCGCGCGATTCGCGCGCGCAGCGTCTGCTCCAGCCGGTCGAACGTCCCCGCCGCCTGCATCGCGGCCGTCCGCCCCACCGCGCCGGCTTCCGTCGGCTCGGGCGCCGGGCCGGGCGTGCCGGCGCATGCCCAGAGGAACAGGAGGAAGGCCAACACCAGCATGTTCCGCATCGGTCGCGCTCCGCGCTGCTCGGTCGTTGTCGTGGTGAACGGCCATGATGGGCGGCACGGCGCCCGCTGGCAAGCCGGCGCATGCTTCTTGCACCCCGTGCGCGCAGGAGCACGGGGGCGCACGCGCTGCGCCGGCTGCCGTGCCGGGGGCGAGCGGGCAGGGAAGGGGGTGCACATGGCGCGCCGGCCGCGTGTCGGGCCGTCCCGCTACGAGCGGGACTTCTTCCGCGATTACCTGGAACGCATCGAGCGCGCGGACCGCATGGGGATCCACGACCTGTCCGAGCGCTACGGCCGCTACAGCGGCGGCTCGCCTTACTCCTACGAATACACCGAGCAGACCATCGAGCATCGGCGCCCCGACGTGCGTGGCCCCATCGGGTTCACGCGCCCGCTCCGGCCCGAGTACCCGCGCGGGGGGCATTGGAGGCGGCGCGGCCGGCCGGGCCGCCGCCGGCCGGGCGCCTGGGACTACGGCCGCTGACCCCGGGGCGGCGGCGATGGGGCATGGCGACGGCGGCCGCGCCACGCCGCCGGCCGTTGCGCCCCTACCGGACGGCCGCTAATTTCACCATTTCCGACGTCAATCCGCGAGCGTTTGCAAATGGCCGGCGGCCCCGGTCGTGCGCGAGGAACGCCGCGGACGACCACGACCGGCGACGCCGCCGGCCGCTACCGGGTGGAGGGTATGAATCGTCGTCCCTTGCCGATCCTGCTGCTCGTCGCCGCCATCGCCTGCGCGCCCGCCATCGCCCCCCGACCCGCGCCCCGGCCAGTCACTGCGGACGAGTGGGCGGACCACCAGCTCGCGCGCCTGTCCCTGCGCCAGAAGGTCGGACAGCTCATCATGCCCTGGATCGGCGGCGAGTACCTCGCCGTGGACAGCGACGCCTACGACCGCCTGCGCCAGTGGGTCGTGGACTACGGCATCGGGGGCGTGATCGTCTCGATCGGCGCGCCGCTCGAGGTCGCCTCGAAGCTGAACCTCCTCCAGCAGATGGCGGACATCCCCCTGCTCGTCGCCGCGGACATGGAGAACGGCCCCGGCATGCGCCTCAACGGCGGCGTCGTCCTGCCCCACGGCATGGAGCTCGGCGGCGGCACGGAGTTCCCGCCGGTCATGGCGCTGGGCGCGGTGGGGGACGAGCGGCTCGCGTACGAGATGGGACGCATTACCGCCCTCGAGGCGCGCGCCGTCGGCGTCCACATGATCTTCGCCCCCGTCGTGGACGTCAACAACAACCCGGCCAACCCGATCATCAACACCCGCAGCTACGGTGAGGACCCCGCGAGCGTGGGGCGGCTGGCGGCCGCGCACATCCGGGGGCTCCAGGAGCACGGCGTGCTCGCCACCGCGAAGCACTTCCCCGGCCATGGCGACACGGGCGTGGACTCCCACATCGAGCTGCCCATCATCACCGCGAGCCGCGAGCGCGTGGACTCCGTCGAGCTGCCGCCCTACCGCGCCGCCATCGCGGCGGGCGTCGCCGCCGTCATGGGCGCCCACATCGCCTTCCCCGCGCTCACCGGGGACACGGTCCCCGCAACGCTCTCGCCGCGGCTGCTGCACGGCCTGTTGCGCGAGGAGCTCGGGTTCCAGGGGCTGGTCGTCACGGACGCGCTGAGCATGGGTGGCATCGTGCGCGGCTACGGCAACGCGCAGGCCGCCGTCGCGGCGTTGCAGGCAGGCGCCGACATTCTGCTCATGCCGCCGGACATCCCCACCGCCATCGACGCCGTGGTCGCCGCGGTCGAGCGCGGCGAGATCTCGGTCGAGCGCATCGACCGCTCCGTCCGCCGGCTGCTCCGCGCCAAGGCGCAGCTCGGGTTGCACGAGCGGCGGACGGTGGACCTCGATCGGGTCCCCGAGGTCGTCGCCTCGCGCGCACACCAGGCCGTCGCCGCGGAGATCGCGGCCCGCTCGATCACCGCGGTGCAGGACCGCGATGGCTTGCTCCCGCTCAAGCCCGACCGCGCGCGGCGCGTGTTGAGCATCGTGTACACGGACGATTACGACCCGCTGGCAGGCCGCGTCTTCCAGCGCGCGCTGGCCGCACGCCTCCCCCGCGTGCAGACGGTCTCGCTCGACGCGCGCGTCACGCCCGCGCGTCTGGACTCCCTGCTCGTGGCCGCGGACAGCGCCGACGTCGTCCTCTTCTCGCCGTTCATCCGTGTCGTCGCCTCGAAGGGCGACATCGCCATTGCGCCCCACGTGGCGGAGTTCGCCAGCAAGGTGGCGGCGCGCCGGCCGACCGTGGTCACCTCGTTCGGCAACCCGTATGTGCTCGCGCAGCTCCCCGACGTGGGCACCTACGTCCTCGCGTGGGGGCCCCAGCGCGTGCTGCAGGACGCCGCCGCCCGCGCCCTCACCGGCGAGGCGCCCATCACCGGCCGACTGCCGATTTCCCTTCCGCCCAGCCACGCGCTCGGAAGCGGCCTTCGGATCGGGCACACCGCGGCCTCCGGGGATCTGCGATGACCCGCACCCGGGCATGGCCCGCGCTCTGCGCCGGGATGCTCCTCGTGGGCTGCGCCCCGGCCACCCCGGCCCCGCAGCCGCCTGCCGTCCCGGCGGCGGCAGCGCCTGCCGCGGGCGAGCCGGCTGCCTGGCCCGGCCGTGAGCTGCGGCTCGTCCAGCCCGAGCTGGTCGGCATGGATTCGCGCACGCTGGCGGAGCTGGATTCGATCATCCTGCGCGCCATCCTGGATGGCGCCACGCCGGGCGCGGCCCTCGCCGTGGGCCGCCACGGCCGGCTCGTGCGGCTGCGGGGCTACGGCTCGCTGGACTGGCGCGCCGGATTCGCTCCCGCCACCGACTCCTCGATCTACGACCTGGCATCCCTGACCAAGGTCGTCGGGACGACCACGGCCGCGATGATCCTCGTCGAGGAGGGCAAGCTGGACCTGGACGCGCCCGTCTGGCGCTACCTGCCCGAATGGCCGGCCGAGGGTGACAAGCGGCACGTCACCATCCGGCACTTGCTGACCCACACCTCCGGCCTGCCGGCCTACGCGCCGCTCTGGCGCGAGCTGCGTGGCCGTGAGGCCTACGCCCGGCGCATCGCCAGCATGGACCTCGACGCTCCGCCGGGCACCCGGACGGTCTACAGCGACTTCGGCATCCTGCTGCTCGGCTTCATCATCGAGCGGCAAAGCGGCCAGACGCTAGACGTGTTCCTGCGCGAGCGCGTCTTCGAGCCGCTCGGCATGAGGGACACCGGGTTCAACCCGCGCTCCTGGGGCGAGGCCGCCGTGGCCGCCACCGGCCACGGCGATGCCGTTCCCGAGCGGGTCGGCGGCGGCGACATCCTCGCGCGCATCGCCCCGACGGAGCAGGACACGTTCTTCCGCCACACGCACGTGCACGGCATCGTGCACGACGAGAACGCGTATGCGCTCGGCGGCGTGGCGGGCCACGCCGGGCTGTTCTCCTCCGCCCGCGACCTGGCGGTCTTCGCGCAGATGATGCTCAACGGCGGCGAGTACGCCGGCGTCCGCATCCTGGATTCCGCCACCATCGCCCGCTTCACCCGCCCGCAGAGCGACGCCTCCAGCCGTGCCCTCGGCTGGGACACGCCGTCCGGCGGCGCGAGCGCGGGCCCAGGCTTCAGCCCGCGCTCCTACGGCCACACCGGGTTCACGGGCACCAGCATCTGGATCGACCCCGAGCGCGACCTCTTCGTCGTGCTCCTCACGAACCGTGTGAACCCCACACGTAACAACAACAAGCACATCGCGCTGCGCAAGGCCGTGCACGAAACCGCCGTGCTCGCCATCACCGACACGCCGGCGGTCGGCCGTGCGGGGCAAGGAGAGCCGTGATGCCCCCCGCCGCGTGCACCCGCGCCTGCGCCGTATGACCCTGATGATCGAGTAGCGATATGCCGCATCAGAACGAACGCGTCCCCGTCGTGATCGTTGAGGAGTACGAGGACATCGCCCGCCTCATCGCGGACCGCATCGCGACGCTGATCCGCACCAAGCGCGCGGCGGGCGAGTACGCGGTCCTCGGCCTCGCCACGGGTTCCACGCCCATTGGCATCTACCGCGAGCTCATCCGCATGCACCGCGAGGAGGGGCTCGACTTCTCCAACGTCATCACGTTCAACCTCGACGAGTACTTCCCCATGCAGCCGGACAGCATCCACAGCTATCACCGGTACATGTGGGAGAACTTCTTCGAGCACGTGAACGTTCGTCCCGAGAACGTGCACATCCCACGGGGCGACATCCCGCGTTCGCAAGTGGACGCGTACTGCCGGGAGTACGAGGCCGCCATCGAGCGCGCCGGCGGGATCGATTTCCAGATCCTCGGCATCGGCAAGACCGGCCATATCGGCTTCAACGAGCCGGGCTCCGGCGTGGACTCGCGCACTCGCCTCGTCACGCTCGACACGGTCACGCGCAAGGACGCGGCGGCCGACTTCTTCGGCGAGGAGAACGTGCCGCGCGAGGCGATCACCATGGGCGTCGCGACGATCCTCGAGGCCCGTGAGATCGCGCTGATCGCGACCGGCGAGCACAAGGCGTCCATCGTCCGCCGGGCCGTCGAGGGCGACATCTCGCCGGACGTCGCGGCCACGTACCTGCAGGAGCACCCCAACGCCACCTTCTACGTGGACGCGGCGGCCGCGAGCGAGCTCACGCGGATCCGCACGCCCTGGCTCGTCCGCGAGGTCGAGTGGACTCCGGAGCTGACGGACCGCGCCGTCATCTGGCTCTCCAACGAGACCCAGACGCCGATCCTCAAGCTCTCCAGCACGGATTACCGGGAGCACCACCTGAGCTCGCTGCTGGCCCCGTATCCGTCGGTGGACGTGCTCAACAAGACGGTGTTCGCGCGGCTGGCCGCCAAGATCTGCGACAACCCGCGCCTGCCCCACGGCCAGCGCATCATCGTCTTCAGCCCGCACCCCGACGATGACGTGATCAGCATGGGCGGCACGCTGCGCAAGCTGCACGAGAACGAGAACCACCTCGTCGTGGCCTACATGACCTCGGGCAACATCGCCGTCTTCGACCACGAGGTGCGTCGGTACCTGGACTTCGTCTCGCGCTTCCACCGCGAGGTCGCGCCCTTGTCGGACGGCCGGCTCGACGAGTTGATCGCGCGGATCGAGGACGCGCTCGCCCGCAAGAAGCCGGGCGAGGTGGACATCCGCGAGGTGCAGGACATCAAGCGCGAGATCCGCGAGGCCGAGGCCGTGAGCGCCGTCGAGTCCCTCGGGATCCCCCGTAGCGCCTGCCGCTTCCTCAACCTGCCGTTCTACCAGACCGGCAAGGTCCGCAAGGACCCGGTCGGGCCGGCGGACATCCGCATCATCCGCGAGCTGTTCGAGGAGGTCCGGCCGGAGGTCGTCTACGTGGCCGGCGACCTCTCCGACCCGCACGGGACGCACCGGCAGTGCAAGGAGGCGATCGAGAAGGCGCTGCTGGAGTACGAGGGTCCCCAGCCCGAGGTCTGGCTGTACCGCGGCGCCTGGCAGGAATGGCCCGTCCACGAAGCGGACGTGCTCGTGCCGCTCTCGCGCGAGGAGCTGCGCCGCAAGATCCTCGCGATCTTCAAGCACCAGTCGCAAAAGGACGTCGCGCCGTTCCCCGGACCCTACGATGAGCGCGAGTTCTGGCAGCGCGTCGAAGCACGCAACACGAACACCGCCCGGGACATGGACCGCCTCGGGCTCCCTGAGTTCCATGCCATGGAGGCCTTCGTGGTGGTGAGACCCACCGCCCGGCAGCCCCGCATCCCGATCCCCGCCGCCGAGCCGGAGGTCTCGCCCCTGCTCGCGGTAGAGCTCGAGTAGGCCGCCATGGGCGAGTTCACCGCGCTCGATGTCGTCGTCGTCGTCGCCTACATCCTGGGCGTCACGGCCCTGGGCACGTGGCTCGGGCGCCGGCAGCGGGATGCACGGGACTACTTCCTGGGGGACCGTTCCATCCCCTGGTGGGCGGTCTGCTTCTCCGTCGTCGCCACGGAGACCAGCGCGCTCACGTTCATCAGCGTCCCGGCCACCGCGTATCAGTCCGACCTGTGGATGCTCCAGCTCACGGTCGGATACCTGATCGGGCGCATCGGCATCGCGGCCGTCCTGCTCCCGGGCTACTTCCGCGGTGAACTCGTCACCGCCTACGCGCTCCTCGAGCAGCGCTTCGGCCTGCTCGCGCGCCGGTTCGCCTCGATCATCTTCATGGCCACCCGGGCGTTCGGGGACGGCGTCCGCATCTTCGCCACCGCCATCCCCATCAAGCTGATCACCGGGCTCCCGTACTGGCAGGCGATCCTCGTCACCGGCATCTTCACGGCGCTGTACACGTACTACGGCGGGCTCCGGGCGGTGGTGTGGGTCGACGTGGTCCAGATGTTCATCTACCTCTTCGGCGGGCTCGCGGCACTCTACGTGCTGCGGGGCCTCGTGGCCGGTGGCTGGGACGGCATCGCGGCTGCCGCCGCCGAGGCCGGCAAGCTCACCATCCTGCACACGGAGGGCGGCTTCGCCAGCCCGCGCTGGGTCCTCACCGGTCTCGTGGGCGGCGCCTTCCTCTCCATGGCCTCGCACGGCGTCGACCACCTGATCGTGCAGCGCCTGCTCGCTTCACGCTCGCTCCGCGACGCGCGCAAGGCGCTGGTCACGAGCGGCGTGATCGTCATCGCGCAGTTCGCACTCTTCCTCTTCGTCGGCGTTGGCCTCTACGCCTTCTATCAGGGCAGGTCCTTCGCCACGCCGGACGAGATCTTCCCTGCCTTCATCGTCGAGCAGCTCCCGCCCGGCGTGACCGGCCTCGTCATCGCGGGGCTGCTCGCCGCCGCCATGTCCACGGTCGCCTCGTCCCTCAACTCGCTGGCATCCGCCACGACGCACGACATCTACGCGCCGCTCTCGGGCCGCGGGCACGATCAGGAGCACCTCATGCGGGCAGGGAAGGCGTTCACCCTGCTCTGGGCCGGCATCCTGATCGGCGGCGCCATGCTCTTCCAGTTCGCGTCGCAGGGCACGCCCATCGTCGTCATCGCGCTCCAGATCGCCTCGTTCACCTACGGCGGGCTGCTCGGCGGCTTCCTGCTCGGCGTGCTGTCCCGCCGCGCGGACCAGCGCGATGCGATCATCGGCATGGCCACCGCGATCGTCATCATGACTGTCCTCTGGGCGGCGCAGCAGTTCGGCGCCATGCCGCGCGTCGTGGACACGCTCTGGTTCGCCCTGATCGGCTCCGCCATCACGCTCGCCGTCGGCAGCGCCAGCGCGGCCGTGCGGGGCGGCCGTGCTGCGCCCGAGCAGGCCGGCGTCGCCGCGGGGGACGGCGCCACCCCCAGCCGCCCCTGATGGACCCCCGCCCTGGCCCTGGCCCTGGCCCGATCTACCTGGGCCTGGACGGTGGCGGCACGCACACGACCGTGCTCGCGACGGATGCGGCGGGCGCCGAGCTCGCGCGCGTCGAGGGTGACGCGGGGATCGTGGACGCGCGCGATCCGGCCGCGCGCGCCGGCGTGCTGGGCGCCCTGGTGCGGCGGGCACTCGAGCGCGCGGGCGCCGCGCCGCCGGCGGCCGCGCTCTGCTGCGCCCTCGCCGGCGCAGGCCGGGAGACGGAACGGCGCGCGCTGCTTGCCGCGCTCGAGCCGCTCGGCCTCGCGTGCGCCATCCAGATCGTGGGCGATGGAGAAGCGGCGTTCCACGACGCGTTCGGCACGGGGCCCGGCATCCTGCTCATCGCCGGCACCGGCTCCATCGCGTGGGGCCGTGCGGCCGATGGCCGCACGGCGCGCGCGGGCGGCTGGGGCCAGGTCCTCGGCGATGAGGGTAGCGGCTACGCCCTCGGGCTCGCCGGGCTGCGTGCCGTGGCCCGGGCGCGCGACGGCCGGGGCCCGGACACCGCCCTGACGGAGATGCTCCTGGCCGCGACCGGCGTGGGCGCGCCCGAGGAGCTGATCGGCTGGGTGGCGCGCGCGGACAAGGCGGCGATCGCGGCGCTGGCGCCGCGCGTCGCCGCGGCGGCAGGGGCAGGCGATGGCGTGGCGGCCGGGATCGTCGACCAGGCCGCCCGCGAGCTGGCGGCGCACGTGGCCGCGCTGCATCAGCGGCTCGGGCCGTGGCGCGAGCCCCCCGCCGTCGCCCTGAGCGGCGGGCTCATCGCCCGAGCAGCCGCGCCGCTCCGCGACCCCGTGGTTGCCGCCATCGCTGCGCTCACGCCCCCGCTCCGGATACTCGACCGGCCCGTAGACGCCGCGCGCGGCGCGGCCGCGCTCGCCCGAGCCCTGGGGCCCGCTGCGTAGAATCCCGAGGCCCCCGGGCCCGTGCGGCTGTGCTCCCCCCTGTCACAAATTCTTGTCTTCGCACGTTCCCCTCTCAGTGAACGGGCGGCAGGCGGGCTCGGCCCCGTTGCACGAGGCGAGCCGTCCCCGCCGCAAGACCCTTGACAACGGCGGGGCGCGGGCGTATTGGGGATAACGCCTTCACTTCGGCTGAATCCGTGTGCTCAGGGAGGCGCCGGACGGGGGCGGGTGGGAGCTTAGATTCCTGTTGGCAGAGCGAACAGACGTTCGACCGGGAAAGCCGGCGGATCGTACTTTTCCCTTTGATCGCGCAATGCCCCAGGTTAGCGCTCGCCTCGTCGGCAACCCGCACGAACTTCGTCGGGCGTGCGGCGTCGCCTTGCTGGCGGGCGGCACCGCACGCGCTTTCCCTCATCGCTCTACCCTCTTGTCTGCTGTCGATGGTGTGGAACCCGCGCCTCGGGCGGGTGCCGCTGGTAAAGCGGACACCGAGGCCGTCGCGAACACGCTGATCCCCTCAAGGAGGACGCCGTGGCTGCTCGCTCATCGAGACTCGCATGGCCGGGCCTGATCGCCTTCGCGCTCCTCGCGCTTGCCGGACCGGCCGCCGCGCAGAGTGGCAAGTTGACCGGCATCGTCACGGATGCGGCTACCGGCGCGCCGCTCGCCGGGGTCCAGATCACCCTGGAGGGGACCGGCCGCTCGGTGCTGACGCAGGACAACGGGCGTTACTTCATCATCAACGTGCCGCCGGGCGTCTACACCGTTTCGGCTCAGCTCATCGGCTACGCCACGGTCCGCAGAGAGAACGTCCAGGTCTCGATCGACGTCACGCACACGGTCGACTTCGCGCTCCCCAGCCAGGCCCTCGCGGTCGAGGGCGTCGTCGTGGAGGCCGAACGCGTGCCGCTCATCACGCTGGACCGGACCGGCGCCGGCGAGACGCTCACCAGCCTCTACCTGGAGGCGCTGCCGGTCAGTGATGTGACGGACGCGCTCGAGCTGCAGGCCGGCTTCCTCCAGGTGCCGCAGAACACCGAGGTCGTCGCCTACGCCGAGGAGCGCCGCGGCGTCACCCCGCTGCGGATCCGTGGCGGGCGCGGCGCCGAGACGCTGACGCTGATCGATGGCATCCCGGTCAACAACTTCGTCCTCGGCGGCCCGGCGATCGACCTGACCACGGAGGCCGTCGAGCAGATCGACTTCAAGCGCGGCGGCTTCGAGCCGCAGTACGGGAACGCGCTCTCGGGCATCATCGACATCGCCACCAAGGAGGGCGGCACCGAGCTCAGCGGCGCCGTGGACTTCCGCACCTCCGCCGTCGGCGCATGGCTCGGCAACGCGCTCGACGAGGTGCGCGACTGGAACCAGTTCTCCGGCTTCATCTCCGGCCCGGTACCGGGCACGGCCGAGCGGCTCCGCTTCATGTTCTCCGGACAGCAGTCTTACGGCCCGGACCGCGTGCTCGAGTTCGATGACGACGTGTTCGATCCGACCTCGACCACGACGCGCCCCAACACGCCGTTCCAGCTCGACATCGTCCCCGGCTGGCGCTCCTTCGGCTACGACGTCGGGCGCAACCTGTTCGGCAAGGTGACGTTCTACGCCAACCCGGCGGCCAAGCTGAGCGCGTCCTGGTTGAGGTACGAGCGTCAGACGCGCACCTTCGACTTCGACTGGATGTGGGCCGGCTTCGACCCCCTCACGGCCGCGAAGACCGTCGAGGACTCCACCTACTTCTCGGGCGCCAACGGTTACTGGCTCAACTTCAAGTATCTGGTGCAGGGCTCGATCTCCCAGGAGCGTGACCTCTACGTCCTGCGCTGGGACCACACGCTCGGGAAGAGCGCCTACCAGATCGCGCTCGGGCGCTTCGACCAGAAGCGCGTCACCTGCAACTGGGCGCAGGGCGTCTGCCTCGGGGATGAATTCGAGGACCCGAACTTCGCGGGCGGCTTCGTGGACCCCGGTGCCGAGTTCACGCGCGGCCCGACCGTCGGCACCGACTTCTTCTACGGCGGCGAGACCATTGAGACGTGGGTGGCCCGCGCCGACTTCCAGTCGCAGGTAACCGATCATCACAACATTCGCGCCGGCGTGTTCTTCCAGCGGCACGACGTCCTCTACGACGAGTGGGAGTGCAGCTGCGTCAACGCGCCGGACAAGCTCAGGAACTTCTGGAGCGCCGAGCCCTGGGATGCGGCGTTCTACGTGCAGGACAAGATCGAGTACGATTTCATCACGGTGGACCTGGGCTTCCGCTTCGATTACGGCCGCGCCGAGGCGAAGTTCTTCACCAACCCGCTCGACCCGACCAACGGCACCACGGCCCTCACGGTCTGCGCGGATCCGAACGCCTTCCCGACCATCCCGGCCGAGGCGCAGCAAGAGCTCCAGAATCTGGGACAGTCGCTCGAGTGGCTCCGCAACAACTGTGGTGACCCCGACGCGCGGCGCGTGGCCGCGATCATCGCGGCGCAGGACGATTTCTCGGAGGCGAAGCCGCGCCGGCAGTTCTCGCCGCGCATCGGCGTCTCGTTCCCGGTGACCGAGAGCTCGAACCTGTTCTTCAACTTCGGGCGCTACAGCCAGAACCCGATCCTCAAGAATCTCTACTGGTACACGGGTGCCGGGACTCCGAACGAGGGCACGCCCAAGGCGCTCGACCTGAACGCGTTCGAGTACAGCATGCCCTTCCTGGGCAACCCCAGCCTCGCCATCGAGACGACGAACGCGTACGAGATCGGGTACCGGGCGGAGATCGGGACCAACTATGCTCTGTCCGCGATCGCCTTCGCGAAGGACCAGTCGGGGCTGACCGGCGTCCGCCTCGTGGGCCAGAACCCCTTCCCGGTCTTCGACCCGGGTGTGACCTACGGGTCGCCGAGCCCGCAGTACCTCATTCTGGTCAACGGCGACTTCGCGACCGTCCGCGGCTTCGAGGTGTCCCTGCGCCGCCAGATCGCCGATTACTGGGGCTTCGACCTGAACTACTCCTGGTCGCGCGCTCGCATCAACGCGGCGGACCCGGAGCGGCAGCGCGAGCGGGTGGACAACGAGGACGAGCAATTCATTCTGTTCGAGTATCCCTCGGAAGTGGATCAGCCCCACGTTTTCCGCGGCGTGCTCCGCTTCGCCGTGCTCGATGAGGCGCCGGAGGCGCTCGGCGCGCTCGGCGGGCTGGTGCGCAACAGCAACCTCTCGATCACCGTCCGCGCCGAGAGCGGGCTGCCCTACACGCCGATCACGTCGGGCTTCGGCCTCAGCAACGCGGAGGCCCGACAGACCATCAACTCCGGCCGGGCGCCGTTCACCTGGCGCATCGACCTGCGGGCGCAGAAGAGCATCGACATCGGGAACGTCCGGTACCAGCTGTACGCCGACGTGTTCAACCTGCTCGACCGCAAGAACTGCATCCAGGTGTTCAACACCACGGGCCACTGCCTCGCCGGCACCGAGGACCAGGACCGGCGGCAGGCTGGTGGTGGCTTCACGCGGAACGGGGCGAGCACGTACTTCGACCGGCCCGACTTCGTCGGGCAGCGCCGCACCATCGAGGCCGGCATCCGCGTCAGCTTCTAGGCCGCGGGCCGACGCCGCGATGCTGCCATACGATTCGGACCGTTCCAGGAACGTTCGCGGAGATGAACCATGAGACATGAGTCGCCAGGGATCCGGGGCATCGGCGGGTCCGCCGCGCTGCTGCTCCTCCTCTCGCTCGTCGTCGCGATGCCGGGAGCTGCGCAGACCAGGCGGCACCTCGTGCCGCCCGGGCCGCCAGCGCCGTCGCCCTTCGACCTGGCCGCGCTGGGCGATCTCGGAGTGAGCGGCATCAGCAGTTCCGCCCGCTGGGGCATGTGCTTCTCGAACCTCGGCGTGTCCGCACCACGCGACCTGGGGTGCGGCGACCTCTTCGGGCAGGGCACCGCGATTCCAGCGGGCGGCACGCCGTGGCTGATTGCCGAGATCCCGTTCTACGTGGCCGCCGGCCCCACCGACCTGCCGCCGCAGATCAACCAGCAGGCGCTCATCGGCGGCGGCTACACCGTCAACCGGACGAGCGGTTTGCCGCGCTACCGCAAGCTGATGCCCAGTGACCGCTCGGGCCGCGAGCTGCTGAACGCAGGCGTGCTGACGACCGCCGACGGCGGCTGCCGCGACTACCGCGCCGTGACCCGGGGCAACGTGAGGGCCGGCGTGCAGATGCTGCCGAACCTCACCTGCCCGGAGACCCATCCGGCCACCGGCTTCGCCGGCGCCCGCCTGATCCGGGAGGAGGGGTACGCCGCCTTCGCGGCGACGCCCGAGGGCGCGCGGGATCCCTTCGCGTTCTGGCGGGTCCCCGCCGATCTCCAGAGCGAAAAATTCCTCGGGAACGAGCAGGTCTACGGCGAGTTCGCCGACTGGACGTCCGACCTGCTCGCCCAGTACGGCGCGGCGTTGCCCGGCGGCCAGGGTCCGTCCTCGCTGCGGGGCTACCCCCTGGGCATCACCGTCTTCGCCAACGCGTATTACTTCACGCTACCCACGATCAGCAACACCTTCTTCTGGCGCGCCACCGTCGTCAACGAGTCGTACAAGCTGTACGGCGACGGCGTGGACCCGTCCACCGGTGTGGACTACGACTCCCTGTACATGGGGATCAACCCCGTCATCATCCTGGGCGCCCAGTTCCACACGCAGTTCCTGGATCCGAAGCGCAATGCCGTGCTGATGTACTATTGTAGCCAGCGCGCGGTGACCAACGGCGCCAAGCCCACCCCGTTCTATGGCCCCGCGACGGACTGCCCGACGCGCTTCGCGACCTCGAACGGGTTCCACTACGGCGCCATGGCGATCATCGTCCTGCGCTCGCCGCTGGGGGATACGCGCAACAAGCTGCTCTCGGATCCGGAGAGCCCGTTCTACAATCCGACGCACCCTGAAGCCGACGACACGCTGACGATCAACCAGTTGTCGGGCTGTGGCTTCATCTCGTGCACGACGCCCGTGCACGACCGCTCCGACCGGGCGTACTTCGGGCTCCTCTCCGGCCGGATCGATGACCTGCTCGACGGCCGGGCCCCGAACGAGCTCGCGGACGGCGATTACTTCAACATCGTCGGCAACGCGGACTGGCCGAACCGGGGGCCCTTCAACGTCTGGGTGCCGACCAACTGGGACTACAACGACGATGGCGTGGACGACGAGGTCCGTGCGCACACCTGTCTGGGCACAGGCCCGAACGGCTGTGCGGCCGTCTGGTCCGACACGGTGCCCGGGGGCTTCGTGAACGGGGTCGGACAGTTCCCGCACATCGGCGTCGGACCGATCCGACTCCGCTCCGGCGACACGACCTCGTTCGTGATCGCGTTCACCTGGGAGGCCGACTCCGCGTCCATCGAGACGCAGGTCAACAACGTCATCGACTTCTACAACGACTTCTACTTCGGGCCCGAGGAGGTCCCGCCGCCCAACGTGTACGCCGTGGGCTCCGGCCGGGTGTCCACCGTGGCAACGACCGCGGGCAGCATCAATGATGCCCAGGTGACACTGCTGTGGGACGACCTCTCGGATTATCGGGACGAGTTCATCGCCGACCTCGTGCAACGCGTGGAGGAGGCGCCGGTCGGAACCCCGTTCGGCAACATCCGCGCCCTGAACCCGTGGATCGTCGACTCGTTGAGGGCGCGGGTCGAGAACAACCTCGTGGCGTTGTACGTCTTCAAGTCGTGCACCGGCGGCACCACCTTCACCGATGACTCGGACTGCTTCCCGGACCGCGTCCCGACGGCGGACCAGACATCCAAGTGGTCGGTCTTCGGGTGGCTGCCGTACGCCACGCTGGATCCTTCCGAGGGTCGGTTCGTGGACGACGACGTGCAGCCCGGCCTCACGCTCTTCTATTCGCTGGTCACCGAGTCGCGCGGCGCGGTCTTCGACGTGTACACCGGCTCCACGGTGGTCGAGGACCCGCCGGGGAGCGGCCGCTACATCTGCGTGTCCAGCGACTGCGGGGTGCAGGAGTTCGTCTTCTCGCCGCCCATTCTCAGCGCGCTCAAGACGACGCCGGGCGGCTCGGCGGTGAGCGTGTACGTCCCGGCCAGCCGTCAGGCCGGGTTCTCGGCCGCAACGGCGGAGCTGGAGCTCCCGACGGATCGCGTGCTGGTTCCGGTCACGATCACCCTCACGGATGATGCGCCGGACGGCCAGTACACGGGCGTGTTCGGCGACTCGGTGGAGGTGATCGAGGTCGAGCGGGTGAGGGGCGGGGAGTCCCTCGGCTTCTCCACGACGGCCACGGTGTTCCGGATCCGGGACGTCTACGATCCCGGCGCGGCCGCCGTGGCCCGGCGGGTGATCCGTACCGAGACGCTCAGCGGCAATACGCAGTTCAGTGAACGTGGCGCCTCGAGCGTCGAGACCGAGACCAGCCTGGCCGGGGACACGACGGTCGTTACCCGGACCATCCGGTTCAGCGGGCTGACGCTGCTGCTCGCGCGGGACGGCGGCGGCCCGGTGCTGGGCACGTCGTCCCTGCGATCGGGGGCCACCACGCCCGGTGGGTTCCTGTCCAGCAGGGACTTCGGCGGCTTCATCCTGGACGTGCATCTGGATTCGGCCACCGCCTATCGGGGTCACACCGTCACGACGCCTGACGGCGAGGTGCTCCCCAACGACCTCACGGATACCGAGCCTGTCCGCTGGCTCCAGACCACGGCGACCAACCTGGCCGGCTTCTACGGGCAGTACGAGATCGAGTGGGCGGACCATCCCTTCGGGCCGGCGCGGGAGTTCCGGACCGACCGTGGCGCGGATCCGACCGACGCGTTCCTGGCGTCGCTGGCGGCCCGGAACGACCCCCGCCGCTCGCTGGCCAACGACCAGGCGCGGCAGCTCCTGGCTGCGGCGGGCATCAATGTCGCCGAGTTGCGGGAGTACTCGCTGCCGTTCACGATCCGCAACCTGAACACCGGTCAGACGGTGGACGTCGTGGTGATCGACCACCCGCAGACCATCCGGATCGGCGTCGGCGCGGACACGGTCCGCATCAGTGTGCCGACGGATCGCTGGATGCCGGGCGACGAGCTGGTGCTCATCGAGCCCTTGCCACGCGACTCGATGGTGAACGACGGCGTCGTCCTGGATGGTGACGGCAACCCGATCCGGGTCACGCACACCGTCGCGAGCTGGCGCGTCCGCCTGGGGTGCGACGCCGCGGTGCAGGGGTTCCAGTGCAACCCCGTGGTCGCGGAGAACTACCTGACGCTGGCTCCGGGGACGCGTGACGTCGTCACCTACATCTCGCCGCTCGATGCGGATGCTCGCTTCGGCCTCACCGTGACCGGCCGTCGCTTCGCCAGCACGGGTGGCACGAGCGGCCGGGTCGACCTGAGCGCGGTCAAGGTCGTGCCCAACCCGTACATCATGTTCTCGACGTACGAGCGGCGGGAGAACGATCGGATCATCAAGTTCACCAACCTGCCGCCCCGCGGCACGATCTCGATCTACACGGTCGCGGGTCAGCTCGTGCAGCGGATCACCTACGATGAGGCTGACCTGGAAGGTGGGTCGGGCGACCTCTCGTGGAACATGAGGACGTTCGAGAACACCGAGATCGCGTACGGCCTCTACGTGTTCGTGCTCGAGAGCGAGTTCGGACGCAAGGCCGGCAAGTTCGTCGTCATCCGCTAGCCCGGGACGAGGAGGATACGCATGGACCGCCTCACCAAGACTCTGCTGCCGGTGGCCTTCATCCTCGTATCGAGCGCGGGGCCGCTCCTGGCGCAGGACGTGCTCGCCCCGGGTGACCAGACGACGCGCGTGGCGACCCGCGGCGCCAACTTCCTGACCCTGCCCGTGGGTGCGAAGTCGCAGGGCATGGCTGGCTCCGGGAGCGCGCTCGCCTCTGGGATCCCCGCACTCTACTGGAACACGGCAGCCATCGCGTTCGACGAGGGGACGCGCGTGGGGCTCAGCTACTCGCCCCTGTACGGCAGCCTGGACATCACCCACTCCTTCGCCGGCTTCATCTTGCCGCTCGGGACGAGCCGGATCGGCTTGAGTCTGAACGTCCTCTCCAGCGGCGAGATCCTGGCGACGAGCGAGAACTACCCTGAGGGGAACGACCCCGATCTCGGCGTGGGTGAGGCCAACTTCGAGTGGAATTCCACCGCGGTGGGCCTGCACCTGGCCAGGCCGATCACGGACCGGCTCGCCGTCGGTATCGCCGGCAAGTACATCACGGAGGGCATCAGCGGCGCGAAGGCGACCTTCGTGGCCGTGGACCTGTCGACCATTTTCCACCTGGGGCTCTTCGGCAGCACGCTGGCCGCATCCTACGTGAACATCGGGACGGAGGGCTCGATGTCCGGCCAACGTGTGAACCGGAACATCGTCGACGACAATCTCTTCGAAACGGGGCGCGTCGTCGGCGCGGCGTTCCAGACCCGGCAGGTCGAGCTGCCGGCCGGCTTCTACTTCGGCTTCGCCATGGAGCTGGTTGGCGGTCCGGATGCGGCCTTCACGCCCTCCTCGGATCACCGCCTGACGCTGGCGCTCGACGGCGTCGAGCTGAACGAATCGCCGTTCACGCCGCGCGTCGGGTTCGAGTACGGGTACCGGGACCTCGTCTTCTTGCGGGCCGGCAAGCGCTGGTCCAACGAGCTGTACGGCGAGAACGACTTCTTCGGCCACCTGTTCTCGTTCGGCGGCGGCTTGCGCGTGCCGATGGGCGGCCGCGAGGTGCGCCTCGATTACGCTTACACCGAGTTCGGCCAGCTCGACAACGTGCAGGTCTTCAGCTTCGAGCTGGCGTTCTGAGCGTCCCCGGCGGCCGGCGCGCACGCGCGGGGGCGCGCCGGCACTCTCATGCGGAGGAATCGATGGCATTGTTACGGAAAGCTGGTCGGTTGAGCGCCCTCGCCGTACTCGTTGCGGCCGCGCCGCTCTCAGCGCAGGTGCAGGCCGGGCAGTGGCAGGTTTCGCCGTACGGGAGCGCGATCCGCTTTGACGAGACGAGCGCGATCAAGGACGGGCCCGCCGCCGGAATCCACGCGGTGTACTTCATCAACCGCTACCTCGCGGTCGGCCCCAGCTTCCTGTTCAGTCGCACGGCGAGCGATGGGGAGTTCTTCCCGGCGTTCCAGTGGAACCTGGGCACCGATACGTCCCGCGTGCTGCACCCCGGGCAGAAGCTGAGCATCGCGGTGTTCAGCGGCCGTGCGGAAGTGCACCTGCCCGCCGGCCGGCTGAGCCCCTACGCCTCGGCGGGCGCCGGGTGGTACAGCGTGTACCTGGACCCCCAAGCCGCGGGCGATCCGCACTGGTTCACCCATCTCATGTTCGAGTTCGGCGGCGGGCTGGACATCACGCTGGGGTCGCAGACTGGCGTGCGCCTCGAGGTCAGGGACCTGCTCTTCACCGACTACGATCGCAACAGCCTGGACCTCGTGGAAGAGCGGTTCGAGTCGGAGCTCTTCTCGCGGCCGAACCCGCCGCCACCAAAGGAGAGGATCCACAACCTCTCCTTTGCTCTCGGGTTCACCTACGTTCCGTAACGACTGGGTGGCGGCGCCGGGGAGCGTCCCGGCCCGCCGTCTCGGCCAGGAGGCTGCATGACCAAGGCGACAGTGTGCGAGCGGCCGGTTCTGAGGCTAGCGGCGGTCCTCAGCCTCGCCCTCGTGGCCGCCTCCGCGTGCGAGGATGACGTCATCACGGACGTGACAGGCGAGCGCCCCGTCCTGCACGTAGCGTTCAGTCCGGCCGGCGGCGCCCTTCCGGGCGGCGCGTTCAACCTCAGGATCGACTACGTGATCGACCTGACGATCCCCGATGCGTTCGACCGGGCGACGGGCGACACGTATCGATATGGGGATTGTCTGTACACGACAGGCGGCGCGGTCGGCGAGCTGTGCTGGCACATCCCTCCTGAGGACATCCTCGACGCCACCCGCGACCGGCGCTTGCCGGCGCTCACGGGATCCGGCGTGACGGTGGTCGATGACAACGACCACGAGTTCCTGAACATCCTTGGCCCGGAGATCTGGGGCGGCCCCTTCTACAACTACTGGACCATCTTCGAGGGCCTGCCGCCGAACCAGCGATTCTACGTCGGGCTCTGGCGGGCGGCGATCGAGGTGAACGCCGAGCTGGACGCGGCGGCCGTGCTCACCGGCGCGGAGATCACCGAGCCGGACCGGCTCGTCTCGGCGGGCGGCACCCCGGGCGGGAACTCGGAGCGCCCTGCGGACCAGTTCACCGACGCGCCGGGCGCGCCCTTCCCGGCCGAACCGAACGCCAACCCGTGGGTGTTCGGGTACATCCAGAGCGACGAGGAGGGCGCTGCGAAGCTGGACGTGCTGATCAGCCCGAACGATGCGGCCGGCGGCGTCGTGCACAACGACCACACCAGCACGGATCCCGCGCGCTGGCCGTTCGCGCTCAACGGCCCTGGCCAGTTCCAGCCGTGGCAGTACAACTACCTGGTCGTCTGGGCCGAGGACCCGCTGGCGAACCCCGATGCGGAGCAGGTGATCCGTATCCAGCTCGCGCCGGATGTGGTGTTGGGGTCGAGCTCGCTGGACGCGGCGGGCAACACGTTCGCGCCGTACCCGGCCGGCGCGCTCAGCGCGGCTGAAATCGCGCAGGTTCCGGGCTTCCGCGGCGCCGCCCCGACCCGGCTCCAGCTCCGGCTGACCAACCTGCCCGAGCTGGCCTCTCCCGCCGTCTACAAGGCGTGGCTGGTCGATCTGGACGGCGGGGGCGCGCCCATCCCGGCGCCCGGCGTGCTGACCGTGACGGAGGGCGGGCAGACCACCGAGGTGGGCACGCAGGCAACGTGGACTGGCGGCATTGGGGCCGAGGCCACCTTCACGATCTCGGACGCGACCCTGGGGACGGAGCTCCGGCCGTACACCCACGTGCTGGTCGCCGTCCAGTCCTCCGACGGGAGCTCGCCCGGAACGCCGTCGTTCTGGGCCCGCTTCGCGGACCACAAGGGCACGCCACAGGACTTCACGGACAACGAGTACACGGAGGCCGCACAGCTCCAGATCGGCGCGCTGGACCTGAGCAACCCGTCAGCCTCCCGGGTCTACGCGCCGGCCGGCACGCTCCGGGGCAGCTTCTTCAAGGATTCGCTGTTCGTTGTCGCGGAGGGTGCGGCGCTGCCTCCGCCTGGTTTCCACTATGAGATGTGGTTGGAGGATCCGGCCGCCAGCGTGCTCTACCGGGTCGGGGGCATCGGGCTGGACGCGCGCGGCAACGGCGTCGTGAAGGTTCCGGAGGCGCAGGTCGATGGCTTTGGCAGGTACACGAACGTGGCCGTCACCCTCGAGCCGGACATGTCGGCGGCGCCGCAGCAGCCCGGCCCGGCAAGGATCTTCGAGAGCGAGAACTGGGTCGACAAGTACAGAGGGGTCTTCCGAGCTCAGTAGGTGACCGGGGGGCGATCGGAGCGACGCATGCCGATGCGGCCTCCCACGGGCTGGGCGCCCCGGCTGCCCTCTCGCGGCCGGGGCGCCCGTGTCGTTGGCAGACGCGAGACACCACGCCTGCTTCACGCCTCTGGCCTCGCCCTGGCGCGCCCGCTATCTTTCATGGACCCGCTGTGCCCGCACAAGCGGGCACGCCCATTCCCTCCAGTGGATCCGGAGACGTGCGAATCGCGCCGACGCGTGTCGAAAAGCCCTGGGGCCATGAGCTGATCTGGGCCAACACGGACCGCTACGTGGGGAAGATCCTGCACGTGAAGGCCGGCCACGCCCTCTCGCTCCAGTACCACGAGCGCAAGGACGAGACGATCCACCTCCTGCGGGGCCAGCTGCGGTTCTGGGTGGGGCCCTCCGCGCAGCAGCTCGAGGAGGTCGAGCTGCGCGAGGGCGAGAGCTACCGGATCACGCCCGGCACGGTGCACCGCATGGAGGCCATCACCGACGTCGACATCCTGGAGGCGTCCACGGCCGACCTGGACGACGTGGTCCGACTCGAGGACCGCTACGGGCGGGCCTGAGTCGAGGCACGGCGGAAGGCGCCGGCACCGCGCGAGGCGCGGGACAGCCACCGCAGCCATGCCTACCGTCTATCTCGGGCTCGGAACGAACCTGGGCGACCGGGAATCCAACCTGCGCGGCGCGTTGCGCCGCCTCGCCGAGCACGTGCGGATCGAGGCGGTCTCGTCCGTGTACGAGTCGGAGCCGGTGGGCTTCCGCGCCCAGCCGGACTTCTGGAACCTCGTCGTCCGGGGATACACGGAGCTGGGGCCGCGCGCGCTGCTCGGGGCCATCAAGGAGATCGAACGGGCGATGGGCCGGCGGCCCTCCTTTCGGAACGCGCCACGGGTGATCGACATCGATATCCTTCTCTACGACGACGTCGAGCTCGACCTGCCGGAGCTGACCATCCCTCATCCGCGCATGTTGGAGCGCGCGTTCGTGCTGAAGCCCCTTGCCGAGCTGGCCCCCGGCCTGGCGCATCCGCGCACTGGGCGGACGATGCGTGAGCACGTGGCGGCGGCCGCGACGCTGGAGCGCGCGGAGCCGTTGTTCCCGGGCGCGCGGCTGGTCGAACCTCCCCGCGAGGCGGAGTGATTCCTTCCGTGCGCCCGCTCCTCGGTGCCGTCCGGGCCGCCTTGCTGGCCGTGCCGCTGGTGGCCGCTGCGTGCCGCGGCCAGGACCGGGAGGCCGCCGAAGAAGCGCGGCTCCGGGCATCGGTGGATGATCTGCTCCCGCGCATCGAGGCGCTGGCGGGCCTGGAGGCGCGCGGACCGGTGCGGCTCGCGCTGCGCGACCGGGCGGAGCTGCGGGAGTACGTGGCCGCGCGCATCGAGGAAGAGCTCCCACCTGCGGAGCTGGAAGGAGTCGAAGGCGCCTACCGGGCGCTGGGGCTGGTGCCCGATACGCTCGACCTGCGCGCGCTCCTGCTCGACCTGCTGACGGAACAGGTGATCGGCTACTACGACCCGGCCACCGAGACGCTGTACGTGGTGGCGGGGGTGCCGCGGGAGGCGCTGGAGCCGGTGCTCGCGCACGAGCTGGTGCACGCGCTCCAGGACCAGCACGTGGACCTCGACTCGCTGGTCGCGCGGGAGCGCGGCAACGACCGCCAGACCGCGGCCCAGGCGGCCATCGAGGGACACGCCACGCTGGTCATGATGGCGCTGATCGCGGAACGGCAGGCGGGCCAGCCGGTCAGCCCGAGCATGCTTCCTGACCTCGGGCGGCAGCTCAGGCCGGCGCTGGAGGCGGAGAACGAGCAGTTCCCGGTGTTCCGCTCGGCGCCGCGCATCCTCCGCGAAACGCTCTTGTTCCCGTACCTGGGGGGGGCGAGCTTCGTGCAGTCGCTCTGGCGTGCGGCCGGGGCGGAGCAGACGCCAGCGCCCCTGGACACGCTGCTCCCGCAATCGACGGAGCAGGTGCTGCATCCGGACGAGCGGTTCATTCGCGTGCGTGATGAGCCGACGGAGATCCGCCTGGGTGAGTCGGCGAGCGGTAGCGGGGCGGGCTGGCGCACGGTGTACGAGAACACGCTCGGGGAGCTCGAAACGTCGATCCTGCTGGGCGAGCACCTGGGCAGCGGTGCGGAGCAGGCGGCGCGGGGTTGGGACGGGGACCGTTACCGGCTGCTGGAGGGCCCGAGCGGCGGGCGGGCGCTCGTCTGGTACTCCGTCTGGGACGGCGCGGCTGCGGCGGACCGCTTCGCGGATGCGTACCGGCGGGTCCTGGAGCGGCGAGCGGAGCGCCGCCACGGCCGCGTGGAGCGGCTCGAGGTGCAGGGGCGGCCGGTCGTGCGGGTGGTGGACGTGGAACGCGGTGTGCCGCTCGATTCCATCCCGGTCCCTCCGCTCGTGGCGCTCCCGGAGTCGGACCGGTGACCGGCGCGCCGACGGGGGCGGAGGGTGCTCCCCCGCGCCCCCGTCCGCGCGTGCCGTCGTCGAGGCGTGCCGTGCCGTCCGTGGGAATCGCGCTCAGACGTCCAGCACCAGCAGCTCCTCGAAGGCAGGAGCGGCGAACTTGCGGCGCCCGTTGCGCGCGGGCGCCTTTCCGTTCTTGCCGTTCCTCCCGTTCCTCCCGTTCTTCCCGTTCTTCCCATCCTTCGGCAAGGGGTACCGGTACACCTCGCCTGCGTAGTTGCGGAGGACGATCTCGCGGTCTGTGATCCGCTCGACGTATTCGGGGAGGAGCGGGATCTTTCCGCCGCCGCCGGGTGCGTCGATCACGAAGTGCGGCACGCACAGGCCGCTCGTCCAACCGCGCAGGGCGCGGATGATCTCGAGGCCCTTCTCGATCGATGTGCGGAAGTGCTCCCCGCCGGCGACGACATCGGCCTGGTAGATGTAGTACGGCCTGACACGCGCTTTGACGAGGCGGTGCATCAGCTCCTTCATGATGGCCGGGTCGTCGTTGACGCCCCTGAGCAGAACGGTCTGGCTGCCGAGTGGCGCGCCCGCATCCGCGAGCATGTTCAGAGCGCGCACCGCGTCGGGCGTGAGCTCGTCCGGATGGTTGAAGTGGACGTTGATGTAGACCGGGTGGTACTTCCGGATGATGTCGCAGAGCTGCGGCGTGATGCGCTGCGGCAGGTGGCTCGGCATGCGCGTGTGGATGCGGATGATCTCGATGTGCGGGATCTCGCGCAGCGTCTTCAGGAAGTACTCGATGCGCCGGTCCGAGAGCATGAAGGGGTCGCCGCCGGACATG
>DATCLK010000254.1:0-5028 GCA_036563975.1 Longimicrobiales bacterium | reverse complement strand
TACCGCGAGTACCGGCCGGGCGATGACGCGTCCAAGATCGACTGGAAGCTCTACGGGCGCACGGGCCGCGTGAACATTCGCGAGACCCGCGACGACTCGGAGCTGCGCACGAGCATCCTGGTGGACGCGAGCGCGTCCATGGCCTACCCGCTTCCGGCCATGGACAAGTGGCAGATGGCCTCGGCCATCGCGCTCGGGCTCGCCGCAGTGACGCTCGGCGACCGGGACCCCGTGGGGCTCGCCGTCGTCGGCGGCGCGGGCGTGGAGGTCCTGCCGCCGCGCTCCGCCACGAACACGGTGGCCAACGTCCAGCGCGTGCTCGCGGCCGTGGTTCCCGGCGGGTCGCGGCCGCTGGCGCCCGTGCTGTCCATGCTGCGCACGAGCCGCCGGGTGGCGATCATCAGCGACTTCCTCGGCGATGCCGACGCGCTGCTCGAGCGGGCCGGCGAGCTGGTGGCCGCTGGCCGCGAGGTCTTCGCCGTCCACATCGTCGCCCGCGAGGAGCTCGAGCCGCGAACGCTCGGCCACCTCGTCGTCGATCCCGAAGAGCAGACGATCCGCCGGCCCCTGGACGAGGCCGGGCTCGAAGAGTACCGTCGCGCGTTCGCCCGGTGGCGGGAGGAGCTGGCTTCGAGCTGGCGCGCGAAGGGCATCGCCTACCAGCTCGCCGTCACCGACGAGCCGGCCGATCAGGTCATCAGGCGCATCGTCACGCCGGCCGCAACCGCTGCAGTCACTCGCGAACCGTCGTGACCTTCCTGGCTCCTGTTTACGTGCTCGCCGCGGGCCTGGTCGCTGCCGCGGTCGTCGCGATCCACTTCATCGTCACCGCCGAGCCGCGCACGGTGCCGCTGCCGACCGCGCGCTTCGCGCCCGTCCGGCCGGTACGGATGCAGGCGCGGTGGCTGCGACTCCAGGACCTGCTCCTCATGGCGCTCCGCGTGCTCGCCATCCTCGCCGTCGGCGCAGGGCTCGCGCAGCCCGTGCTCGAGCCGCCGCGGCGCGAGCTCGCGCGCATCCTGCTGGTGGACCGCTCGCGCGCCGTGGCCGATCCGGCAGAGGTGGCGGACAGCGCGCGGGCCCTCTTCCGCGAGGGCGACGCCGTGGTGCTGTTCGACTCCACGGCCACGCGCGTCCGCGCGGGCGCGCTGGACTCGCTCGCCACGCTCGCCCGCTCCCCCGCTCGCGGGCGGCTCTCGGCCGCGCTGATCGTGGCGTTGCGCACGGCCTCGGAAATGCGCGAGCGCGCGGACTCCTTCGAGCTGGCGATCATCTCGCCCTTCGCCGCGGAGGAGGCCGACCTCGCCACCGACTCGATCCGCGCGCTGTGGCCGGGTGGCGTGCGACTCGTGCGCGTCGCCGCACGCGCCGACTCCGCCACGCCCGTGACCGTGGCGTTCGACGGCGAGCCGGACGACCCGCTGCGCTTCGCGCTGGTGAACCCTCGATCCGCCGGCGACACGGCCTCGAGCGACGTCCTGGTCGTACGCGGCACGCCTGACCGCGCGGACTCCGCGTGGGCTGCGAGAGGCGCCCGCGCGCTGGTCCACTGGCCTGCGACGCACATGCGCGCGGACGATGCGCCCGCGCCGGCGGTGCCGCCGCCGTGGACCGCACGTGAGGCGCCCGATTCCATCGGCGGCCTGGCCGCGGGCGATGCCGTGGTCGTCGCACCGTTCGAACGATGGGCGGCGTACGACGAGGGCGCGGCGGCGCGCGCCGCCGGCGGCGGCGCCGGGCGCGTCGTCGCCCGCTGGGTGGATGGCGAGCCCGCGGCGATCGAGGTGCCGCACGGGGCCGGCTGCATCCGGAGCGTGATGGTGGGCGTTCCCTCACGCGGCGACCTGGTGCTCCAGCCCCGCTTCGCCCGGCTCGCCGCCGTGCTGACCGCGCGCTGCGGTGGGCCGGCGCAGCCGGGGACGCTGGACAGCGCCCGGCTCGCGTCCCTCGCGGGTGAGCCCGCCACGTGGCACGCGGCCGGCAGCGCCCTGCCGCGGCCGGAGGTGATCCGGTCCACGCTGGCACCCTGGCTCTTCGCAGCCGCGCTCGCGTTCGCGCTCGCGGCCCTCGTGATGCAACGGCGCGTGGCCCGACACGCGCGCGCGTCCGGCGCGGGGAGGGACGCGTGAACGTGCTCGCCCGCGTCCGCCGCGCGCGCACGGTGCTGCTGTGCGCCGTGGCCGCATCGGCGATTCTCGGGGCGGCAGCCATCGGTGCGGGAGTCCTCGCCCTCGCCTCGGTGGCCGACCTGCTGGTCCCGCTGCCGCTCGGCGCCCGGCGGCTGATGCTGCCCGCAGCGGCCGCGGCCGCCGCCGCGGCCCTGCTGGTCGCCGGCTGGCGGGGGCGCAACGCGCGGTCGCTCGGCCGCGTGGCGCTGTACCTCGAGGAGCGTCTCCCGCAGCTCCGGTTCGCGCTCGCGACGGCCGTCGAGCCGGCCGTCCCGCCTTCCGAATCGGCCAGGCAGGCCCTCGAGCGTGCGGTCGCGAGCGTGGACGCGCGCGGCGCGCTCTGGCCGCCCGTGGCGCGCGCGATCGCTGTGCGGGCGGCCGCGCTCGCCGCGGCCCTCTTCGCCCTCGCCGCCGTGCCCGTCGGCACACTCGAGCGGATCCTCGACCCGCGCCCCGGCGACGTGCTGCTCCGCCCCGCGCCCGCCGCCGCGGACGCGCCGGTCCCGAACCGCCTCGTGCCGATCGTCGTGCGCGTCGAGCCCCCGCGGTACGCGGGACGGGAGCCGTTCGTGCTCGAGGACCCCGCCACCGTCGCCGCCCTTCCCGGCAGCCGGATCGAGGTGCGGGGGCGAGGCGCGTCCCGCGGGTCGACGGACAGCCTGGGCGCGAGCATCGCGCCGGCCAGCGGCGGGCAGGCGCGGGATCTCGCGCTGCGGGTGGATGGCGACGCGTGGAGCTCCGCGATCGTCATGCCGGCCGAGCCCGCCATCCTGCGGCTGAAGGATCGCGCCTACGACCGGCTCGTGGTGCTCGAGCCGGTCCCGGACGAGCCGCCGGTCGTCTCGCTCCTCGCCCCGCTCCGCGACAGCACGTTCGCGGAGCCGAAGGGGAAGCTCGACATCGACGTGCAGATCCAGGACGACATCGGGCTGGCGCGCGCGGAGATTGAGCTGCTGTACACGTCCGGCGGCGGCGAGCGGTTCGAGACGAAGCGAATGATCGTGGGCCGCGCGTCGTTCGACGGCAGGCGCGAGGCGCGGCTCCGGGCGGCCATCGTGCTCGACACCATGGGCCTCCGCCCGGGCGATGTGCTGCACGTCCGCGCGGTCGCCTGGGACCGGAACGACGTCACCGGGCCCGGCAAGGGCGAATCGGAGACGCGCACGATCCGCATCCGTGATCCGAGCGATCTGCGCGACGTGAACATCACCCCGGCCGCCGTGGCCGCCATCGATACCTCGATCCTCAGCCAGCGGATGCTGATCATCCGGGCCGAGACGCTCCTGGTGCAGAAGCCGCAGCTCGAGACCGAGGAGTACACCCGGCGGTCGGTGCGCCTGAGCGCCCAGCAGGGCGCGCTCAGGCAGCGCGTGCTCTCCATCATCAACGAGCTGGAGAACATAGAGGGGGTCGGGTTCGTGGGGCACACGCCGACCTCGCTCGTGCTCCGCGAGGCCGCGGAGGAGATGCGCGTGGCGGAGTCGGAGCTGAGCATCGCGCAGGTGCCCGTCGCCCTCGTCCACATGAGGAAGGCGCTCGCGCTGCTCGAGAAGATCCGTGACGCCAACCGGTACTGGATCCGGGGCCTGCTGACCACGACGCCGGTCGAGATCGAGAGCGTCCGGCTGACGGGGAGAGATCGGGCGAACGTGGCGCCACGCGACCCGCGGGAGCGCCCGGAGGATCCGCGCAGAGAGCTGCTCCAGCGGCTCAACCGCGCCATCGCGCTGCTGGACAGCGACGCCCGCGCGGCCGGCGACTCGCTCCAGCTCATCTTCGCCGCCTCGCTGACTGAGGCGCGGGACGTGTCCGAGACGCTCGGTCAGGCGATCGAGGCCATGCAGCGCGGCGAGGACGCGAGGGCCGGGCTGATCGCGGCGCGCCGGCGGCTGGAGCGGCGGGTGGACCGGGAGGGGACACTCTCGAGCTGGTTCGGGACGCCATGAGCAAGCCGTTCACCTTTGCGACCGGGATCTACGCCTCAGGCGACTGGGAGAGCGCTTCACTCGTCCCCCAGAACGTCATCGACGTGCTGGCCAAGTACACCTCGCTGGAGCTGAACCCGGAGGGCGTCAACGTCCGCATCGACTCGCCGGAGCTGTTCGAGTACCCGTTCCTCTTCATCACGGGGCATCTGCCCGTGTTCTTCACACCGCGGGAGCGGGCCAACCTGAAGGAGTACGTGAGGCGAGGCGGGTTCCTGTTCGTGGACGATCACAACCACGACATCGACGGCGTCTTCCACAAGACGATGACGGAGGAGCTGGAGAAGCTGTTCGGGAAGCTGCAGAAGATCCCGAACGATCACCGGCTGTACCGCGCGTTCTTCGAGTTCCCGGACGGCCCGCCGACGACCAGCCACGAGCTCAACGGGTGGGGCGACAACCTGGTGCACGACTACCTGATGGGGATCATGGAGGGCGACCGGATCGATGTCCTCTACAGCAACAAGGACTACAGCTCCGAGTGGCACGTGAAGTTGACGGAAAACCGGGACCGCAGGGAGGTGGACGATCCCGCGAAGATCGCGGTCAACATCGTGGTCTATGCCCTCACGCGCTGAGCGCACCCCGCAGGGGCGGGTACGGGTCTGGCTCGAGCGCTGCGCGCACCTGCTCGGGATCGCGATCATCGCGTGGCTCCTGGCGGACTCGCTCCGCGCCCGGCCGGGCGTGGGCCCGGAGGTCGTCGATGCCGATGGGCTGGCGGCGGAGCTGAGGCGGTGGAGCACCGTGGCCGCGCCCGAGGAGGTCCACCTGACGGTGGACCGCGCGGTCTCGCCGGTGCACCGGGAGTGGCTGGCCGCGCTGGCGGCCGCCGGCACCCGGGTGAGCTGGGATGGCGACTCCGTCCCCCCGCT
>DATCLK010000253.1:0-6217 GCA_036563975.1 Longimicrobiales bacterium | reverse complement strand
GATGTCCTCCACCGTCCCGTCTCGGCGAATCACGAAGTACACCTCCGCCGTCAGGCCTCCGGCCCCCGTCCACCGGAAGAACCGGTTGATCTGCCGGATGATGTTGTTCAGGTACTCCGGGTACGGGAAGAGCTCGCCGTCGAGCTGCACGTTGAGGCCGTCACCCCCTACCTTTTCTTCCGGCTTGGGGTTCCGCCCCTGCGCGGGCCGGCTCTCCTCCTTCGGCTGCGGCTTCGGCTGCTCCGTTGGCTTCTGCACGGGAGGCGCGTTCGGCTGCGGCTTGGGCGGCGCCCCCACGGGCCGCTGCTGCACGACCTTCGGCACCTCGGGCGCGGCTGGCTCCGGGTCCCCGGCGACCTGTGGCGGCGGCGAAACGATGTTCACCCGGTAGACCCTGAACTCGGGGAGCGGCGGCGCCGGCCGCAGGCCCGATCCGACCATCAGTGCCGCCACGACGACGTGCAGCCCGATCGACCCCAGGACGGCGCCGCGTCCGGGGCCCTGCCGGCCCGGCCGAGGGAGCACGCCGTGCAGCCCCGCCACCTACCGCCTCCGCGCGACGGGTTCGAAGACCATGCCCACGTTCGTGATGTCCAGCCGCTGCAACACCCCCAACACCGCTGCGACGTCCCCGTACGCCGCGGCTGAGTCACCGCGCAGGTAAACCTGCCGCGTGCCCTTCTCCTGCATTCGCTGCCCGAGCATCCGCTCCAGCTCCGCCATCGAGCTGACCGGGACCCGGTCCAAGTACACCCGGTCGCGCGCCACCGTGATCGTCAGTGCCTCCTGCGACGTGATCGGCGCTGCCTCCCCGCGCGGAAGCTGCACCTCGACCCCTCCCTGCAGGATCGGCGCGGTGATGATGAAGATGATCAGCAGCACGAACGCCACGTCCACGAGGTTCGTGATGTTGATCTCAGCGTTCAGCGGCAGTTGGCGCCGGCGCGAGCCCCGCGGGTCCAGCATCGATCACAACCTCCCTTCCCGCGCCAGCAGCCCGATGAACTCGCTCGCGAACCCCTCCAGCTCCCCGGTCACGCTGTTCAGCCGTGTCACGAAGTAGTTGTACGCGATCACCGCCGGGATCGCCACCGCCAGCCCCGCCACCGTCGTCACCAGCGCCTCTGCGATCCCCGGAGCCACCGATGCGATGTTCGCGCTGCCGCTCCGCGCCACGCCCAGGAACGAGTTCATCACCCCGATCACCGTCCCGAGGAGCCCCAGGAGCGGCGAGATCGTTCCGATCACCGCCAGCCACGACAGCCCCGCCGCGAGCTGGTCCCGCTCCTCCGCCTGCCCCTTCTCGAGAACCAGCCGCAACGCGTGCAACTGCGTCTCCGAGAGACTCTGCACCGCCACGCCTCCGCCCGCCTCCCGCGCCACGGCCGGCCGCAGCTCCCCGAAGAACGTGAGCCCGTGCCGGAACAGCCGCGTGTACGGCGACTCCGGAAGCCGCAGCACCGATCGCGAAATGTCCTCCAGCCGATGCAGCCGCTCCGTTGACCGGACGAACGCGATCCCCTGCCGCCGCACGCGCCGGAACTGCCCGAACTTCCAGAAAATGATCAGCCAGCTCACCACCGAGAACACCGCCGTCACGGCCAGGACGATCCGTCCCGACAGACTGCCCCTCAGCACCAGGTCCAGGGTGCTCAGCGACTCCGGCCCCTGCAGCATCGCCACCACGCTCACCGACCGTTCCCTCCTCCCGCGATGAACGCGTACGTGCGGGCCAGCCCTTCGGCCAGCGTGACGCTCGGCGCCCAGCCGCGCGCCCGCAAGCGCCCCGCGTCCAGGGTCGAGTGCCTCAGCTCCCCCGCACGCGCTGCCGCATACTGCACTGGAACCTCCCGCCCCGCGACCTCCATCAGCAGCCACGCCAGCTCGTTCACCGTCGTTTCCTGCCCCGTCGCCACGTTGAACGCCCGGCTGTCCAGGTCCACTGCCCGCTCCAGCGGCCCCTCGCTCAGAGCCAGATTCGCCGCGACCACGTCCCCGACGTACACGTAATCCCGGGTCTGCTCGCCGTCCCCGAAGATCGTCAGCGGGTCCCCCTTCCGGATCCGGTTCGAGAACAACGCCACCACGCCCGCCTCACCGTGGGGATCTTGCCTCGGGCCGTAGACGTTCGAGTATCGCAGCGCGACGTAATCGAGGCCGTGCACCTGGTGGTAGTAATACAGGTAATACTCCGCTGCCAGCTTCGTCACCCCATACGGTGAGAGCGGCTGCTTGGGCGCGCCCTCCGGCGTCGGCCTCGTCTCCGCCTCGCCGTACACGACGCCGCCCGAGGAGATGAACAACACCCGGCCCGCCCCGTACCGCCGCACACACTCCAGCACGTTGAGCAGGCCGTCGATGTTGACCCGTGCATCGAACCGCGGATCCGCGACCGACTTCCGCACGTCGATCTGCGCCGCGTGATGATTCACGATGTCGAATCCGCCGACCTCCCGGAACAACTCCCCCAGTTCCGGATCCCCGATGTCCATCCGCCGGAACTCCACGCCCTCGGGAATATTGGAGGGCCGTCCCGTGGACAGGTCATCCACGATCCAGACCCGGTCACCCCGGTCCCGGTACGCTTCCGCCACGTGACTGCCGATGAACCCCGCCCCCCCGGTCACCAGCACGCGCTTGCCACTCATTCGCGCCCGCCTTCCGCTTCGTCGTCCAGTTCGAACAGGAACCGAGCCGCCTCCGCAACGCCCGGCACGTGGCCGTTCGCCGCCGCCTCGCGCAGCCGCACGGTCGGTCGGTGTAGAATTTTTGCCAGGATCCGCCGCGTGAGGTCGTCCACTGCTGCGCGGTCCTCAGCCGAGAGGTGGCTGAGCCTGGCCAGCGTCTTCTCCACTTCGCTCCGGCGCAGCGATTCCGCGCGTTCTCGCAGCGACCGGATCACGGGCACCACATCCCGTGCGGTGTACCAGCTCCAGTAATCGGCGGCCGCCTGGAGGACGATCTGTTCCGCCGCCGGGACCTCATCTAGCCGCCTCGCCAGACTCCCCGCCACGATCTGCTCGAGGTCGTCGATGTCGTAGAGAAAGACGTTCTCGAGGTCCCCTACCTCCGGCTCCACGTCTCGCGGCAGGGCAATGTCCAGGATGCACAGCGGCTTGCGCGCGCCCCCCCGCAATGCCCGCGCCGCCACCTCCCGCGTCAGCACCACGTGCGGCGCACCTGTCGCTGCCGCCACGATGTCCGCCTCCGCCAGCGCCGGCTCGATCTCGTCGAACCGCAGGAACGCCGCGCCGCGGCGCGCCGCCAGCTCCCGCCCCCGGGCCTCTGACCGACTCGCCACCACGGTGACGTGGGCTCCTTCCGACTGCAGGCACGTCACCATCAACTCGGCCATCTCGCCCGCACCCAGGACGAGCGCCCGGAGGCCTCGCAGCGAGCCGAAGACCTTCCGCGCGAGCTCGATCGCCGCGCCCGGCACAGACACGCTCCCCTCGCCGAGGCGCGTCTCGCTGCGCACCCTTCCCCCGACCGCCAGCGCCGTCTCGAACAACCGCGACAGCGCGGGGCCCACCACGCCCTTCCCGCCCCCCATGGCGCACGCCGCCTCGTACGCGCCTTTTACCTGCCCCTGGATCTGTGCCTCGCCAAGAATCATCGAGTCCAGGCTCGACACGACCCGGAACAGGTGCTCCACGGAGCGCCGGTCCCGGTACACGTACAGGTACCGCTTCGCCTCCGCCTCCGGCAGCCCGGCACGCGCCGCCAGCAACGCCGCACCCGCGTGCTCCCCCCCATCCGCCACTTCACCCAGGTACAGTTCTGTGCGATTGCACGTCGAGAGCAGGACGGCCTCGCGTGTGACCCCCCGCTCCACCAGATCGAGCAGGGCCGCCTCCGCGTCCTTCGCGCTGAAGACGAAGCGCTCCCGCACCTCGATCGGCGCCGTGCGGTGGCTGAGTCCGATCACCGCGATGGGCATGATCCGTCGCAGGCAGCGGCACGCGGGCCGGGCCAGCGCGATGCGCCGCCGTCATACCCCTCGGCGCGCGCCGCATGTTCCATTACGCTCGCTTCGGCACCACCGCCGCGCACCCCGCCCCGCCGCCCAACCACCGCCGGCCGGCGGCCGGCCTGCACGCCACCTCCCCGACGGAGTGCGGTTCTGCCCGCTGTAGCGCCGGCGACAACCGCGTGTACGGTCACAGGAACGCCCAGCCTTCTGCCATGGAGAGGCGCAGCGCGAGGTACGCGACCACGACCACCACGAATCCGATGACGCTCGCCAGCGCGCCCCGCCGGTCCCGCTCCACGCCTCCCCTGCGCGCCGCCAGTGCGCAAGCGAACACGACCCACGTCAGCAGGCCCCAGATCACCTCCGGGTCGCTCACCGCGAACGAGCGCCGGAATCGGACCGTCCATGCCCAGCCCAGCAGGAGCGCCGCGCTCAGCGCCGAGAACCCGATCCCGAGCGCCCGCCGGCCAAGCCGGTCCAGTGTGCCGAGCGATGGGAAAAAGCGGAACATCCGCCCGAACCGCTTTCCCTTCAGCTCGCGAAACTGTAGGAGATAGAGGAGCCCCGCGGCAAACGCCACCGCGAGGCCAGCGCAGGCGAGAAATCCGAGGACCACGTGAAGGGCGAACCACGCCCCTCGGAAAGTCAGCTCTTCAGCTGCCGGCGTCAGCCCCAGCCCGGCCGCCGCGCCGACCAGCAGCGCCACCAGCGGCACCAGCACCAGCCCGATCGGCCGGCTGTCCCGCGACCCGGCCACGCCCACCGCCAGCACGCCGATCAGGAAGCCGACGCTCGACAGTGAGGGAGCGATCCCGACGAGCGGCAACTCCCCGTAGACCCGGGCGTACGTTGCCAGCCCCGCCCCGTGCCAGGCCACTCCCGCCACCACGAGCGCCGTGCACCAGCGCGGCACGGAGGCCAGTCCCCGGGCCAGCGCCGCGGCCAGCCCGGCGGTCCCCCCGAGATAGAAGGCGAGGGCCAACCCGTGCAGTGTGAGAACCATCCCGACCAGTCCACATGCGTACGGGCGCCGTCAGGCGCCCGTACGACGAGCGATCCGCGGTTCCCAGGCCCGCTTCCGGGCCGGCCCGCGCCGGCCCTCAGCGCGTCGTGCGCACGAGGCGTACGGGCAGCCCCGGCGCCAGCGCCGACGACATCATCCCCGTCACCCGAACGGTGGCGCTCCGCTCCTCGACCCGGACCACGGTCAACGTCGCCACGGGCTCCTCCGGCAGCCACGCGGAACCGTCACCCGCCGGCCGCTCCGGCTGGTACGCCACGAGCTCGTCGCCGACCTGGAGCCCGTCCCTCCGACCGAGGCTCACGAACGCCTGGTCCGCCACCCCCGGCTGCGGCTGCCGGGTGCGGAACTCGATGATCTCGCCTTCCGGCCCGTCCGCCACCGCCACCTCAGCGGCCGGCGCGCCCGTGCCCTCCTCGAAAGGCAGCGCCAGGTCGCCCGCATGCACTGGCCCGAACTGGCGCGTGAGCTGCACGACCATCACCTCGTCGGCGAGCTCCTGCACCGTGGCGACCGCGGTCGGCTCGATCACCCGACCCCAACGCCCTGCACCGCGCCCCACCGACACCAACAGCAGCCGCTCGCCCACCTCCGGCCGCCGCGCGTTGTTCCGGAACCTCACGTACACCCGATCGATCGGGTGCATGGAATGCAGCAGCCGGTCCTTACCCTCCCGACGCCCCACCTCCTCCACCACCTCGCCCAGCACGGTCAGGTCATCCTCGTCCGCGAGCCACGCTGCTGACTCCGATTCGCCCGGCTGCACCTGCAGCAGCGCCTCCCGCTCCCGCACCTCGATCTCCCGACCCACGGGCTCCGGCTCCGGCTCGGGCTGCCCACCGCGATAGAACACCGTGCGTGTCTGAGGCCGCGCCGCTGCCTCCTCCAGTGCCACCGGCCGCATGCCCCCTTCCACGCCAGCGACCGGCTCTCCGGCCTGGACCTCGCGCTCTCCGACCGCCACCGCGTCCGCGGGCACCGGCGGAATGACGAACCGCTGGTCCGGGTAGATCCAGTGCGGGTCCCGGATCGCCGCCCGGTTCGCCTCGTAGATCTTCGGCCACAGGAAGGGGTTGCTCAGATAGCGTCGGGCGAGGTCCCAGAGCGTGTCGCCCCGACGGACGACGTGCGTGCGCTGCGTGGGCGTTTGCTCGGTCGGCTGCTCCTGCGCCGCCAGCGGGCTCCCGCACACCACCGTCAGCGCCAGCAGGATCGTGGGCTGC
>DATCLK010000252.1:0-7017 GCA_036563975.1 Longimicrobiales bacterium | reverse complement strand
GATCGGGCCACGTGGTCACCGTAGGCTCGATCGCGGGCCGCCACGCCTTCCCGCACAACGGCGCGTACGCCGCATCCAAGTTCGGGGTACGAGGTCTGCACGCCGTGCTGGATGCGGAGCTGCGCGGGACCGGCGTCCGCGCCACGCTGATCGAGCCCGCGGCGACAGACACCGGGATCTGGGATGCGGTGGATCGCGAGCGGCATCCGGATTTGCCGCCGCGCGAGAAGATGCTCAGCCCGCGGGCGGTTGCCGACGCGATCGTCTACGCGGTGACGCGGCCGCCGGAGGTGGCTGTCCGCACCCTCGCCCTCGAGCGCACGTGAAGGAGACGCATGTACGTCGTCAGCGTCCAGGCCCATTACGACAGCGCGCACTACCTGCGCAACTACCGTGGCAAGTGCGAGCGGCTGCACGGCCACCGGTACGTCGTCGAGCTCGCGCTCGCCACGCAAGAGCTCGACGAGAGCGGCCTCGCCTTCGACTTCGTCGAGATCAAGCGACACCTGCGCGAGGTCGCGGACCGACTCGATCACCAGAACCTGAACGAGCTCCCCCCGTTCACCGACATCGAGCCGACCGCCGAGAACCAGGCCCGCTACTTCTACGACGAGATGAAGCGCCGGCTGCCGGAGCGGATGCGCGACGCGATGCTGTACGTTCGGGTCTGGGAAACGCCCACGCAGTGGGCGCAGTACTCGGAGCGGCCGATCCCGGGCTTCTGAACTCTCGCGCCGCGCTGGGGTCAATGTTCGGTGGGGCCGCGGCATGGGTGCCGGCGCGCCCGTAGGCCGCAGCGTGGCCGACGGTGTCACTCCGCCGGACCAGCCACGGCCGGCTGGCGTGGCTGGCTGCCGCGGCTGGTTGTCGTGGCTGGCCGACGCGGTCGCGCGTCGCGGCCGACTGGTGTGGCCGGCGGACGCGGCCGGGTGACCCGGTTGCGTGTCGCGGCCGACTGATGTGGCCGGCGGACGTGGCCGGCTGGCGTGGCCGACCGACGCCGCTGGCTGACGCGTCGGCACGAGCGGGCCGCATGCAGCGATCCGGGCGGCGAAGCGGCCCGGACCGGCCGTGGCCGGGAGGCGATCTTCGTAGACGGGAGAAGTCGTGTACATCGTCCTGACGGACCACCTCAGGTGCCCGCGCTGCGGGCCCGAGCACGGGTTGGTGTTGCTGGCCGAGCGCCTCGAGGCGCGACGGGTGCTGGAGGGGGTGCTGGGGTGTGCGAACTGCCGCGAGAAGTACCCGGTGAGAGGCGGGTTCGCGGATCTGCGCGGCGGCGCGGCGCGCGGAGGGGACGGCGGAGCCGGGGAGCACTCGGGCGTCGCGGCTGGCGCCGCCGGCGGGGCGGAGGAGGTGATGCGCCTCGCGGCGATGATGGGCGTGACGGGCGGGCCGGGCTTCGTGCTGGTGGCCGGGCCTGCCGCGGGGTTTGCGGCGGAGCTCGCCCGGCTCGTGGAAGGCGTGGAGGTGGTGGCGGTGGGGGACGCGCTCGCGGACCAGCCGGAGGAGGCCGGGGTCAGCCGGATCGGGGTTGGCGCGGAGCTGCCGCTGGCGTCAGGGAGCATGAGAGCGGTGGCGTTGACGGGGGACGGCGGCGGCATCGCGCTGGAGGAAGCGGCGCGCGTCGTGGCCCGGTTGGGCCGGCTCGCGGTGGAGGGGGCGGGTGCGGGCGTGCGGGAGCGGCTGGAGCGCATGGGGTTCCGGGTGCTGGTCGAGAAGGGAGCGCAGCTCGTCGCCGTGCGTGCGTAGCGTGACGGCGCACCCAGCGGACAGCAGGGGCCAGATCGTCGGTCCGGTACGCAGCGGGAATCGTATCGGGCCGATTGCGGGTGCCCCGGCGCGCGTCTATCTTGGGCGGACGCCCGGGCCGGGGGGAACCGGACTGGAGTGATCAAGCCCGCGAAGACGCTCGCCAATGTCCTGGTTCAGGAAGCTCTTCGGTCGGAACACCGAAGAAGAGAAGGTGGATTACTACCAGGAAGGGCTCGGGCTGTTGCAGGCCGGGCACTTCCACGAGGCGCTCACGTCGTTCCGGCTCGCGTTGCGTGAGGCGCCGGGCGATCCGGCGGTGCTGCAGCAGATCGCGATCACGTACACGCGGATCGGGATGACCGATGAAGCGGCGAAGACGTATCGCGCAGTGCTGGAGCGTGACCCGTCGGCTGCCGGCGCGCACTACGGGTTGGCGTTCCTGTACCTGCACGAGGGTCGTCAGGAAGAGGCGGTGCGGCACCTGCGCGCGTTTCTGGAGTCGCCGCCGAGGGATCCGGAGGCGGAGCGGCACGTGGCGCACGCTCGGCGGACACTGGCGGAGCTTGTCGGAGAGGTCGGAGGCGGGTGATGGCGGACGTTCGGCTGGAGGTGCGCTGGACGGGCGCCGGGCTGGAGTTCGAAGGCGGGCCGCCGGGTGGGCCGGGGGCGAAGGTGGATGGGAACGCGAGGACGGCGATCTCGCCGATGCAGGCGTTGCTGCTCTCGCTGGCCGGCTGCACGGCTGCGGACGTGGTGGACATTCTGACGAAGATGCGGGTCCCGCTGGAGGGCCTGGAGCTGGCTGTGGAGGGAGACCGCGCTGCGGAGCCACCCCGGCGCTACGAACGGATCCGGATCGAGTACCGGGTGAAGGTGCCGGGTGGCGAGGAGGAGAAGGTGAGGCGCGCGGTGGCCCTCTCGCACGAGAAGTACTGCAGCGTGCTGCACACGCTGAGGCCGGACGTGGTCCTCGAGACCGAGCTCGTCGTGGTCTGACGATGCGGCCGGCGGGTCTACAATCTGTGCTGGTGGAGGGACTCGGATGGCAACGGGACCCGGGACCCGAACCTATGCCGCCAACCCGGCGGATCTCCCCCGCGGTACGCTGGTCCAGCTCTTCTTCGAGGCGGTAGATCGCTACGACAAACCGGACGCGCTCCGCTACAAAGCGGGTGGGGAGTGGCGGTCCATCTCGCACCGCCAGCTCGAGACGGACGTGCGCGCGCTGGCGCTGGGGCTCGCGGCGCTGGGGTTGGAGCGGGGCGATCGCGCGGCGCTGCTTTCGGAGAACCGGCCGGAGTGGGCGCTGACGGATTACGCGCTCCTGTGTCTCGGCGCGATCGTGGTTCCGGTCTATGCCACGCTGCCGGCGGAGCAGATCGCGTGTCTGGTGAAGGATGCGGGCGCGCGCGCGATCTTCGTGTCCACTGCGGAGCAGCTCGCGAAGGCGCGCGAAGTCCGCGAGCGGGCGCCGGAGCTCGAGCTGATCGTGGTGTTCGACGCGGTGGAGGGGCTGCAGGCGCGGGAGATGGGCCTGCGCGAGGTGATGGAGCGCGGGCGCGCGGAGGAGGCGGCGGGCAAGGGGGCGGACTTCCGCGCGCGGGCGCTGCAGGCGCGACCGGACGATGTCGCGACGATCCTGTACACGTCGGGCACGACGGGCGAGCCGAAGGGCGTAATGCTCACGCACAACAACATCTTCTCGAACGTGCAGGCGACGACGCGCGTGTTGCCGGCGGCGCCGGATGACGTGGCGCTGAGTCTGCTCCCCCTCTCGCACATCTTCGAGCGGACGAACGCCTACCATCAGTTCTGGAACGGCGTGACGATCGCGTACGCGGAGTCGCTGGAGGCGGTGCCGCAGAACCTGGTGGAGGTGCGCCCGACGCTGGTCCCATCCGTGCCGCGGCTGTACGAGAAGATCTACGCGCGCGTGATGGCGGCGCAGGGGCTGAGGCGGAAGCTGGTGCTGTGGGCGAAGGGGGTGGCGGAGCGTTGGGCGGACGCGAAGCTCGCGGGTCGGACGCCGGATCTGATGACGCGGCTGGCGCATGCGGTTGCGGACCGGCTCGTGTACTCGAAGCTGCGTGCGCGCACCGGCGGGCGGCTGCGCTACTTCGTCTCGGGCGGCGCGCCTTTGGACCCGGAGATCGCGCGGTTCTTCTACGGCGCGGGCGTGCTCATCCTGGAGGGCTACGGACTGACGGAGACGTCGCCCGTCACGAACGTGAACACGCCCGAGGCGCTGCGACTCGGCACGGTGGGCAGGCCGATCCCCGGCACGGAGATCATGATCGCTGAGGATGGCGAGATCCTGGTGCGTGGCCCACAGGTCATGAAGGGGTACTACAACCGGCCGGAGGCGACGGCAGAGGCGATCGATGCGGACGGCTGGTTCCACACGGGCGACGTGGGCGAGCTGGATGCCGATGGCTTCCTCCGCATCACGGATCGGAAGAAGGACATGATCGTGACGGCGGGGGGAAAGAACATCGCACCGCAGCCCATCGAGAACCGCGTGAAGCTGAACCCGTTCGTCGCGGAAGCGGTGATGATCGGCGACCGGCGTCCGTACCCGGTGATGCTGGTGGTGCCGCAGTTCGAGCGACTGACGGCGTGGGCGGCGGAGAACGGCATCGAGGCCGCGGACCGGGCGGCGCTGGTCGCGGATCCGCGCGTGCAGAAAAAGATGGAAGAGGAAGTGTTCGGGATGCTCACGGGCCTCGCGCGCTTCGAGATGCCGAAGAAGCTCGCGGTCCTCGCGGAGGAGTTCTCGGTGGCAGACGGGCACCTGACGCCGTCGCTCAAGGTGAAGCGGCGGGTGGTCATGGAGCGTTACCGCGACGTGATCGAGGCGCTGTACGCGGGTGACACGCGGGTGCCTGCGGGGGAGGCGTGATGGACGAGGCGCGGCTGGCATTGATGACGGCGCCGAGCGTGGAGGTTGCGGAGCAGCTGGTCCGCACGCTGGTGGAGGAGAGGGTGGTGGCGTGCGGCAACATCGTGCCAGGGCTGACCTCCATCTACCGGTGGCGTGGGGTGGTGGAGCGGGAGGCAGAGGTCCTGGTGATCCTGAAGACGACGCGATCCGCCGTGCCGCGACTGCTGGAGCGTGCCCCGGCGTTGCATCCGTACGAAGTGCCGGAGGTCCTTGTCCTGCCGGTGGAGACGGGGCACGCCGCGTACCTGGAGTGGCTGACGGAGAGCTGCACGGCGGCAGACAGGGAGGATCGAACGGGATGACGAGCGGGCGAAAGACGAGGTCGGGAGAATCCGGCGCGGCGCCTGGCGGCCGGGCCGGAGACAGCGGTTCGCGGGAGGAGGGCGCGGGCGAGGGCGAGGGGACCGCAGGGGACGCGGTTCGGGGCGCGGGAGGGGACGCTGCCGGCACAGTGGCGGCGGCCGCCGAGGACCGGCGGCTGGCGGAGGCGCAGGCGCTGGCGCACGCCGGGCAGCCGGACGCGGCGGTGGACCTGATCCAGGCGGTGCTGAAGGAGCGTCCCGCGGAGTTGAGCGCGCGCCTGGCGCTCGGCCAGATCTACGACCGGCGCGGGGATTACGTGCAGGCGCTGGAGCAGTACGAGGCCGCGCGCGCGCTGGACCCGGACAACGTGACGGTGATCTCGAAGATCGGCGTGGTGCTGGCCGCGCTGGGGCGGTTCGAGCAGGCGGAGCGGGAGCTGAAGCGTGCGCAACGGCTCGACCCGAACAGTGCGGACGTGCACGCGACGATCGGGATCCTGCACTTCAAGCGCGGGCTGTACGCTGCGGCTGAAGCGGAGCTGAAGCGCGCGATCGAGCTGGACCCGGACCATGCGGCGGCGTACTTCTATCGGGGCGAGTCGCTGAACCAGCTCGATCGGGTGGACGAGGCGCTCGCCATGCTCGAGCGTGCAGTCGAGTTGCAGCCGCGGAACGCGCGCGCGTACTACACGATGGGCATCCTGTACGACAAGAAGCAGATGCCCGACAAGGCAGCGGCGGTGTTCCGCAAGGCGCGCGAGGTGAGCGCGAGGTGATCGAGGTACGGATCGCGGATCCGGCGGTGATCGAGGCGGGCGCGCTGATCCGGCCGGTCGCGGCAGACGGCTCGGCGGTGAACCCGGCGATGCGGCGGCTCGAGCAGGCCGCGGGCCCCGCGCTGGAGGAGCAGCTCCGACGGGTGGGCGAGCTGCCGGTGGGCGCGGCGGTGATCACGACCGGCGGTGGGCTGGCTGCGGAGTACGTGGTGCACGTCTCCGTCCGCTCGCGGGACGAGCCGGTCAGCGTGGCCGGCGTGCGGCTGGGCCTGCTCAACGGCTTGCGCCGGGTGAAGGAATGGGCTATCGATAACATAGCCGTCGTTCCCCTCGGGACCGGGGCGGGCAACCTCGATGCGGAGCAGGCGGCCGAGGTGATGATCCCGGTGTTGGTTGAACACCTCGAGCAAGGCGGCCCGCCGTCGCGGATCGTGGTGGTGGTGGAAACCGAGTACGAGCGCGAGGTGTTCGAGCGCTGCCTGCTGCGGCACCGCCCCGCGCGCTGAACTTCCCGCCTTCCCTCTCTCTCCCCGGGCGGCAACTCCGACAACTCAAATCGTTTTGGGAGCATGCGTCCGGGTGTCACGAGGAAAATCTTTGCCCTTGTGGTGCTGGGCGTGTGGGCGGCGGTCGTCGCCATACACGTCCGTCGTGAATACTTCAAGCCGCTGGCGCTCCGGCTGGAGCAGGGCGCGATGAGCATCGCGCCCGGGTCCCACGTGTACGTCGCGCGCATGGGCGACAAGGCGATCGGGATGGCGACGACGCGGCTGGACACGGTGGCGACGGGCTTCGTGCTCGAGGACATGCTCTCGCTGGACGTGCCGGCTCTGGGCCAGCTACACCGTACCATTGCGACCACGCACGTCGAGCTGGGGCGAGCGCTCGACCTGAAGGCGTTCCGGTTCAGCCTGGTGTCGGAGGCGGGTCGGTTCGAGGTTTCGGGACACGCGACCGCCGACTCGTTGCTGGAGCTGGAGCTGCGGGCCGGCGGCGAGCCGGAACGGGGCCGCGTGCGGCTCGAGCCGGGCCTGACGGTGGATGCGCTCGTGACGCCGCGGCTGGCGGCTGCGGGGCGGCTCGCGGTGGGGGCGGAGGCGACGGCGCGGGTCTTCGACCCGACGGTGATGGAGGTGCGCGAGACGGCGCTGCGCGTCACCGCGCACGACACGCTGCAGGTACCGGACAGCGTGCGCTGGGATGAGGCGGCGGAGCGTTGGGTGGCGGCGCATTACGACACGGT
>DATCLK010000251.1:0-12790 GCA_036563975.1 Longimicrobiales bacterium | reverse complement strand
TCGCAGCAAGGACCTCGCAGCGAACGGCGCGGTCGTGCTGGGCGTGAGCCCGGACACGGTCGAGTCGCACAAGCGCTTCAAGGAAAAGTACGGCCTGGACTTCCGGCTGCTCGCGGACACGGACCACCGGGTGGCCGAGGCGTACGGCGTGTGGCAACAGAAGTCGATGTACGGCCGCACGTACTGGGGCGTCGCGCGCACCACCTTCCTCATCGACGAAGAGGGCCGCATCGCGCGCGTGTTCGAGAACGTCAAGCCGGCCGGCCACGCGGCGGAGGTGCTCGAAGCGCTGGCCTGAAGATGCCGGTGGGCGGAGCACGTAGCAGGCGCGCCCGGCCGCGCCTCGGCCGCGGAGCCGGGGCATCGGCAGGGACATCGTGGCGGTTCAGTAGAGAGACTCGGCAATCCTGACGAGCGCGTCCGACGGAAGCTCGCCGCTCGCGATGAGGAAGAACAGCTCGCCGTCGTGCCAGGCCACGACCGCCGGACTGCGCCCGTCGGGGTCATGCAGCGCGGGCTCCGGGCCGAGCTCGTAGACGCGCGCTTCGTGCCCGGCGATCCGCGTTGCACGCGGCGCGCTGCCGTACTGCACATCGAGCGCCAACCGGCGCGCCTCCTCCCTGCCCGTGCGGGCCTGGCTGAGCACGAACGCGCCGTAGTGCGCCTCGAGCGACCGTTCGCCGGCCGGCAGCTCGCGCCGCTCGTGGTCACGCACATGCACGCGGAGCGACTGGAGCTCGAAGCCCTCAGTGTGCCGCGGCCGGAGGGGCCGGAAGGTGAGCAGCGCTTCCGCCTCGCTCCAGGTGGCCGCCGTCTCGAAGTAGGGGTTCCCGCTCATCCGGTCATGAATGTGGATGCCCGGCGGCCGGGCGGCAAACCGCGGTCTGCCGGCTGCGGACGGTTGCGCGATCCGTGGCCTCCGATCGCACACGCGCACCGGCCGAGCGCCCGCTCGCCACGACCCGCCCGCGGCGCCAGTGATTCCGCCGCGGACGGACGCCCGGCCGCCGACACGGATCGAGCCGGCGGCCCTCACGCGGGGCCCCCTTGACGCCGCCGCACGCGCCGCATACAGTAGCAGGCCAGCCGTGCAGAACGCGGCGCGATCGAAACCCTGGACACGACGATGACTGGCTTCCGTTTCATTACCGGCATGATGACCATCATGACCCGGCTCTCCCGGAGAGGCGGCGTGCTGGCCTTCGTGCGGTGAACGGAAGCAGACGATAGGCAACAGATGCGCGGCCTCTCTGGACAGGGAGGCCGCGCTTTCGTTTACTCTCGCGCTGAGGCAGGATGGCTGCGGAACCGAGCGAGTTGCGGCCGGCGCGCGTGCGCGTCCCGGCGAGCACGTCCAACCTTGGGTCTGGCTTCGACTGCCTCGGGCTCGCCATCGCCCGCTACCTCGAGGCGGCGTACGAGCCCGGCGACGCACCGCTCCGGCTGGAGCTCGGCGGCACCCTCGCCGCCCTCGGGACCACCGCGGAGGACGACATCCTGGCCCGCGCCTTCCGTGCCCGCGCCGCGGCGCACGGCGTGCCGAGCGCCGGCGGCGTGCTGCGCGCCACGTCCGACATCCCGCTCAGCCGCGGCCTCGGCTCCTCCGCCGCCGCGGTGGTCGCGGGCCTGGCACTGGCGGATGCCGCCGCTGGCAAGCTGAAGCACGCCGCGAACCCCGACGCACCCGGGCACTCCCCCGTCCACGCCCTCGCCCCGGCCCAACAAGACGAGTGGCTCGCAGCCGCCACCGAACTCGAAGGCCACCCGGACAACGCCGCGCCCGCCATCCTCGGCGGCCTCGTCGCGGTCGCGCGGGACACGGCCGGCAGGCCGCGCGCCGTGCCGCTGCCGCTCTCGCCCGCGGTCGGCTTCGCGTTCGCGGCGCCCGGCGCAGAGGTGTCCACCCGCGCCGCCCGTCGGGCGCTGCCCGCGGAGGTGCCGCACGCCGTCGCTGCGCGCGCGCTCGGCCGGCTCGCCGCGCTGCTGCACGGCCTCGCGGTCGCCGATCCCGAGCTGATCCGCTCCGGCTTCGCGGACGAGCTGCACGTGCCCTACCGCCTGCCGCTGATCCCGGGCGCGCGGGAGGCGATGGAGGCCGCGTACGCGGCTGGCGCGTGGGCGGTCACCATCTCGGGCAGCGGGTCGGGGCTGATCGCCGCGTGCGCGCCCACGCGTGCGGCGGACGTGGCGGCCGCGATGGCGGACGCGTTCCGCCGCGCGGCGGGCCCGGAAGGCGTCGTCCACTTCGAGGCGCGGCCGGCGATCCAGGGCGTGCGCGTGGAGCTGGAGCCATGACGCTGGTCGTCAAGAAGTTCGGCGGCACGTCGGTCGGCTCGCCGGAGCGGATCCAGGCGGTGGCGAAGCGGGTAGCCGCCGCGCGCGCGCAGGGCGAGCGCGTCGCGCTGGTCGTCTCCGCGATGGGCGACACGACGGACGAGCTGCTCGCGCTCGCATCGGCCGTCGCGCCTGCCGCGAGCCACGCCCGCCGCCGCGAGCTGGACCAGCTCCTGGCCACGGGCGAGCAGGCGGCGGTCGCGCTGGTCGCGCTCGCGCTCGAGGAGGCCGGCGTGCCCGCCATCTCCCTCACGGGCCCGCAGGCGGAGATCCTGACGGACGGCGCGCACGGCTCCGCGCGCATCACCGCGGTCCGCGCCCGTCGCGTCCGGCGCGCGCTCGCGGAGGGCCGCGTGCCCGTCGTCGCCGGCTTCCAGGGGCTGAGCGCGGGGAAGGACCTGACGACGCTCGGCCGCGGAGGATCCGACACCACGGCGGTCGCGCTCGCGGTCGCGCTGCGCGCCACGCGCTGCGACATCTACACGGACGTGGACGGCATCTACAGCGCGGATCCTCGCCGGGTCGAGGGCGCGCGGCGGTGGGAGCGGCTGGCGCACCGCGAGGCGCTCCTGCTCGCGCTCGCCGGCGCAGCCGTGCTGCACCCTCGCGCTGCGGCGCTCGCGGCCTCGTACCGCGTGCCGCTACGCATCCTCTCGAGCCTGACGGTCGGGCCCGAGTGTGGTACTTACATCGATGGAGAAGTCTCAGTGGAAGGACCTCGCATCCTGGGCGTCGCCGCGGCAGTCGGCTCGGCGCGCCTGACGGTGGATGATCCGGGCGCCGGCGCTGCCGCAACGGCCGGCCTGCTCGCGGCGCTGGCCGAGGCCGGCGTGAGCGTCGAATGGCTCGAGGAGAAGCGGACGCACGACGGCGCGCGGCGCCTCACGGCCATCGTGCCGGCCGACCGCGCGGACGAGGCGGAGCGCGCCGCCGTCCGCGTGTTGGGCACGCGCGCGCGCGTCGCGATCGAACGTCCCCTCGCCCGCGTCACGGTGGTCGGCGTGGGGCTGTCCGCGTGCGGCGCCGCGATGGCGGGCGCGCTCCAGCGCCTCGCACGCGCGGGCATCGAGCCGGAGGGCATGGGCATCAGCGAGCTGGGTCTCACGTTGTACGTGCAGCCCGAGCAGGCGCAGCCGGCGGTCAAGTTGCTGCACGAGGCGCTCTTCCCGGCCGAGACGATCGAGGCGAGGAGGCCGGCATGAACGTGGGCGTCGCGCTCTACGGGCTGGGCAACGTCGGCTCGGGGTTGGTCGAGATCCTGAACGCGCGGGCCGAGGAACTGCGAAACGCGCGGCACCTGAACGTGGACCTGCGACACGTCGTGGTGCGCGACCTCGCGCGTCCTCGCCGCGTGCGGCCCCCATGCGTCGAGCTCACGCGCGACTGGCGCGCGCCGCTCCAGGACGCGCAGGTGGACGTCGTCGTCGAGGTGATGGGCGGGCTGGACACCGCGGGCGCCGTCGTCGAGACGGCGCTGCGCGCGGGCAAGCACGTCGTCACGGCCAACAAGGCGTTGATCGCGGCGAGAGGCGAGGAGCTGGAGTCGCTGGCGCACGAGGGTTGCGCCGAGCTGCGTTACGAGGCGGCGGTCGGCGGCGCGATCCCCGTGCTGCACGCGCTACGAGGCGCGCTGGTGGCCAACCGCATCACCCGCGTGCGCGGCATCCTGAACGGCACGACCAACTACATCCTGACCCGCATGGCAGAGGAGCGGATGTCGTTGGCCGAAGCGCTCGCGAAGGCGCAGGAGCTCGGCTTCGCCGAGGCGGACCCGAGCGCGGACATCTCCGGGCTCGACGCCGCGCAGAAGCTGGTGATCCTCGCGCGGCACGCGTTCGGCCGCTGGATCCCGCTGGACGCGGCGCGCATCGACGGGATCGAGCGCCTGACGCCCGGCGACGTGGACGACGCGCGGCGCCGCGGCAACGTCGTGAAGCTCCTCGCGGAGGCCACGTGTGGCGACGATGGCGCCGTCACGCTCCGCGTCGGGCCCGCCGAGATCCCCGCGTCCGACCCGCTCGCGCAGGTGCGCGACGAGGTCAACGCGGTCACGCTGGAGGGCGACTTCGCCGGCCCGCTCACCTTCATCGGCCGCGGCGCGGGCAGCCGGCCGACCGGCTCCGCCGTGTTCGCGGACCTGGTCGAGCTGGCGCTGCTGCACCGGTCGCGCTGGGAGAGGAACTGAGCATGACGGATGAACCGCACGGGCACGGGGGAACGCGCGGCCTCCGTGCCCCTGCCGCGGGGGCGGCGCCGGATGCGGTGCGCGGCGTGCTCCGCCGCTACGCGTCGCTGCTGCCGGTCACGCCGGCGACGCCCGCGCTGACGCTGGGCGAGGGCGGGACGCCGCTGCTCGCGGCGCCGCGGCTCGCCGAGTGGGTCGGCGTGAGCGAGCTGTTCCTCAAGTTCGAGGGCGTCAACCCCACGGGCTCGTTCAAGGACCGCGGGATGGTCGTGGCCGTGGCGAAGGCGGTCGAGGAGGGGCGGACGACGGTGCTGTGCGCGTCCACGGGCAACACCGCGGCGAGCGCGGCGGCGTACGCCGCGCGTGCGGGCCTCACGGCGGTGGTGCTCTTGCCGCGCGGCAAGGTCGCGGCCGGCAAGCTGGCTCAGGCGGTGGCGTACGGCGCGCGCGTCGTCGCGCTCGACGCGAACTTCGACGTCGCGCTGGACGTGGCGCGCGAGCTGGCGGAGCGCTACCCGGTCGCGCTGGTCAACTCGGTGAACCCCTACCGCATCGAGGGCCAGGCGACGGCGGCGTACGAGATCTGCGATGCGCTGGGCGATGCGCCGGACCTGCTCGCGCTCCCGGTCGGCAACGGCGGCAACATCTCGGCGTACTGGTTGGGCTTCAAGCGGTACGTCGAGCGGGGCTCGAGTGAGCGGCTGCCCCGCGTGCTCGGCGCGCAGGCGGAGGGCGCGGCGCCGCTGGTGCGCGGGGAGCCGGTGGCCGAGCCGGAGACGGTCGCGACCGCCATCCGCATCGGCCGGCCCGCGAGCTGGGACACCGCGGTCGCGGCGGTTCGGGAATCAGCAGGTTCGTTCCGCGCGGTGAGCGATGCGCAGATCCTGGATGCGTACCGCGAGATCGCGCGCCGCGAGGGCGTGTTCTGCGAGCCGGCATCGGCGGCGGGGGTGGCGGCGCTCCGCCTCGCCGTGCGCGACGGCGCGGTGAACGGCGGCAGCCGTTGTGTGTGCGTGCTCACCGGCCACGGGCTCAAGGACCCGGACACGGCGCTGGGGCTGCCGTTCCGGGCCGCAGAGCTGCCTGCCGACGTGCGCGCGGTGGCGGCCGAGTTGGGGTGGGAGTAGGCAGGTCCTGCTCTGCGCGGGCTCTCCCCGCTGCTACGCCCGCTTCAACCTGATCACTGCGCCGCGAACTCGACCGGCTTCTGCCGCACCAGCGCGCGCGCCTCGGCCGTGCGAAGGGTCGCAACCGAGATCCCTCTACCGGACCGGCGTCCGCCAGACCAGCCCGTGCTCCGTGTCCGCGATGAAGAGCAGGCCGTGCGGCGAGATGGCGATGCCCGTCGGCCCGGCAAGCGCGGTCTCAGCCGCGGGCCGCCCGTCGCCGGTGAACTCTTCGCGGCCGGTGCCGGCGAAGGTGGTGATCGTGCCGTGCGTCAGGTCCACGGCCCGGATGCGGTGGTTGCGCGTGTCCGAGAAGTAGAGCGTCCGCCCGTCCGGCGAGACGGCCACGCCCGTGGGCGCGAACAGGGTGGCACCGAGCGGGCGGAGCGGGCCGCCGGCCGAGGCGGAGAAGCCGCCGAACCCGCGGAAGAGCGAGCCCGGCGCCCAGTGATCGCTCGTATACGACGCGCGCGCAGTCCACCGATCCGGGTCGCCCCGGCGCGTGACGAAGCTGACCACGCCGGAGAGCGCCGAACCGTACTCCGCGCCGAAGCCGCCCGTGATGACCTCGACCTCTTCGAGTGCCGCCGGCGAGAGGTCGAGCCCGAACCCGTAGATGGAACCCTCGAGCTGGTTCCGCACCTCGATCCCATCCACGACGTACGATTCCTGCCCGACACGGCCGCCGCGGAAGTGGCCATCCGACACGCCGGCAGAGAGCTCGATCGCCTCGGCAACGCGGTCCAGCGGCAGCTCGCGCAGCTCCCGGCCGACCACCACATCGTGCGTCAGCGCGACCTCCGGTTCGATCAGCCGCACCCGCTCGACCTCGACACGCACCGGGTCGATCGGCAGCGCAGTGGACCGGAGCTCGATGCGCAGCTCCGTCGCTCGCCCGGCGCGCACCTGGACGCGCTCGATCTCGGCCGGGTGATAACCGAGCAGCTCCACGCGCGGATCGTCCGCTCGCCCGCCGGCACGCCAGAGAGCACGAAGCGCCCCCCGTCTGTGGTCAGCGTTCGTGCGAACGCGGGTACGGTCCGCACGACGGCGCCGGCCAGTGGCTGGCCGGATTCCGCATCCACCACGCGGCCGTAGATGGTGCCGGCGGCCTGGCCGCACACGGCGGACGCCCATCCCGCCAGCATGGCGCCCAACAGGAGGCTGACCCGCAGATGCCGTGTGTGAACGGGATCCGCACCCGGCCGGTCCTGCGCGGTGATCATGGCGATGGACTGGGCGTGGTCGCGGGTGTGGGAAAATGTTCGGCCGCACCGAGCAGAATCGTAGCTCATGACATGACGCCCCGGTCCGTGAGGATCTGCCGCCTGGAGGGCTCTCCGCAGCCGCCTTTCCTGGCGGCCCCGGGCCGGAGCCACCCCGAACTCGCCGGCCGTGTGCCGGCGTGCTATCTTTCCAGCATGTCCTCCCGCCGCCCCATCCGTCCCGGCATCCACGCCGGCCGTGCGCCGGAAGGCGCGACCGAGGGCCTCTCGCCGGACGCGCTTCGCGAGGCGTTCTCACGCTGGGCCTCCGGCGTCACGGTCGTCGCCGTCCGGGACGAGCCGCACGTCCTCGCCATCACGGCGACGGCGTTCGCGCCCGTCTCGATCGAGCCGCCGCTCGTGCTGGTGTGCGTCGGCGCGAACGCCGTCGTGCTGCCGCTGCTCGAGCCCGGCGCGCGCTTCGCGATCAGTATCCTGTCCGAGAGGCAGCGCCGGCTCGCGAGCATGTTCGCGGACCCCGCGCCGCTCGGCCGCGAGCACTTCGCGGCCGAGGGCGAGCCGCTCGTCCGTGGCGCGCTGGTGGGGCTGGCCTGCACGGTCCGCGACGTGCACCCCGGCGGCGACCACGCCATCGTCGTCGCGCAGATCACCCGCCTCGTGATGGGCGACGAGGCGCCCCCGCTGCTCTACTACGCCCGCGAGTACCGGACGCTCGCGTAGCACCGCGCTGCGTCCCTCGACCGCAAACGATGGGAGGTCGCCGGTGACCCCGCGCACACTGCCCATCCTGGTGCTGGAGGACATCGAAAAGCACTTCGGCGGGATCCGCGCCGTGGATGGCATCTCGCTCACGGTCGAGCCGGGCGAGATCCTGGCGCTGCTCGGCCCGAACGGCGCGGGCAAGACCACGCTGCTGCGCATCGCGCTCGGCATACTGCGGCCCGACCGCGGCCGTGTACGCTACGGCCTCGGCGGCGTGGCCGCAGAGCGGCCGGACCCCACACGCATCGGCTACCTGCCGGAGGAGCGCGGGCTGTACCAGGATGTGCCCGTTCGTCGGTACCTGGCGTACTTCGCCGCCCTGCGAGGGATGCGGCGCGCTGACGCGCGCCGCGAGGCGGATCGCTGGCTCGAACGCCTGGGCCTCGCGGATCGCGCCGGCGACGAGCTGCGCGAGCTCTCGAAGGGCAACCAGCAGAAGGTGCAGTTCATCTCCTCGATCGTCCACCGGCCCGAGCTCGCGATCCTCGACGAGCCGTTCAGCGGGCTGGACCCGCTCAACCAGGACCTGTTCCTCTCCCTCATCCGCGAGCTGCGCGACGCCGGCACGACCATCGTGCTGAGCGCGCACCACATGCAGCTCGTCGAGCGGCTCGCCGACCGCGTGATCCTGATCCGGGCGGGCCGCACCGCGGGCGCCGGCACCATCGAGCGGCTCCGCGAGCGCTGGGGCGCGTGCACGCGGCTGCTGCTCCGCGTCGACGGCGAGCCCGACCTCTCGTTCCTCGAGACGTTCGCCGGCGTGCGGTCCGTGCGTCGGACCGAGGCGGGCGAGCTTGCGCTGGAGGTAGAGCGGGACGTTCCGCTGAGCCCATTGCTCCAGGAGATCGGCCGCCGGCTCGACATGCGCGACGTGCGCACAGAGACCGTGACGCTGCACGACATCTACGTCCGCACCATCGGCGGCGTCGAGGAGCCGGCCAGGGAAGAGGTGATCGCGTGAGCGCGGTGAACCTGCCACGCCTGACACGGAGGGCGCACCAATGAGCGCGTGGCATCCAGTGCTCGAGGTCGCGCTGTGGGAGTTCCGGCGCTACATCAAGCCGAAGCAGCAGGTCGTCGGCGCGGTGATCACGCTGGCGATGATGATGGGCGGCGCAGGCCTCGCCCGGCTCGGCGGCGACGAGGGCTCCACGATCGAGCTGGCCGTCATCGGCGCGGACGCGCTGGACGTCCCGGCGGAGCTCGATCGGTTCCGCTTCGAGCGATATGACGCCACGGCGCTGGACCGGCTGCGCCGGGAGGTCGAGCAGCGTGAGCGCGATGCCGTGCTGATCGTGCGTGGCGATGGCACTGGCGAGCTGATCGTGCGACAGACCCCTGGATGGCCCGCCGATCTGGCGCGGACACTGACCGCTCTCGCCGTGCAACGCCGGCTCGAAGCATCCGGGCTCGATCTCGAGCGCCTGGCCGCGATCCAGGCGCCGTTCGACCTCGCGGTGCACGAAGCCGCGCCGCGCGCCGGCCGCAGTGAATGGTTTGCCGCGTTCGTCGCCCTCTTCCTCTCGCTGATGGGCCTGTTCACCGGCATGGGCTACATCTTCATCAGCGTGACCGGCGAGAAGCGGAACCGCCTGTCCGAGCAGGTCATCTCCGCGATCTCGCCCCAGGCCTGGATCGACGGCAAGATCATCGGGCTGTCCGGCGTCTCCATCGTCGGCATCCTCAACCTGATCGTCTGCGGGCTCGTGTTCCTCGTGCTCAGCCGCGTGCTGTGGGACTCATCCGTCCCGCTGCCGAGCAGGGTGGAGCGGCCGGACCTGCTGCTCGCCGCGCTGGTCTTCATCTTCCTCGGCTTCCTGTTCTGGTTCGCCTTCGTGACGGCGGTCGCGGCGATCATCGACGATCCCCACAACTCGAATCGCAACCAGCTCATGTTGCTGCCCATCGCGGCCATGGTGCCCGCGTTCGTGGCCGTGATGACCGACCCAGCCGCCACATGGGTCCGCGTGCTCGCCCTCCTCCCGCCCACGTCCGCCGGCGTGCTCCCCGCCCGCCTGCTGGTCACCGACGTCCCGTGGTGGGAGGGGGTGCTCGCCGCTGTCCTGCTCATCGCTGCCATCGCGCTCGTCCGCCGCTCCGCCGGCCGCGTCTTCCGCCTCGGCATGCTCATGTACGGGAAGGAGCCGAGCTGGTCCGAGGTGAGGCGGTGGCTGAGGGAGGCGCGCTGACGACCGCCGAGTGACAGGCCGCGATCGCGGCCCCAATGCATCCGCAACCCACACGCCCCGTCGAGGGGCCGGAGGCTCGCAGATGATCCTCGCACCGAGACCACGCACCGCGCGGACGAACGCCCTCCAGCTGCGCCGCTTCACCCCACGCGGCCGCGGCACGCTCGCGCTCGTCGCATTCGCTGCGGCTCTCCTGAGGGCCGGCGCCTCGCTCGTCGCGCAGCCCGCACCCACGCTCACCATCGCATCGCCGGCCGAGGCCGGCATGTCCGCCGCCATTCTCGAGGCGGGCGTCGAGCTCTACCGCGAGGCGGTCCGGCAGGGCGAGCTCGTGGGCGCCGTGCTGCTCGTCGCCCGGGACGGCAAGGTCGTGCTCCACGAAGCGATCGGGCTGCGCCACCGGGAGGCGAACCTGCCCATGGAAAAGAACACCATGTTCCGCATGGCGTCCAACACCAAGCCCGTCGTCGCGACGGCGATCGCCATGCTCGTCGAGCGCGGCCAGCTCCGCTTCGAGGACCCGGTCCGCAAGTACATCCCGTCGTTCGACAACTACCGCTCGGGGTTCATCAACGTCCACCACCTGCTCACCCACACGAGCGGATTCCGGATCAACACGCTCTTCCTCCAGCCCTACACCCAGCCGTCACCCGAAAACCCCGACGCCCCCAATCTCCGGACGGAGGCCGCGAAGTTCGGCGAGGTCGGCGCCGAGGTGCTGCCGGGGACGACCTACAGCTACAGCAACCCGGGGTACAACACGCTCGGCGCGCTGATCGAGATCATCTCCGGGAAACCGCTCGACGAGTTCCTGCGCGAGGAGATCTACGAGCCCCTCGGCATGTCGGACTCGTACCACCTGGAAGTGGACGAGAAGATGGACGGGAAGCTGCACCGCATGGGCGCCGTCTACTACAGGCGCACCAACGGCCAGTGGACCGCCGGCTGGAAGCCCGGCGACCCGCCGCAGGTCCCGTTCGTGCGCGCGTCCGGCGGGATGATCTCGACCGCCTGGGACTACGCGATCTTCCTGCAGACCTTCCTCAACGAAGGCGCCTACGGCAACGTGCGGCTGCTCCGGCCCGAGACGGTGCGCCTCATGACCTCGCGGCACGTCGCCACGTCGCCGGGCCGGCCCGGCTGGTACGGCTACGGCTGGATGATCGACGAGGAGGGGATCTACTCCCACAGCGGGTCGGACGGCACCTTCGCCTGGGTCGACCCGACACGGCGCATCATCGGGCTCGTCTTCACGCAGACGCCGCGCGGCCGCAACCCGCGCGCGCGGTTCGTGGAGCTGGTGAAGCAGGCCGTGCTCGAGCCGGCGCCGCGGACGTAGCGCCGCCCCGGCGCCCCGGGACGAAGGCGGCCTGAGCGCCGGGCGGATCGCGGCCTGCACCGGCGCAACCGCGGCCGCACCGGCGCCCCGCGGCGAAGGCGGCGGGGCGGCGGGCTCGCGCCCGCGCCGACAACGGAGCCGGGCACTCCGGGCCGGGAGAGCGGCCGGAGCGGCGGCCGGGTCGCGATCGGCACTGATCCTGCGTGAGAGCCGCGCCGCCCCGGAACGGGAAACCAGGCGAGGCGCCGCCCCGGCGGTCGACGCGCCGCGCGGCGCCCGTGTCCGCACGGTGTCGGTCCCGTCCCGAGCGCGCCGGCGGCTCCACGCCCCCGCGCGCCGGCCGCTCCGCCCCGCACGGGCCCGCCGCCCGGCGTCCGGCCGGCCCGGCGCCCGTTGCCCGGTCTACCGCAGAATCTTCCTTGCAGAGACAGATTCGCCGAATTATCTTCACCGCCGATTCGTTCTCTCCGTAGATACTCCGACCCGGCGCCCATCCGGGATTCGGTGTACCTACGGCACGGCAGGCCCGCGGCCGGCCGCCGCGCGAACCCACACCCGTGTCAGGTGCGCATGCACGCGGATCCGCTGTCCAGGGAAGCGGTGCTCGAGGTGCTGCGGGAGCTCGTCCGCATTCCGTCCGTGAACCCGACGCTCGCGCCCGGGGAAGGGACGGGGGAGGAGGCGGTCGCCCGGTTCGCGACCGGGTGGCTGGCCGCGCGCGGCGTGCGGGCGTGGCTGGAGGAGGCGGACCGCGGCCGGCCGAACGCGGTCGCGGAGGTCGGGGGCGGCGATGGCCCGGTGCTGGTGCTCTGCGCTCACCTGGACACGGTGGGTACGGCAGGGATGGAGATCGCGCCCTTCGAGCCGCGCGTGGAGGGCAACCGCCTGTACGGCCGTGGCAGCTACGACATGAAGGGCGGCGCCGCGGCGATCATGGCGGCGCTGGCGGCACTGGCGGCCGCAGACCTGCGGGGCCGCGTCATGGCCGTGCTGGTGTGCGACGAGGAGTACGCGAGCATCGGGGCGAGCGACTTCGTGCGCCGGCACCGCGCGGACGCGTGCATCGTGACCGAGCCGAGCGAAGGGCGGTTGATCCTTGCGCACAAGGGCTTCGTCTGGCTGGAGCTGGTGACGCGGGGCGTCGCGGCCCACGGCAGCCGGTGGGACCTGGGCGTCAGCGCCATCGGGCGGATGGGCAGGATCATCGCGGCGCTGGAGGAGCTGGACCGCACGGAGCTGCGGCGGCGGACGCACCCGCTGGTCGGCCCGGCCTCGATGCACTGCGCGTTGATCGAGGGCGGCACGGGCCTCTCGACGTATGCCGCCGAGTGCCGGCTGAAGGTCGAGCGGCGCACGCTACCCGGCGAGACGCCGGCGCAGGTGGTGCGCGAGGTGGAAGAGGCCGTCCGGCGCGCGGGAGAGGAGGCGGAGATCGCGGTGCTGATGGAGCGCGCGCCGCTCGAGTGCGATCGGGATGCGGCGATCGCGCGGTGCGTGCGCGACGCCGCGAAGGCGGTCACCGGCGCGGAGCCGGAGGAGGCCGGCGTCGCCTACTGGATGGACGCGGCGATCTTCGCGGCTGCGGGCAT
>DATCLK010000250.1:0-8562 GCA_036563975.1 Longimicrobiales bacterium | reverse complement strand
CGCGGATCCTAGCCGGCTGGACCCGAACGTGTTCCGCGGCGAGGCGATGACGTACTACGGCCGGTGGACGTACAAGTACGAGATCGCGTCGGAGAAGGGCGCGGCCGCGGCGATCGTGATCCACGAGACCGGGCCGGCCGGTTACCCGTGGGAGGTGGTGGCCGGCTCCTGGGGCGGTGAGAACTTCGACATCGCCGGCGCGACGGGGCCGAACCGCGTCAAGGTGGAGGCCTGGATCACGGAGGCGAAGGCGCGCGAGCTGCTGGCCGCCGCGGGCCACGACTTCGACGAATTGAAGCGCGCGGCCACGCGCCGGGACTTCCGCCCCGTCACCCTGAACGCGACGGCGGACTTCCACATCCGCACGACGACGCGGCAGGTCCAGTCGCGCAACGTGATCGCGAAGCTCGAGGGCTCGGACCCCGAGCGCCGTGACGAGTACGTGATCTACACGGCGCACTGGGACCACCTGGGCAAGGACGAATCGCGCGAGGGCGACCAGATCTTCAACGGCGCGCTGGACAACGCCACAGGAACGGCCGGCATGCTCGAGATCGCGGAGGCGTTCACTAGGCTGCCCCAGCCGCCCGCGCGCTCGGTGCTGTTCCTCGCCGTCACGGCGGAGGAGCAGGGCCTGCTCGGCGCCAAGCACTACGCGGAGAACCCGCTCTACCCGCTGGAGCGCACGCTCGCCAACATCAACATGGACGGGCTGAACCAGTGGGGCCGCACGCGGGATGTGGTCGTGATCGGCTACGGCAACAGCACGCTCGAGGACATCCTGGCCGAGGAGGCCGGAGTGCAGGGCCGCGTGCTCGCGCCCGACGCCGAGCCGGAGAAGGGCTTCTACTACCGGTCAGACCACTTCGAGTTCGCGAAGCAGGGCGTGCCGGCGCTCTACACGGACAACGGCGTCGAGTACATCGGCAAGCCGCCCGAGTACGGCCAGCAGAAGCGCGACGAGTACACGGCCAACGACTACCACAAGCCGAGCGACGAGGTGAAGCCGGACTGGGACCTCTCGGGCGCCGTCGAGGATCTCCGGCTGCTGTTCGCCGTCGGTTACCGCGTCGCGACCGATGCCGCGTGGCCCGAGTGGAAGCCGGGCACGGAGTTCCGCGCCAAGCGGGAGGAGATGCTGGCGCGGGCGGGCATGTGATTGGTCGGCTCCTTTGCCGGTGAACTGCGGGCGGGGCTGCACAGCCACCCCGCCCTTCTTTTAGGCCGCAACCGGCGGCCGCTGCGGGCGCAGCGGCCGCCGGCGGACCTGCTCGCGTCGACGTCTTGCCCGTGGAGCGGGCAGGAGACCGGATCTAGCAGAGGCCGTAGAAGCGGACGAGGATCGAGCGCTGGCCGGAGAGCCCGTTGCTGTCGGTCGCCTCGAGGATGAGCCGGCCGTACGCGTCGACGCAGGTCGGGAACGACAGAGTATCCGACGGCTTCCACGTGCGGGTGGCTGCGGAGCCGATGGTGTAGATCGTGCCGCCGTTGCCGGCGTTGTCCGTCGGGTATGCGACCCGCCACGTGTACGTGTACGGCGCCGTTCCGCCGCTCGCCGAGCCGGAGAGAGTGATTGTCTCAGTGGTTCCGATCAAAGCGAGCTCGGTCGGGCTCGCGATGTTGACCAGGATGGTCGGGCGCGGCTGCACGTTCACCACGACCGACGCGGTCGCACTCTTGCCACCCGGGTCCGTGCCCGTCAGCGTGAGCGTTCGGGTACCCGTCGTGGGGAACGTGACCGGCACGCTGCAGCCGGTCACCGGGAAGGGGTCGCCCGACCGGTTGCTCGTCCACCGACACGTCACGGTCCCGCCATCGGGGTCGTTGGTCCATGCCTGGAGCGTGAACGGCACGCCCTGGTACACCTGACTCGCTGCGGTGGGCGTGGCGATCGCCACCGATGGTGGCCGGTTCTCGCCCTGGCCGAACCCGAGGCAGGCCTGGAGAAGCTCCTTCTCGTAGCGGAGATTGATGATCTCGATTGAGTTGATGCCGACGTTGAGCCAGATGCAACCCTCGATCCGCCACAGCAGGTCCGGGTCGGACGGAAGGCTCGCAACGTTCGCGACCAGGTGCGGACCCGCCTCGAGGCTGCCGAAGGGGCCGAGGATCCCGTAGAGCAAGAGCTCGAACCGCACGCCCGCGACGCTGCGGACGTCGACCCGCCCCGCGAAATTCGGCCCCGACCTCGAGAATGTGTGGCTGCGCTCGCTCAGGTCCCGGAACCCGGTATCGGAGTTGTAGTGGAACCCGGCCACCAGCGTGAGCTGCTGGTTCACCGCGAAGTCGAAGCTGGCGGTCAGCGAGCCGTCGGCACGCAGATAGATCGTGAGGCGCGGCGTGAAGACCACGGGCACGGGCCCGATGAAGAACGTGAGGGGCGCGAAATGGTGCGACGCGATCGGCACCTCGTGGTCGAACGCCAGGGCCAGGTCGCCAATGACGGTCAGATTTGCCGCTTCCTCCACACCGACCCTTGTCCTGAAGTCGAGGTCGGGAAGCTCGACGCAGATTCCCAGGAACGTCTCGTCGCACGAGATTCCGAGGCTCACCTCGAGAACCGGATTGATCGTCATGGAGCCCCGGATCCGAACCCTGCCGCCCGTACCCAGGTCGGTGTCGAGCGTGTAGGTGAAGCCGCGGGCCTCGACGCCGGGCTGGAGCGCCTGGGACGACTCGAGCTGCTCGGCGAGCAGCGGCTGGGTGAAGCTGATCTCGCCCTGGTGCACGGCCTCGGTGAGCAGGGCGCCCTCGGTTTCGACCACCGTGCGGCCGCCCTCGGAGCGGACCGCCACGACCTTCCGCAGCAAGCCGTAGGGCGCCGCCTCCGTGGGCTCGGATACCACCACATCGCCGGCCTCGAGCCGGTTGAGCACGGAGGTCGACGCGTTGAAGTACAGCGTGCCGTCGGCGCCGACGCTGTCCAGCGCGGCACGCGTGGCGGCGTCCATCACCTTCGTCGTCGGCGGGATGATCACCTCGCCTGGCAACGGCGCCCTCGGCCCCGCCGGCTCGTCGTCGCCGCAGGCGACGAGGGCGAGACCGACGAGCGTTGCGGCGAGCGCACGAAACCGCGCGGGCGCACCTCGATTTCGGCTGCGCCAAGCCGAACCCATGAAGATCCTTCCTCGCTGTGAGTGAGCAGGCCCCATGGCGGGATCGCGCTCGAGCGACGCGTTCCAACCACGCAGGCATTGGGGGGGAGAGTCGGGATGCGGACGTGCGGTGCTCCTAGCGGGAGTGCCGGTTTGCGGCTACCGGCGCGCCACGATCGTGCGGCCACGCACCCCTACGGGGTCGGATGCGATACCGGGAGCGTCGAGCCTCCCGTCAGTGCGGACACGCAGCCGTGGAACGAAACATGGCATCGGGGAAGAGACCGACGGGATTCGGCGGGGAGATTCCCGGGCGGTCGCGACGCTAAGGGCTCCGCGTCGTCTCACGACCGACAAGGGAAAGGATGCGGTTGACAAGCACGTTAAGTCAAGGGGACGGCGGCCGGGCCGGCCGCCGTCCCCTCGTACGCCCGCGCCGGAGCGGGCGCGGTCAGCACCCTCGACGAGCGAACGCCTAGAAACTCCCGCCGAGCAGGACCGCGTTGGCGAACAGAGGCAGCAGTCCCCGCCACTGGTCCCGGAAGTTCGGCTCACCGGCGAAGCCGATGACGCGGCCGCGGCCCACGCGCTCGGTCCAGAGGTACGGCGTTCCGGCGAGGCGAGGAGGCACCTCCGGCCACAGATAGCCGGCCAGCCGCAGCCGCGGCTCGGGCGCGTAGCGGACGGCCACTTCGCCTGGCCGGATGTCCCGCGGCGCCTCGTAGATCCGGTCGGAGTTGACCAGCACGGCGAACTCCACATCGCGGATGCCCGCGAGCAGCGGCGAGAGCGTGTCCGGCATCACGCGCACAATCGCGCCCGGCACGGACGTGTTCAGCGGCGCGCCGCCCGCGCTGTCCGCGCGTGCCGTGTCCTGGCGCAGCCGCAGCCGCGCGAGGCCGGTTCCCTCACGCGCCAGCCACGCGGTGGCGGCGTCCAGCGTGATGAGCACGCCGCCATCCCGCACCCAGCGCTGCAGCCGTTCGCGGCCACCGTCACCCAGCGCGCCGTCCAGCGTGCCGGCGGAGGCGGACGGGAGCACGACGACGTTGAACTCGTCCAGCAGCGGGCCCGCGAGCGACGCGATGTCCAACGTCGTGACCGGGAAGTGGAGGCGCTGGTCGAACGCGTACCACGCGAACCCGAACGAGTAGCCGCTGACGCCCTGGCCACCGGCCAGCGCGACGCGCGGGATCCGGATCGGGATGACGCTGTTGCTGCCCAGGTCCGTGCCCTCGTCCACCATCGCGGAGGCGAGGGGGACGACGCGGGCGCCGGATGCCGCCGCGTGGCGCCGCACGGTCTCGTGCACAGACGCGCCGTTCGGCGCGACGCGGACCAGGAACGCGCCGCGCGGGAAGCGGTGCTCGCCGGCGCGGAACCAGCGCTGCGCGTACCACACACGCACGCTGTCCGCCAGCAGGCCGGCGAGCATGCGGATCGAGGCCTCGCTGCCGGGCTCGAACGCGTAGGCGTAGCCGGCCTCGGGGATGGCCGGACTGGCGAGGGTGGGAGCGGCGTCGACCGGCTCGAGCGGGCCGACGGGCGAGCGGGTCCACCACGCGCGCACGCGAAACATGTACGGCAGCGACCAGGCGGTCACGTCGTAGAACCGGTTGGGCTGGCCCGTGCGCCGGCGCTCGAGCTCCTCGCGGATGAACGCTGAGTCGAGCTGCGCATCCGGCTCGAGCAGCGCTTTCGCGAGCCGGCCCTGCGGCTGCGCCAGGTCCACCACGTAGGCACCGACCGGCAGCGTCGTGCTGCGCGGCGTCGTCGCGCCGTACTCCGTCGCGTCGCGCACGTTCGCCACGGACCGCAGCCGGTGGACCTCGATGCCGTTCGCGAGCAGGCGCGCCGCCAGCGTGTCCGCGCGGCCATCCGGGTCGCGCTCGATGACGACCGCACGGATCGGTCCCCGCTCGTGGTCCGTGATCGCGCTGCGCCGGAACTCGAGGTAGTCCCGCACGCGCTCGGTGCGCCGGCGCGCGGTGGTGAGCGCCGTCGCCCACGCCGCCGTGTAATGGTGCCATGCCGCTTCGTGGAGCGTCAGCACCGTGCCGTCCGTGCGGCGGATCGCGCCCCCGGCGCTGGACGCCTGCTCGTACGTCATGCCGACGGCGCCCGTGAGGATCGGCCAGGACACGCCGTAGCCGGGATAGAACTCGTCGTAGCCCTCGCGCCGGAAGAAAGACCAGCCGTGGCGGTCGAACGCGGCCGCGTTCGATGCGGCGTAGATGTCCCACCACTTCAGGATGCTCGCGTGAACGTTCTTGTTCACCGGCTCCATGGGCGGCGCGAAGAAGTACGTCGAGTTGGAGCCCATCTCGTGGAGGTCCGCGGCCACGTGCGGCGCCCACTCGTTGAACGCGGCCACACGGCCACGCGTCTCCGGGTGCGAAAGGATGAACCAGTCGCGGTTCAGGTCGAAGTAGTAATGGCTCGTGCGCGGGCCGGGCCACGTGCCTCGATGGATCAGGGCACCCGGGGTGACGGGCACGCCGAGGGCGCTCCGCGCGCGCATCACGTCCTGCACGTGCCGCTCGTGCCCGTCCGGGTTCTGGACCGGGTCGATCAGCACGACGGTGCTGTCCAGGATGAGTTGCGTCTCCGCGTCACGGCCCGCGGCGAGCTGGTACATCATCGCCAGCGCCGCCTCCGTGCCGGACGCCTCGCCGCCGTGCACGGTGTAGCCGAGCCAGACGATCGCGGGCAGGCGCGCCGCGGCCGCCTCCAGCTCGGAAGGTGATGCGCCGCGCGGGTCCATGATGCGCCGCGCATCGGCCTTGATCTGGTCGATGCGCTGCTGGTTCGCCTCGCTCGTGAGGATCGCCATCAGGACCTCGCGGCCCTCGAACGTGTGCGCGACCGTGTCCAGCCGCACGCGCCGGCTCGTGGCCGCCAGCGCATCGGCGTAGCGCATGATCATGTGATGCGGCGTGAAGCGCTCGCCGATCTCGTAGCCCAGCACGGCGCGCGGCGTGGGCACCGCCGGGTCGTACTGGGCACCCGGCGGCGAGAACGCGTGCTGGGCGACGGCGGGTGAGGCGACGAGGGCGACTGCGGCAATGAGGCTCAGGGCAAGCAGCACGACGCGGCGGTGCACGGGCGACCTCCGGAGTCAGCGGTTGCGGCTTGCCGGCCAGCGAGCCGGGCGTCCCGTGCGGCGCAGGTGCGGCCGGAGCCGGCAGCGCCGTCACCTCCGCGCGGCGAGCCGGCCCCGCCTCGGCGGCGCGGGCCGCGCCGGAACCCGGCCGCGGCCGGCGGCGGTAAACCTACGCCGTGCGGCGCGGGTTTGGCCAGCGGCTACTCGGCGCGCGATCTGGTCCGCTCCGGCTTGCCGCTCCTGGCAAAGCGCCGCGGTGCCGTGTGGGCGGGCGAGCGCGCGTTTATCGCCCGTCCCCGTTGCTCCGGCGCAGCAACAGCGCGCGGCCCCGGGCCGTTGCGTCCCACGCCCGGTGCCGCGATTGTGGTGGGCGGCCCGGTCCACGGATACGCCGGGCCGCAGGACTCCTTCGAAGGAGGTTTGCGTATGTGGAAGAGCCGTCGTTCAATCGCGTTCGGAGCCGCGCTCGCGGTATCCGCGCTCGCCGTATCCGCGAGCCGTGCTGAAGCGCAGCAGCTCGAGATCGGCTTCAAGCTGGGGGCCGCCATCGCGAATCTCACCAACCCGGCCGAAGAAGGCGCGCCGGATCCCGAGAGCATCACCTCGTTCAGCGGCGGCGGGCATCTCCGCTTCGGGCTGTCGCCCGCTTTCTCGCTCCAGCCCGAGCTGCTCTTCGTGCGCAAGGGCGCCGCGGATCCCGAGCAAGATGACACCGACTCTCATTTCGACTACGTGGAGATCCCGGTGCTCGCCCGCTTCGACATTCCGCTCATCGGCTCGCCCATCAGCCCGTTCTTCTACGCCGGCCCGTACGCCGCCTTCGAGGTTGCGTGCACGATCAACGATCAGGGCGAGGAGCAGGACTGCGGCGACCACGAGACCTTCGACTACGGCGCGGTCGTCGGTGCCGGCCTGGGCTTCGCGGCCGGGCCCGGCAGGCTGGTCGCCGAGGGGCGCTACGACCTCGGACTCAGGAACCTGACGACGGACGAGAACGACCTCGACCAGAAGAACCGCGCGATCGGGCTCTTCGTCGGTTACGCCGTGCCGCTTGGGCTCTGACACGACGCGGGCGCCCGATGCGGCGGCGTTGGTTCCGCCGCCCCGATCGCCGGTTGGTTCGACAGACACCGCTGGATGCGCTGGACGGCGCGGGGTCAGCTCCCCGCGCCGTCCTCTTTGCCCGCCTCCCGATCTGCGACAGCACGGCACCACGGTGCCGCTCGCCTGGGGCGAGCCCGTGGCCCGGGCCGGCGCGCTTCGCGCGAAGCGCGCCGGCCCGCCGCGTCTCAGGACCTCACCAGCTTCTTGTACTTCACCCTGTGCGGCCGGTCTGCCTCCGCCCCGAGCCGCTTGCGGCGGTCCGCCTCGTACTCCTGGTAGTTGCCCTCGAACCAGACCACCCGGCTGTCGCCCTCGAAGGCGAGGATGTGGGTTGCGATGCGGTCGAGGAACCAGCGGTCGTGGGAGACGACGACGGCGCACCCCGCGAAGCCGAGCAGCGCCTCCTCCAGCGCGCGCAGTGTGTCGACGTCGAGATCGTTGGTCGGCTCGTCGAGCAGGATCAGGTTGCCGCCCGAACGGAGCAGCTTCGCCAGGTGCACGCGGTTGCGCTCGCCGCCGGAGAGCACGCCCACCTTCTTCTGCTGGTCCGCGCCCTTGAAGCCGAACCAGGAGCAGTAGGCGCGCGAGTTGACGCGAGCCTTGCCCAGCTCGATCTCGTCCTCGCCGCCGGAGATCTCCTCCCAGATCGTCTTCTCGGGATCCAGCGCATCGCGGGTCTGGTCCACGTAGGCCAGCTTGACGGTGGAGCCGAGCTTCAGCGTGCCGGCGTCCGGCTTCTCCTGGCCCGTGATCAGCCGAAGCAGCGTCGTCTTGCCGGTTCCGTTGGCGCCGATCACGCCGACGATGCCGCCGCGCGGCAGCCGGAACGAGAGATCCTCGAACAGGACGCGGTCGCCGTACGCCTTGGTCAGCCCTTCCGCCACGACCACGTCATCACCGAGCCGGGGACCGGGCGGGATCACGATCTCCGCGCGAGTGATCTGCTCGCGCACGTCCTGGTTCAGGAGCTGCTCGTACGCGTTGATCCGCGCCTTGCTCTTGGCCTGCCGCGCGCGCGGCGCCATGCGGATCCACTCGAGCTCGCGTTCCAGCGTGCGCATGCGCGCGGCCTGCTGCTTCTCCTCCACCCGCAGGCGCTCGCGCTTCTGCTCGAGCCACGACGAGTAGTTCCCTTCCCACGGGATCCCCTCGCCACGGTCGAGCTCGAGGATCCACTGCGCCACGTTGTCCAGGAAGTAGCGGTCGTGCGTGATGGCGACGACCGTGCCCTTGAACTCCGCCAGGTGCCGCTCGAGCCAC
>DATCLK010000249.1:0-24019 GCA_036563975.1 Longimicrobiales bacterium | reverse complement strand
TCTCGCGTACCTGTGGCCGCGGCTCGCGGCGGGCCTGCCGCCGGGCGTGCGGCTGCACCGCCTGCGGCTCCACGAGGACCCGACCTTCTTCGTGGACTACTACGGCGGGGGCGAGCCGTGAGTCAGGACGCTGGCCGGGACGGCGAGGGCCGGCCCGGGGAGGTGCGGGGGCGGCGACCGGAGCCGCCCGCGCCGGGCGCGCAGGGCCCTGGTCCGCCACGCCGGGAGACCGCCGCGCCGGGTAGCCGCCACAGGCAGCCAGCGCCGGGCGGCCGGCCGGCGGACCGCCAGCCGGCCCGGCGGCTGAGGCGCGAGCCGGAGTCGCCGGCATGGGGGGCGGCGCCACTCCCGACGGAGCGGAGGTTCCAGGTGGGCGACGAGTGGTGGGTTGCCCGGCCAGCTGGCGAGAGCGCAGTGGGCCACGGCGCCGGCGCGAGGGCGTACCTGGTCGCGGTTCGCTTCTACCGCGAGGGGGACGACACGCCGGTCTCGGAGATCCTGCTCCCGCGGGGCCGGCTCGAGGGCCTCTATCCCGAGGAGCTGGAGGAGCTGCTGCACCGCGCCACGCCGCTGCGCCAGCAGGAGCGGCCCGCGCCACCGCCTCGACGCGCGCCCATCGAGGCGGAAGAAGACGAGATCCCCCCGGAAGGGTGAGGGGCGAGAGTCGCGGGCTCGCTCCAAGGGCGAGCCCCCCACCGCGCGCCGCCTCACTCAGTCCATGCGCGGTCCCACCTTGATCGTGTTCTCCTCCACCCGGATCGCGTAGCGGTGGAGCGGCGGCCGGCCCTGCGGCTCGAGCCGCTCGCCGGTCCGCACATCGAACGCCGAGTCATCCCTGGGGCACACCAGCACGGCTCCCTTCAACCGCCCATCCCTGGCCAGGTTGGTCCCGTCGTCCGGGCAGCGCGCATCGAGCGCGTAATAGGTCTGCCCAACGTTGAGGAGGAGCAGCGTGCGGCCGTGCGCGCGGACCTCGCGCATCTCGCCGGGGCCCAACTCGGGCGTGGTGAGCACGGGCAGGAAGTCAGCCATGCGTCCCCGCGGGCAGTGGTCCGGGGGTCGAAGGTGCAAGCCGCGTACCGGTCGTGCGTTACGGTCTTTGTTCGGGAACGGTTGGGCGGAGGCGCGGGTACGACGGGGGGCGGGCAGACCGTATCGTGTTTCCCAGCAAAGGGTTAGAGCAGTGAACGACGGGTTCGACCTGAAGGACTACGTGGACGTCGCGGAGCGGATCCGCGCGTTCTATGAGCGTTACCCCGAGGGCTCCATCCAGACGGAGATGGTGCGCCTGGAGGGGGACCTGGTGGTGTTCCGCGCGACGGTGTACCGGGACCGCGAGGATCCGCACCCGACGACGGGGTGGGCCTACGAGCGAGAGGGCGTCGGATACGTCAACCGGACGAGCTTCATCGAGAACTGCGAGACGTCGGCGATCGGGCGCGCGCTGGCGAACCTGAACTTCCCGACCTCGCGGTCGCTGCGTGGCCGTGCATCGGCGGGGCCAGCGACAGCCGAGCAGATCGAGGAGATCCGTGCGCTGGCGTCCTCGCCTGCGGTGCCTGAGGATGTGCGGGAGCGGGTGCTGGCGCGGCTGGAGCAGGAGATGACGGCGCAGCAGGCGGTCGATGCGCTGGCGTACCTGAAGCGGCTGCACCGAAAGGCGGGGCGGGCGGCGTAACCGCCCGTCGCCGCTGTGGCGGCGACGATTTGGCCGCTCCCCGTCCGCACTGCGAGCGGGGGCGGCCGCGCATGCGATGGTGGTGCAGCGCCGTGCCGCGCAGTCTGCTGGCGCGACACGGCGCAGGAGTCCGCGCGGGCGCTTGGCGCCGGCGCAGCGCGGTGCCGCGCGGCTTGCTGGCATGCGCGATGCCGCGGGCCCGCGTGCGGGCGTGTGCGGTAGCGGCGCAGCGCGGTGCCGTGTGGTCTGGTGGCGCGGCACGGCGCAGGAATGCGTGCGGGCGCGTGGAGCGCCGCTCCGCCGCGGTGCCGTGCGGCGTCGCGGATCCCAACCGCGACTGCGCGGCGCAAGTGGCACGGTGTGTGTTGCCCGCTGCGGCGACGGGCCTCGACGCGCCAGCGCTCGAGCGCAGCGAGGTGCGCGTGTGGCCGGGCGCGTGTTGCCCGGCAGCGGGGGTGCGGCGCGCGTTGTGGGGTGCCACGCCGATGCGTGCATTGCGTGTGGCAGCGGGGGCATGGCGGCTCGGGGTGCGCGCGCGGAGCCGGCCTCCGTCTCGGGCCGGCGGACGACTTCACGGGGAGGCGGGTTGAACCTGCGGCGGCTCGTGGAAGTGCTGGACCGGGGCGGCGCGAGCGTGTCGTCCGACGGGCTGCGCTTCACGCACCTGAACCGGGTCGTGTGGCCGGAGTCCGGTCTGACGAAGCGGGACATGGTGCGGTACTACGCGCAGGTGGCGCGCGTGATGGTCCCGTACCTCGCGGACCGGGCGCTGATGCTCAAGCGCTACCAGGGCGGGATCGACTCGCGACCGATCGTGCAGCAGCGGGCAGCGGCGCGCGTTCCGGACGGCGTGCGAACGGCGTCATTGCCGCTGGCGGAAGGCGGCAGTGCGCGCCGCTATGTGGGCTCGCTGGAGACGCTGCTGTACGCGGCCCAGCTCAACGCCATCGAGCTGCACCCGTGGCACTCGCGGGTCGCAACGCTGGAGCTGCCCGACTGGATCGTGCTGGACCTGGATCCCGGCAAGGGCGTGGGGTTCGGGAGCGTGGTGCGGGTCGCGCAGCTCCTGCGCGAGCTGCTGGAGGAGCTGGGTGTGGGACCCGTGGTGAAGACGAGCGGGTCGCGCGGGCTGCACGTGTACGTGCCGGCCGGCGGGCGCGTGGATTACGATGAGGCGGCGCGTTTCGCGCGGCTGGTGGCGGAGCGCGTTGCGGCGGAGGCGCGGCGCCTTGCCACGGTCGAGCGCACGGTGAGCGAGCGCGGCCCGCGCGTCTACGTCGATCACCTGCAGAACGCGCGCGGCAAGACGGCGGTCGCGCCGTACTCCCTGCGCGCGCGCCCCGGCGCGCCGGTCTCCGCACCCGTGCACTGGGACGAGCTGCGCGGGTTGTGCGGACCGGACGCGTTCACGCTGGAGAACATGCCGGCGCGCATCGCATCCGAAGGCGATGTGTGGAGCGGCCTGCTGCGCCGGCGGGGCAACGTGCCCCGAGCGCTGGCGCGTCTCGAAGCGGAGCGCAGGGGCTGAGGCGCCCGGGGTGGGGCGCCCCGGCCCCGTGCCGGGGCAGTCTCAGCGCCTGGCCCGCGCGCCGCGCCCGGAAGCGGCCTGCATCCGTGTGAGGACCTCGGGCTGGTGCTCCTCGATCCAGCGGCTCATGTCTTCCTCCTGGCGGAGGTTCTGCTCGAGCAGGCGGCGGATGTCATCCTGGCCGAGGACGCGGGCCTGATCGATGAGGCCGCGGTAACTGGCGATCTCGTAGTGCTCGGTCTTGCTCGCGGCGTCCAGGTTGAACACCTCGAGCGCCTCCTCAGAAGGGTTCTCCTGCTGGAAGGCGCGCTTCTCGTCGCGCAGCCCGCGGATCGCGGCGCATTGCACGCGCGGCGCCTGGGCGGACAGCAGCTCGAAGCAGCGCTCGAGGTTCTGGATCTGCTGTTCCGTCTCGTCCCGATGCTTGCGCACGCGGTTGCGGATCTGCTCGTCCGAGGTCTCGGTCTCCATCTGATCGAGAACGGAGAGGATCTGCTGCTCGGCGTCGTAGATGTCGCCGAGGCCGTGGCGGAAGACGTCGCTGAGACTGTTGGCTGGCATGGCTCCCTCCGGAATGGGACGGTGATCGGGGAGCGGGCCGGATGCGCGATGCGCAGCCGGTCCCGCCGGGGATGGCACCGGCACCCTGCGAGGCCGTGCCGCCGGGGTGGACCCCTCCCAGCGCATCGTCGCGGTGCGGTGGCCGGCTCGGCTGGACCGCGCCGCCCGCGGGGTCCGCGGGCGGGACACGCAGCGTCCTCGGGTGTGCGATTCGTGCGGCGCGAGGTCGTTGCAACATCCATTCCGTGAGCGCGGGTGGCGGGCGCGGAGGGAACGCGGATTGCACGCCCGGCGAGGCGGGCAGCGGCGCGAGGCGCAGCGGACGAGGAGGCGCGGTGTGAGGCACGTCGTGTTCATCGGCCTGGGGTTCGGCGGCCTGTACACGCTTCGCAGGCTCGTGGACGGGGGAGGCCGCGACCTGGAGGTGACGGCGGTGGACCGGCGGGACCGGTTCGTGTTCACGCCGCTCCTCTACGAGTACCTGAGCGGCGAGCTCGATCCGAACGTCATGGCGCCGCGGCTGGACGAGCTGGTGCCGGACAACGTCCGGCTGATGCGGGATGAGGCCCGCGAGGTGGATGTGCGAGCGCGCGTCGTGCGCCTCGCGAGCGGCCGTACGCTCAGCTACGACGTGCTGGTCCTGGCGCCCGGCTCGGTGCCGGCGTTCCATGGAGTGGAAGGCGCGCAGGCGCACGCGGTGCCGTTCTACTCGCTGGAAGACGCGGAGCGCCTGCGCGTCCTGCTGGACACTGGCACATGGGCGCGCAGCGGACTGCCGGCATGCGTGGTGGGCGGAGGCGTCGTGGGTGTAGAGCTCGCCTTCGCGCTCGCGGAGCGCCTGGAGCGCGCGGTGAACACGCGCGCTCTGCGGCCGGAGGGCAGGCCGAGCGTCGTCATCCTGGAGGCGATGGACGACATCCTGCGAGGCGTCTCTCCCCGCATGCGCAGGATGGCGAAAAAGAAACTCGCGCGCCGCGGCATCGTAGTGCGAACGGGCGTACGCGTGCTGGAGGTGGACCCTCGCGGCGTCACGCTCCTCGATGGGGGGCGGCGTGATCGCGTGGACGCGGCCGTCGTCGCGTGGGCCGCCGGCATCCGCGTCAATCCGCTGATCGAGCAGCTGCCGGCGGAACGGCACGGGAACCACGGCGTGCGCGTGGAGCGCACGCTGCAGCTCCCAGGCGAGCCCCACGTCTTCGTGCTGGGGGACGCGATCAGCTACCCGGGGCGCGTGGAGGGCGACCCACTGCCGGACACGGCGCAGGCTGCCGTGCAGGAGTCGGAGGTCTGCGCCGCGAACGTGGCGTGCGTGGCGGCAGACAGGCTCCCCTCCGAGCGCTTCCGTTTCACGCAGCTCGGGATGTTCCTGCGCGTCGCCCGACACGAGGGCATCGCGGACATCAAGGGTGTGGTACTGGATGGCGCCCCCGCGGCCCTCGCGCGCCGCGCCGCCTACGTCGTGCGCCTGCCCGCCTGGGCGCTGCGGACTGCGGCGATCCGGCAGTGGCTCGGGCTCGAAGAGACAGAAGAGGAAGCTGCACGGCGCGCGGGGCGGCGTGCGGCATGACGACACGCGGATCGCATCCGGAGCGATGACATGAGCACGAGCGCGCGGCGGCGCGTGCTGACCGGGGACAGGCCCACGGGCCGCCTGCATCTGGGCCACTGGGTGGGCAGTCTCCAGAACCGCGTCCGGCTCCAGGAGGAGCACGACTGCTTCTTCATCATCGCCGACTTCCACACGCTCACCACGCGCCCGGACAAGGAAGCCATCAGAGAGATGCCCGACAACATCCGGCAGATGGTGCTGGATTACCTCGCGGTGGGCATCGACCCCGAGCGCAGCACGATCTTCGTGCAGTCGGCCGTGCCGGAGACCGCGGAACTGCATCTCCTGCTCGAGATGCTCGTTTCGCTGCCGCGGCTGGAGCGAATCCCCACCGTCCGAGAGATGGCGCAGGCCGCGCACCTGGACGTGCTCCCGTTCGGCCTCGTCGGCTACGCCGTCCTCCAGGCGGCGGACATCCTGCTGGCCCGGGGCGAGCTCGTGCCCGTGGGTCGGGACAACCTCCCGCACGTCGAGGTCGCGCGCGAACTGGCGCGGCGCTTCAACCACCTCTACGGCGAGGTCTTCCCGGAGCCCGAGCCGCTGCTGAGTGATACGCCCGTCCTGCCGGGCATTTACGGCGGACAGAAGATGTCGAAGTCGCTCGGCAATGCGATCCTGCTCTCGGATACGCCGCAGACGGTCCACGCGCGCGTCATGCAGATGTACACCGACCCGGCTCGCGTGCGCGCGGACATCCCCGGACGCGTGGAAGGCAACCCGGTCTTCATCTACCATGACATCTTCAACCGGGACAAAGCCGAGGTCGAAGACCTGAAGGAGCGCTACCGGCAGGGCCGCGTCGGAGATGTCGAGGTCAAGGAGAAGCTCGCGCGCGCGCTGAACGCGTTCCTCGAGCCGATCCGGGAGCGCCGCGCCGCCCTGGAGCGCGACCCGACGCTCGTCGCCGACATTCTCCGGGAGGGCAACCGCGTGATGCGCGCCATCGCCGCCGAAACGATGGAACGCGTGCGGGAAGCGATGGGCATGACGTACTTCCGCTGAACGCACGACGCTCTGCACGAGACGAGGGCGGGGCTCGCCAGCACGCTTCTTGCAACCGCCCCCGCGCCCGATTGGCGCCGGCGCTCCGTACCGACGGGGCGCCGGCCGCATCTTTTCCGGTTCAGGATCGATCCAACTGAGGGGAGGCACGGCATGGCACGCGACGAGTGGCTCTCACGTTCCCCGCGCGGAACCGCCCGCTGGGGCGGGCGCTGGACCGCGCGGGAACCCACGGAGATCGGGCCGGGCTACGGCGCAACCTACCGCGGGGAGGAGGAAGGCGCCGCAGGGCCCGCGGGCGGCCGCCGCGCGCGCGAGCGCTGGGGCTACTGGAGAGGCGAGTACGGCGGCTACGAGGAGGAGTACGGTCGCGAGCGCAGGGCCGCGCGCCGCGGCGCACGCCCATCCCGGCTCGCGCGGCAGAGATCCCGTCCCGAGGAAGAGGAATGGGCCTACGGCACGCCGTACTACGATCGGATGCCGTTCCGCAGCCGCCGGCGTTACGAGCGGGGTGAGCCCGGTTACGGCTGGCCCGTCGAGCGGCGGATGTTCCGGCCGTACGAGCGGGAGTTCCAGGGCGATTACGGAGAGGAGTACCGCGGGCTGCCGCCCGGCTACACCGGCGAGTACACCTGGGGCCGCCGCCCGCGCTACCGCGCCTGGCGGCGCGGCGGCCGGTGGGGGGGGCGGCCCTACGGCGAGGAGTACGGCTGGTAGCGAGAGGAAGAGAGGCCCGCCGCGCCGGGCCGACACGCGCGCTCGCGAGCGGCTGGCGCCGGAGCCCACCCGGACGGCGGCCACAGTGCCCACGGCCTGAACGCACGGCCGCGTCCGCCTTGCGCCGTACCGACTCGCGCCTCCCGCCACCCTCCGGCCGCCAGGACACGGGGCCGCGCGCGCGTTGGCGTGGACGCCGCCTGGCCGCCGCACGCCGGCCGGCCGGACACCGTGCTGCCGCCGGCACGGCGTGATCTCGCGCGCCGACGCACCCCGGCGCGCTCCGTTCGAGTGGGGTCCCGGTCGCCGCCGGCATGCGCACGCAGACGCTCCCGGCCCGGTTCCGGCCCCACGCCCTCGCCGGCTGCCGGAATTTTCGCTGGCTGGTCCTGCATTCCCGTGCCCGCCATCCCCGCATCCCTTGCCCCGGCGTGTCCGACCGGCTGTTTCCCCCTGTGCCGTCTGCAGCTCCGGCCGCAGCCCTCGTCTGGCCTACGAGCGCGACGGACGCGCCACGCCCGCGCTCCATCCGTTCAGGAGGCACGAGCACGGGGTGGCCGCGCGGCGGCTCACGCCCCGCGTCGCTTGACCGCGCCGTCGCGCGCCGGCAATCATTAGATGGATATCGAAATGTTGTCGGGTGACGCGGGGGCAGGGATGACGCTCGACCGGACCATGCGCGCGCTGGCGGACCCGACGCGGCGGGAGATTCTGCAGGCGCTCCGGGCGGGGGATCTGACGGCGGGGGAGATCGCGAAGCGGTTTCCGATCACGGCGGCGTCGGTCTCACATCACCTGGGTGTCCTGAAGGCGGCAGGGCTGGTGCGGGCGGAGCGTGCGGGTCGGACGATCGTGTATTCGCTGAACGAGACGGTGTTCCAGATGGTCGTGAAGGAGCTGCTGGACTTCTTCGGTGTCGGAGGTGACGGATGAGCAGGCGCTGGCTGGGGCCGGTGGTGGTCGCGGCGATGCTGGCATTCGCGCTGGCGGTCTATCCGTCGCTGCCGGAGCGGGTGCCCACGCATTGGGGGCTGAGCGGGGAGCCAGACGACTGGATGCCGAAGTGGCCGGGCGCGTTCCTGCCGGCGGCGATGGCGGCGGGCGTGTGGCTGCTCCTGGTCGGGCTGCGGCGGATCGACCCGCGGCGGGCGCATTACGAGAAGTTCGACGAGACGTACTGGTTGCTCGTGAACCTGCTGGTGCTGTTCATGGCGCTGGTGGAGGTGGTGGCGCTGGGGGCGGCGCTGGGCTGGCCCCTGGATGTCGCGCGTGTGATGCTTCTGGCGGCCGGCCTGCTGTTCGTGGCGCTGGGCAACTACCTGCCGCGGGTGCGGTCGAACTGGTGGATGGGGATCCGGACGCCGTGGACGCTGGAGAGCGAGCGGGTGTGGCGCGAGACGCATCGCGTGGCGGGGTGGAGCTTCGTGTTCGGGGGCGTAGTGACGATGGTGGCGGCGTTGCTGCCGCTGGCTGCGCGGCCGTGGGTGGCGCTCGCGGGGCTGGTGGTGGCGGGGTTCGTGCCCGTGGTCTACTCGTACGTGCTGTACCGGCGTGAGCGGAGCGGGCGGCCGGCCTGACGGGCCGGACGGAAACCTGGCGCGAGGCGGGGCGCGGGCATATTCATGGGAGTGGTACGGGGGGCGCGGTGGAGGCTGACATGTGAACGCGTGCGCGCGGGTCCGGGTGGCGATCCGGGCGCATCGGCAACAGGCGAAAGGCCGGGCGAAGCGGCCCGGGGCCGGTCGCGCCCCGGGCCGCTTCGATTCGAGGTGAGGGGAGGTGGCGGGGCTGCGGGCGGGTGAACGATCCGCTGTCGGACGGACGATCGTCCTCCATGCTGCAAGGCAGCCATGGGGGACCAACGGGCGAGGGCAAGGGTGAGGGCGGGGGCGCGGGAGATGCGGTGGAAGACCCGGGTGCGGCGTGGCGGGGTGGCATCTGCAACGGAGTTCGGGTTTCGGCAGGGGGAAAGACGCGTGTGAGCGTGAGTGCCGCGGAGCAGGGAGCCAACGGGTCGCTGGCGGTGATCGCGCCGGCGACGGGCGAAGTGCTGGGACGAGTGCCGGTGTTGGGCCCGGCGGAGGTTCGGGCCCTGGTGTCGCGCGCGCGGGCGGCGCAGCCCGCGTGGGCGGCGGCGGGTTTCCGAGCCCGTGCGCGTCATCTGGACCGCTACCGGCGGGTGATGGCTGCGCATGCGGACGAGCTCGCGGAGTTGAGCTGCAGCGAGACGGGGAAGCTGCGGTTCGAGGCGCTGCTGGGCGACGTCCTCCCGACCTGCGATCTGGCGCGGTGGTACGCGCGCCGCGCGGCGAAGGTGCTCGGCCGGCGGCGCGTGCCGTCGGGGTGGCTGGTGAACAAGCGCTGCTATCAGGTGAGAGAGCCGTACGGCGTGGTCGGCGTGATCGGCCCCTGGAACTTTCCGGTGCTGAACACCATGCGGGCCGTGCTTGCGGGCCTGGCCGCGGGCAACGCGGTGGTGTTGAAGCCGTCGGAGTACTCGCCGCTGACGGCGCTGCGGCTCCAGGAGCTGGCCGTCGAAGCCGGCCTTCCGGCGGATGTGTTCCTGGTGGCGACGGGGGATGGGACGACGGGCGCGGCGCTGGTCGAAGCGGGCGTGGACAAGGTGTCGTTCACGGGCAGTGTGGAGTCGGGGCGGCGGGTCGCGCGGCTCGCGGCAGAGCGGCTGGTGCCGGTCACGCTCGAGCTGGGCGGCAAGGACGCGATGATCGTGCTGGCCGACGCCGACGTGGAGCGGGCCGCGCACGCGGCGGTGGCGGGTGCGTTCCTGAACGCGGGGCAGGTGTGCATCTCGGTGGAACGGGTGTACGTCGAGGCGCCGGTCTACGATCAGTTCCTGGAGCACGTCACGCGCGCTGCCGCGGCGCTGGAGGTGGGGGCGGGAGCGCGCGGCGCGGTGGGAGCGATCACGACCGAGGCGCAGATGGAGCGGCTGGCGCGACAGATCCGGGACGCGGTCGAGCGGGGCGCGCGCGTGCTCGTCGGCGGACGCCGGTTGGAGGGGAGAGGTCGGTACTTCCTGCCCACCGTGCTGGCGGACGTGGACCACTCGATGGCGGTGATGCGGGAGGAGACGTTCGGGCCGATCCTGCCGGTGATGAAGGTGAGAGATGCGGAGGAGGCGCTACGGCTGGCGAACGACTCGCCGTACGCGCTCGGCGCGAGCATCTTCGGCGCACCGCGCCGGGCGGAACGGCTGGCGCCGCAGCTACGGTCGGACATGGTCTGCGTCAATGACGTGATGGTCAACGGGCTCGTGGCGGGTCTCCCGTTCGGCGGTGCGGGCACGAGCGGATACGGGCGCGTCTGTGGAGATGATGGCTTGCTGGAGATGAGCAAGCCGCGCGCGTTCGTCTTCGAGCGGCGCTTCGCGGCGCGCTCACTCGCGGATTACCGGCTGCTCCTGCGCACGGGGTGGCCGCGCATGCTGGGGTTCATCGGCCTCCTGCACGGCGCGGGCCGCGTGAGACTGCGGGCGCTGCGCCGGTTGTTGCGCGGAACGCCGTAACGCGGAGGCGCACGTGGCCGCGGAACGCGCAGCGGTAGAGGACGAGCGGGGACAGCTTTCGCGAGCTCGAACGCAGGTCGAGGCGGACTCGGTGGCGCGGCAGGAGACGAGCGCGGCGCCCGAGAGTCCGGCTGCGTCAGCGGACGGGCGTGAACCCGGTCTGTCGGCAGCGGCGGCGGTGGACGCGGCGCTGGCGGCGGCGCCGGTGCCGGCTCGCAAGCGCTGGGAGAAGCTGAGCGGGCTCGTCTTCGTGGCAGGCGTCGTCCTGCTGCTCGAAGCGTTGCGCATGCGGGGGATCGTGGTCAGCCCGGCTCCCTTCCTGCTGGTCACGGTGGTGTATGCGGCGTTCGCGGGCGGCCTCGGCTACGGGCTGCTGGCGGCCGCGGTGTCGGCGGCTTATGCGGCCTACGCCCCACCCGGGCCGGGCACGCTCATGGGGGATCCGGCGGACGACGTGCCGTCGATCGTTGCGCTGGCGATCGTCGCGCCCGGGATGGCGCTGCTGGTGGACCGGCTGCGCCGCAGGCTGGACGGGCTGCTGGCGCGGGAGCGAGCTGCGCGCGCGGCGGCGGAGGCGGCCGAGGCGCGCTTGCGGGGCTTCGTCGCCTCAGTGAACGAGGTCGTGTTCACGCTGGATTCCGACCGGCGCTTCACGATGGTGCTGGGCAGGGGGCTCGAGCCGTTCAGGATGCGGCCCGAGATGCTGATCGGCCGTCACATCAGCGATGTGATGGCGGGGATGGAGGACGCGGGCGCTTACGACCGTGCGGTGGAGCAGGCGCTCGGCGGGGCGCCGGCGGCGTTCGACCACACGTGGGAGACGCCCGACGGGCTCCGGTACTTCCACACGACGCTCGCTCCGATCCGCGAGCGGGATGGCACGATCAAGAGCGTGGCGGGCGTGACACGGGAGGTGACGGAGCGCAAGCGCGCGGAGGAGGTGCTGCGCGCGAGCGAGGCGCGCTACCGGCTGCTGGCCGAGCACGCATCGGACATGATCTCGCGGCACGACCCGGACGGGATCTTCCTCTACGCGTCCCCCGCCTGCCAGACGCTGCTCGGCTACACGCCCGCGGAGCTGGTGGGGATGTCGCTCGCGCGGCTCTGCCATCCCGAGGACTTGCGTCGGCTGGCGCGCGTGCGTGCGGTGCTGGCGGGCGCGCGCGAGTCGCGAACCGCGACGTTCCGGTTGCGGCGCAGCGGAGGCGACTACGTCTGGGTAGAGACCACGGCCCGGGCGGTGCGCAGCCAGGAGACCGGCCAGGTGCGCGAGATCCTGGCGGTGACGCGGGACGTGACGGCTCGTCTCCAGGCGGAAGAGAACGCGCGGCGGCTGATCCGCGAGCAGGCGGCGCGGGCCGTGGCGGAGGCCGCTGCGCGTCGGTCCGCGTTCCTGGCCGAGGCGAGCCGCGCGCTCTACTCCTCGCTCGACATCGAGACGACGCTGCGCATGCTCGTCGAGGTCGCCGTGCCGAAGCTGGCGGACTGGGCGGTGGTGTACCTGGTGAACGAGGCGGGCGATGTGGAGCACGCCGCGGCGGCCCACGTCGATCCGGCGCGTGCGGCGTTGCTCGAGCGGTTGAGGAGCAAGCCGCTGTCGCGCGACCCGCTGCACCCGGTGTTGCGCGTGCTGCAGTCCGGCATGCCCGAGCTCATCCCGGAGGTCAGCGAGGACGTGCTCAGGGCGGCGGCATGGGACGAGGAGCACCTCGCCTTGATGCACGAGCTCAGGCCTCGCTCCTTCATGGTCGTTCCGTTGTGGGTCGGCCCGCGCAGGGTCGGCGCGCTCGCATTGAACCTGGCGGACGACGAGCGGCGCTTCGGGCCCGAGGACCTCTCGCTGGCGGAGGACCTCGCGCGCCTGGCCGGCGTCGCGGTGGAACACTCGCGGCTGTACCTGGAAGCGCAGGAAGCGAGCCGCGCCAAGAGCGATTTCCTCGCCGTGATGAGCCACGAGCTGAGGACGCCGCTCAACGCCATCACGGGGTACGCGGACCTGTTGCTCATGGGGCTGCCCGAGCCGCTCGCGGGGCAGCCGCGCGCGTACGTGGAGCGCATCCGCAACGCTGCGTGGCACCTGTTCCAGTTGATCGAGGAGATCCTGACGTTCGCGCGGCTGGAAGCTGCGCGCGAGGTCGTCACGCCGGAGCGATTCGAGATCGCGCCGTTCCTGCGGGACTGCGCTGCGCTGATCGAGCCGATCGCGCGCGACAAGGGCCTCGACTTCCACTGCGAACTCCCGCCGGCCGGCGTCGTCGTCCGCACGGATGCGCGCAAGCTGCGGCAGGTGCTCCTCAACCTGCTCTCCAATGCCGTGAAGTTCACGGACAGTGGGGGCGTCGTGCTCTCGGCGAGGATCGAGGGGGAGTGGGGTGTGTTCCGCGTGGTGGACACGGGGCAGGGCATCGCGCCGGAGCACGCTGCGCGGGTCTTCGAGCCGTTCTGGCAGGCGGAGCAGCCCGCGACGCGGCGTGTGGGCGGGACCGGTCTCGGGCTCGCCGTGGCGCGGCGGCTGGCGAGGCTGCTCGGCGGGGACGTGGAAATGGAGAGCGAGCCGGATCGAGGCACGACGTTCACGGCGCGCATCCCGGTCGCGCTGTGACGTTGCCGCGCTGCGGGGCGGCCGCGCGCCGCCGGGGGCGGCCTCGCGCCCGTCACGTCGCGCTGCGCAACGCGGTTTCCAGCGCCTGGCGGTACAAACGCGCCCGCCGGCGGAAGCGAGCTCTGTCCTCGCCCTCGGCCTCCTCGCTCGACAGCAACGCATCCGCGAGGCGCCAGGCGGCGTAGGGTGCGCGGTAGGCGGCGAGCGCTGCCATCGTCTCGCGCGCGTCTGCGCCGGTTGCTGCGGCGTGGCGCGCCGCCAGCTCGGCGGCGGCGCCGTCGTCGAGCGCGAGCTCGATCGCAGCGCCCGCCAGGTCCCAGGCCGGGTCGACCGGCCCGGGCAGCCGCAGGCCGTCGCCGTGGTCCAGCGCATCCACTTTCACGTACTCGCCGCGCGTTGCGACCCACTCGTGGAGATCGAGCCGCGCGTCAGGGATGACGGCTTCGCGGGGCGGCAGGCGCTCGAGCCGCCGGAGGGCGGCTGCCAGGCCGGCGTCGCGGCCGCCGAGCGCCTCGCGGGCGTTGCACTCGAGCATCTCGGCGATCGGCTCGACGCGGGCGGCCACGCCGGTGCGCAGGACCCGGTCACGCGCGGCGAGGTAGCGGGCGACGGCGCGCCTGAAGGCGGGATCGCTTGCGGCGGCGGGAGTCGCGGGGGAGCCCTCGGCCCATGGGAACGCGATGAAGCCGTCGGCGACGCCGGTCGGGTATGGCCCTGCGCCGGCGTCGGCGAGCCGCACGGCGCGCTCCGCCACGGCGTCGCCCCACGCGCCCAGCCCGGCATAGCGGAACACGTGCCGCCGCCCCCGGGCATCGCGGCCGAGGTACTTGCGGCGCTCGTGGACGGCGCAGGACGGCAGGCCGGCGCCGCCCGGGATGCACGCGCGCCACGCGCCGGCCGAGAGGTCGACCACGTCGCCGAGGCCCATGCGGCCGGCGACGCGCTCGATCCGCGCGTCGTCGGGAGGCGGAGGGAACTTGCGTGTCGCCTCGAACCAGGCCCGGCGGTCTGCCGGGGCGAGCGGCATGCCGTGCGGCCGGCTGGGGAGGATCACCAGGCGTTCCCGGCCGACGCCGAGCGCGGCGAGCCACGCCGCCGCGACCGCGAGCGTCTCGCCGGTCGCTCCGGGGCCCTCGTCCACGAGGAGGACGTCGCCGCCGCGGCCGAGCCAGCGGGTGAGCTGGGCCTCGAGGGCGGCCGTGGCGAGGATGCGCCGGGAGCCGACGGGCCCCCGCGGCCGGATCGAGGCGCCGGCCGGCGCGCTGAGGGCGGCGGCGACGACGGCGGAGAGACTCGTGCCGATGCTCCGGATCCCGATGACGACGGCCCGCGCGGCCCGTGCGGCGCCGGCCGCGCGGGCGTAGGCGGCCGCCGCAGCCGCGTAGGCAGCCGGGTCCAGCGCGTAGTGCACGTAGCCCTCTGGCGGCCGGACGAGGACGCGGACGGGGAGCGGGCCGGCTTCGATGCGGGCGAGCGCCGCGCGGGCGGCGGCGAGGTGAGGGGCCGGGGGCTCCCCGCGGGCGGCAGCGACGAACGCGTGGCCAGCGGCCAGCATGAGCGTCCGGAGCCGCTGCTCGAGCGCGCCCCAGTGGTCGCGGCGGGGGCTCGCCGCGTCCAGGAGGGCCTGCTCGAGCTCGCCGGCCTCGATCAGGAACGCCGCGGCGTCTCCTGCCTCCGCGAGCCGGTGCAGGCGGTCGAGCCTGGGTCGGACCGCCTCCAGCCGGCCTGCATCCCGGTAGATGATCACCCCGCCACCGCCTCCCGTGCCCGGGCGCCGCGAGGGCGCCCCGGCGGCGGGGGCCGTCGCTCGCCTCGCCCGGGGCCTGATGCAGGTGCTCCGGACCCGCGCAGGGGCAAAGGGTGTACCGGTCGGCTGCCGGGGGCGTCAGGCCCGTGGTCTGTTCCCGGCACCCGCCGCCGCAGGCACGGCGCCCGGCGGTCGGATGTCACAACGGCCGACACCGGAGCGTTGTAGAGTTTGGACGATCCGCCCCGGAGCCACGTGGACTACGATGCCCTGTTCCACCGCCTCCACCCGGCCTTGTACAGGTACCTCTATCGCCTGACGGGGGATGCGGACACGGCGGACGACATCGCTCAGGAAACGTTCGTCCGGTTGCTGCGCCAGTCGATGCCAGAGAGCGAAGTCCGTCCCTGGCTGTTCACGGTGGCGACGAACCTGGTCCGGGACGGGGTGAGGAAGGCGGGGCGACGGCAGCGGCTGCTGGCGGCGGAACGGTTCATGCCGGCGAGCGTGCCGCGGCCGGACGAGATGGCGGATCGGGCCGAGCAGGTGGAGCTGGTCCGGCGCGCGCTGGCACAGATCCCGCTGAGGGACCGGCAGCTCCTGCTCATGCGGGAGGAAGGGTTCACGTACGAGGAGATGGCGCGCGCGGCCGGGGTCGCGCCGGGGTCGGTCGGGACGTTGTTGGGGCGGGCGCTGAGACGGTTCGCGCAGGTTTATCGGGCGCAAGACGGTAGGGCGCACGAGGAAACGGATGGAACACGCGGGTGACGGCCAGCTCCTGGCCCTCATGGATGGACAGCTCAGCGCCGCGGAAGAGGCGGCGGTGCGCAGTCACATCCGTTCGTGTCCGGCCTGCGCCCAGGAGCTGAATACGTTGCGGGAGGCGAGCGCGCTGCTGTCCGCGTCCTTGCGGGTGCTGGACGCGGCTGCGCCGGCGCCCAAGCCGGTCGTGCCGCTCGCCGTGCGCACGGGCGGTGCGCGGGTGGCGGCGGTTCGCCGGACGCTTCTCCGGGCGGCCGGTGTTGTGCTGGTGCTGGCGGGGGGTGGGGCCGCGGCGCTGCCCGGCTCGCCCGTGCGGGACTGGGCGCGGGCGGCGTGGGAGCGGGGCAAGGCGCTGTTCCGCGGCGCCGACCCGGCGGCCACGACGCAAGCGCCCGCGCCGGCGGCGTCCATCGGGATCGACGTCGCGCCGGTGGACGGGCGGATCCGGGTGTCGCTGGTGGCCATGCCGGCCGGCACGCAGGTGCGCGTCCGGCTGGTGGACCGGCCGGTCGCGTGGATCGAGGCGGAGGAGATCGTCGGCCCCGCGCCACAATTCGTGCGGGGTTCGGGCCGCATCGAGGTGGTGGGCGGCGCGGCGCGCGGCCTGCGGATCGACCTGCCGCGGGACGTGGCGCACGCGGAGGTGGAGGTGGACGGCCGGGTCCGCGTCCGCAAGGACGGCGAGGTCCTGCGCCTTGCGACTGCCGGCGGGGAGGAGGACTCGGGCCCGCAGGCAGAATTCGTCATCGGCGATTGAGGACCCCGGCGCCTCTCGGGTTGTGAGCCGCCGCCCACGAGGGCGGCGGCTCGCTCATCGGCCCGGGCGGAGCGGCCGGGCAGGCGGTTTCTGCGGCGGGCATCGGCGCCGCAGGAGCGCGTAGCGGGCGGAGCGGGGGGCGCGGCGACGAGGGGCGTGACGAGCGCGGCGGCGCGCATTATATTCCACCGAACAGCAGACGCACCGAAGCCCGGCTCCCGGACCAAACGGCGGGGGCCATCCGACCATCACCGGGCCAGGCCGCGACCCGATGCACTCGCCCATCTCGCTCGCTCTGTTCGCCATCCTGGTGCCGCTCCAGGATCCCGCGCCCGGCATCGTCCGTGGTCAGGTGCGGAGCGAAGCGACGTCTACGCCTGTGGCGGGCGCACAGGTCGAGCTGGTGGGGGTGCCGGGCGCGGTGGTCGTTGCGGATAGCGCCGGACGTTATGTCCTGCGCAGCGTTCCTCCGGGCCGCCGCGTCGTGCGCGCGAGCCACATCGACCACGAGGGTCTCGAAGTCGAAGTGCTCGTCCCGGCCGGCACGGAATTCCTGCTCGACTTCGTCCTCCAGCTCCGACCCGTCACGCTCCCGCCCGTGACAGCGGACGCGCTCACGGTTCGAGGGGCGCGGGACACGCTCGGCGTGCCCCCGCCCCAGCTCGAGCAGGCATCCATCCGCGCGCTAGAGTCGACGCCGGGGGTCGCGGAGCTGGGCATCGCGGACGCAGTCAAGCAGTTCCCGGGCGGAGAACCGCTCGATCCCGCCGATATCCTCTACGTCCGTGGCACGGCGGCCGATCTCAAGCTCATGCTGCTGGACGGGGCACCCGTCTACGCTCCGTACCACCTTTCCGGCCTGATCCGTCCGTTCGAGGCCGGGCTCCTCCAGTCGGCGACCCTGCACATGGGCGGCGCGCCGGCCCGCTACGATGGCGGGCTTTCCTACATCCTCGAGCTGGAGACGCGGGCCGCCCGGCGCAACGGCGTGCACGCTTCGGGATCGATGGACGTGCTGTCCGCCGGGGGCGTAGTCGAGGGCCCGATCGGCAGCCGGGTCGGCTACCTCGCGGGGGCGCGGGCGCTGCACGGGCTCGGGATCCAGTACCTGCTGAGCGACGGCTTCCCGTACGGCTACGCAGAGGGGCTGGCCCGGGTGGATGCCACCGTGGGGAGCCACGGGTCGATCAGCGCGACCGGGTTCTGGAACCACGAGTCGGTGGATCTCGACACGGTGCAGTCCGGCGCCGAGCCGGCGCGCTGGGGCAACGCCGCGGGATCCGTACGTTACCGTGGCGCGGTGTTCGGAGGAGAAGCCGAGCTCGTCGCGTCCTACGGCGTGTTCGGGGCGACGATGCCGGTGGGGGACAAGCGCCCGATCGTGGCGCGGGGGCGATCCCGGCGCACGCGGTTGGGCGCGGACTTCGGGCGGGGTCTCGGCGCGGTGTTCCTGCGCCTCGGCTTGACGCACGACCGGCTCGAGCTGGACCAGCAACTCGAGCCGCGTGGCCTGGCGGGCGGTGGGGCCGTCGACGCCTTCCGCCAGGTCGCGCAGGGCGACGTGACCGGGGCTTACGTGGACGCGTCGTTCACGCCGGTCAGACGGCTGGTGCTGCGAGGCGGGCTCCGCGCCGACGCGTTCTCGCTCCAGCCCGGCCTGCGCCTTGCGCCGCGGATCGGGGCGACCTGGCTGCCGACCGACCGGCTCGTCGTGCGCCTCACGGCAGGGCAATACAGACAGTTCGTCAGCGTGCCGGAAGCGTTCGATGAGCATGTCGTTTGGCCGGCGGCCGCCACGGTGCGCACGCCGCTCGTCATCGCGCGCGCTTCACACGTGGTGCTGGGCCTGGACCGCGAAGTCGGCTACGGCATCCGGCTGGGCCTGGAGAGCTTCGTGAAGCACTTCGATGGCCTGCCGCGGGAGGTCGCACCGGCGCTCCGCATCAAGCCGCCGCGCCGGGACGCCGAGATGAACGTCTCCGGCGTGGACCTCTGGGTGCAGCGCAGCACCGGCCGGCTACAGGGCTGGCTGGGCTACTCGGTCGCGTGGATCCACGCCGATGAGCACGGCTACGGCCCGACCAGGGCAGCCGACGGCCGGCAGCTCGTCAGCGCCGGGCTGAGCGGGCCGATCGGCGGAGGTGGCGAGTTCGAGCTGCGGTTCAGCTACGGTGCGGGCCTGCCGTACACGGCGGTCCCCGAGGTGGGCGCGCCCGAGCCTGCCCTGACGGCCGCCGCGGTTCAGTTCCCGAGCGCGTTCTTCGCGACCGAGTTGTCGGAAGGCGTCAGCCGCAGCCGGCGGCCCGACGAGCCGTACGTGCGACTGGACGCGCAGGTCTCGCACACCTGGGACACGCGGTTCCGCGGCACGAAGGTCGAGGTCACGCCGTACCTCCGGGTACTCAATGCGCTGGACCGGCGTGACGCGCTGTTCTACCGCTCTGATGGCGAGGAAGGCCTTCAGCCGGTGGGGGTCCTTCCGATCGTGCCCGTGCTGGGCGTGGCGTGGAGGTTCTGACGGGGTCTACTGCGCCGCGCCCTTCCTCATCGCCCATCCACCATCGCTGCCCAAACGCATTCCGGCCTGAAGCACAGGCCGTGGCCCCACTCGTCCTCGAACCAGAGCGGCGAGCCGCGCCTCAAGCGGAAGAGGATGTTACGCTGGAGCTCGAGGGGCGAACGGTTCCAGCGTGCGCGGAATACGACCTCGCCGTCGTCCGTCGCGAGGCGGACGAGGACGGTGGGGATCCGTTTCCGGAGCGGAACGCGCGCTGGGTAGACCATACTGGGAAACAGATAGCCGATCCGTCGCGTCGGTGCAAGAACTAGACGCCTTTCTCCCGCCAGAGCCGGTCCAATTGCGTGTGGCGGGGCGCCACGAGGTCGCGCCATTCGGGCAGCGCATAGATGCCGGCGGTGGGGAAGGGCGGCCGTACGGCCGGGGCGTCGCGGCCGAGGCACTCGCGGGCCGCCAGCCGAAGGGCCGCCTGCGCTTCCAGCATGCGGGTGTGGAAGGCGGTCCCGACCCGCGCGAATGGGCTCATGTTCTGGGCGCTGGGGTGCGTGAGCCAGAGCAGCACGGGCAGCGGCTCCCCCGGCCAGGCGGCCTCCCAGCCGTCGAGGAAATCGGGGCCGGGTGGCTCGGCTGCCGGCCACGGAGACGGGCGGCCGCGGGACAGGCCTGCCCTTGCGAGCCGGTCGAGTGAGGGGAGCCGCGGCGGCGCGGATGGGTCCAGCCGCGCCGCGGCGACGGTGGCGCGCAGGGCCACGTTGCCGAGGGCGATGAGCAGGCGGGGGCCGACGGCGATGATCGTGTCCCGCAGCAGGTGCAGGCTGGAGGGGTAGTCGCCGACCGGCGCGAGGAGCTCGGCCGGAGAGGGCTCGCCGCCACCCCGCGCCGGGAGCTGATTCAGCGCCGCGGCGACGAACGTCTGGTTCCGGTCCAACCCGATGGTGGACAGGAGGACGTCGAAGTTGGCGCCGCCGATGTCGCCGCCGAACGGAATGCGGGTGCCGTGGGCGCCGAGCGCCCCTGCGCCCTTGCCGCCGGCATTGCCGGGCGCGGCGCCGATCCAGAGGACGGAGTGCCGGTGCCAGGGCCCGTTGCGGCGGGACCAGACGATGGGTCGGGGCGCGACGGTCCCGTCCGCAAGCCGGCAGGGCTCGCTGAGCCACTCATCCGTCAGGCAGCGAGGATGAGCTGCGTGGACGCGCTCGAAGATGCGACGGAACCGCTGCACCTCGGCGTCGGACGGGCGGTCGGCGGAGCTCATCCGGCGGTTGCGGTGGCGGGAGCGGCGAAGCGGCGCGCGCGGCTCAGATGCTGTCGAGCAGGTCGTCGATCGCCTTGGAAACGGCGTCGCGGCCGCGGCCGGCGAGGAGGTTCTCGAGCATCTCGCGGACGTCCGCCGGCACGTCCTCCGGGTGGTTCCGGTCCCGTGCGAAGCGCACCACGTTGCCGATCGGGAGCAGCGTGATGTGGGGGCGGTTGGGACGGGGCCAGTCGTCGGAGTCGGCTCCGCTCTCGATCCCTGGCGGCGGCGGTGGCACACTGGCCTTCCAGGGCTCCTGGTCCTCGTCGTCCTCGAGCTCCTGGAGGAAGGGGGTGGACCCGACGGGGAGGACGAGGCACACGCGCCCTTCGATGTTGCCGTCGTCGTCCTCGGTGGCCGCGAGCGCCACGGACACCGGGGTGCTGAGCAGCCTGCGGATGGCGTCCACGGCGCCGGCCGGCACGACCCCCCGCGCGATGACGTTGCCCTGGTAGTAGTAGGCGAGGGCGAGACCGTCCTCGGGGAGGGAGTCGACCTCGATCTGCCGGGCATCGATCGGGAGCGGCTCGGGGTGCGCGACGACGACGAGCTGACCCACGGTTCTCTTCCCTCATGATGGTGGTTCCCACAGTGTAGCCCCGCCGGCGCCCGGGTGTTCCCCGGGAACCGGAGGGGCGGCGGGCCAGGGCCGGCGGCCGGGCGGAAGGTGCTGTGGTTTGGCCGACCCGGGGGGCGGCGCGGGCGGCGCTCGCCGCCGCGCGCCGCCAGGCGAAGATTCCGCGACCGTCACGTTGGTCTTGCCCCACGCCGCGTCGGCGCTTTCCGCCGCCCGCGCCGCCAGCCGGAAGCGCAGGCGCGTCGCCCGTCCCCGGGGCCGCCGGGCCGCGAGACGCTGGCCCCGTCAGCCAGTGGTTGCCGAGGGCCGAACGTCGCCGGGGGAGCGACCCTGTGGCGCGAGCCGCGCGGACGGGCGGGGAAGCGATCTGTCCCGGGGACGTCCCGCGGGTTGCGCGGCCGGACGCCAGGGGCTTATGTCCTACGTGCGGCAGAGGGCATCACGTCGGGACCACGAAACAGGGGCACAGGCGCATGCGAGCGAGTCGGGTGATGCTTTCGGCGATCGGGGTCCTCCTCGCGACGACCTCGGCGGCGCGGCCGGCGGTGGGGCAGGAGCGGACGGAGCGAGCGCGGTTGGAGCGGACGGCGGCGGCCCGGGCGAGCGCAGAGGACCGGCACGAGGCGCGGCGACGGGCCGCGACGGAACGCCGCGAGGCCGTGCTGGGGTGGCACCGCGCCCGGCGGGCGGGCCTCGATCCTCGGGCGGCTGCGGACGCGCTGCCTTCGTCGCTCGCGCGGCAGGTGGCGGGTGAAGCGGCGGTGCTTCCGGTGGCGGCGGGGCGCGCCCCCAGGGCCGGCCGGGAGGCGGAGCCGGGCCCCGGCCGTCCGGCGGTGCGACCGGCCGTCGCGCAGCGCCCGGGGGCCGCACGAGCGGAAGTGGCTGATCCCGAAGAGCATGCGGCGGTGCGACCCGCCGTCGTGGAGCGCTGGTCCGGCGGTGAGGGCCGGCTCGCCACGGCGACCCCCGCAGCGGCTCCGGCGATGTGGGGGTGGGGCTGGCCGGACGCCTGGTGGGATCACGATGCGTGGTGGGAGCAGGACGCGCCGTGGTGGGACGCGCCGTGGTCGGACGCGCCCGGCCCGGGCTGGGATGCGTGGCGCGGGCCGTTCGGCTTCCGTGAGTTCGTCTGCGTGGGGAGCATCCGCGATGGGCGTCCGGCGCGGTTCCGGCCGTTCGATTCCGGACGCGGCGCCCGAGGGCGGAGGAGCGACCGCGTCGACGACGCGACGCGGTTCCGCGCGCGCTGCCAGCCGACGCTGCCGTTGCTACACGGGTTTGCGCTGTCGAATCCGTTCTTCCCGGGCTTCTGGGACCCCTTCGCGCTGTACGGGGCACGGCCCTGGCCGGGCCGGCCCGTGCCTCATCGGTTCGAGCACCGCTTCCGCCCGCCGGCCGAGTGGGCCCCCCGTTGGGACGGCGAGGCCGGCTGGTTTGCGGCAGGACGGGAGAAGGCGGCGTACTGGTGATACGGGCCGCTCCGGCCGGCGGGTGACGGCTGGAGGCGGCCGGGTGATGGCCGGGTCCGCCGGGTGCTGGCCGGATCGGGCGGGTGGTGGCCGCCGGATGCGCCGGGTGGCCGCCGGATGCGCCGGGTCTCGCGGCGGGGCTACGCGGCCAGGTCCCAGGCCAGTGGACAGCGCACGCCGAAGTCGGAGCGAGGCAGAACGATCTGGCGTGCCCGGCCCGTCCGGAGGTTGAAGGCGAGGGGGGCCTGGAGGTTCGCGGTGCAGGTGCCGCCCGGCTCTCCCGGCAGGGTCACGATGGCGAGGACCGCGATGTCGGCGGGCGTGCCGCCGTCCAACGCCCGGAGGTCCTCGTCCGCGAGCTGGACGGAGTAGTTGTCGAAGAAGGGGAAGGGGTCGACGAGCAGGAACGCCAGGCCCTCGGTATCGACGGATTCCAGCCAGAAGGTCCCGGGCGCGGCCGCGCGGGAGAGGAGGAAGTGCCGGCAGTGGGGAAGGCCGACGAGCCCGTCAGGAAACTGGATCGTGAGGGAAGAGGAAAGCAGATCGCCCGCACCGCTCTCGGCGGCGGGGGACGCGGGATTCGCCGGAGCGTCCGGCGCGATGGAAACAGGGCTCATCTCAGGTAATCGGTCAGATTGAAGGAGAGCATGCGCGAGGCCGCGAGGAGCGCGGCCTGGAGTGCGCTCTGACGTCCCACCAGCTCCGTCACGGCCGTCTCGAAATCGACATCTTCCTGGTCGGACCTGTGGGTGCGCAGGTTCAGTTCGAGCGCGTCCAGGTTCGACGTGACCGCCTCGAGCCGGAGCACGCGCCCGCCGACATCCGCGATGAGGCCCTGGAGCGCGTCCTGCGCCGCGGCGAGTTCGCCGGCCGCGCTGGCGATGGCGGCGGCGTCGCCGCTGTCCAGGGCCGTGGCGAGCTGGTCCAGCGCGGCGAGCACGCCCGTGTCCACGAACACCTCGGTGGCGTTGTGGCTGAGCCGCAGGAGCCGGCCCGGCGAGATCTCGACCGAGCGCGATGGGGTGTTGCCGGCGGCCAGCACGCCGGGCGTGGAGAAGGGCGGGGTATTGGACGTGGCTCCGCCGAAGAGGTATCCGTCCGCGACGCGCGTGTTGCCCAGGTCGGAGGCGCTCTCGATGAGGCGGAGGACTTCCGCCCTGGCAGCTGCCCGCGACTCCGCCGTGGCGGTCGCGTTGGCCTGCTGGACCGCGATCTCTCTCGCGCGCGCGAGCAGGAGGTCGAGCTGGGCGAGGGCGGCTTCCTCGGAAGCGATGTGGGCTGCGGCCACCGAGCCGTTGCGCCGGTATTGCTCGATGGCGCGGAGCTTCGAGGCGGCGTCGAGGATTGCGGCGCCGGCCGCGGGGTCGTCGGACACGCGCCGAACGCGCTTGCCTGTCGTGGCATCCATCCGGGCGTCCTCGACGCCACGGAGCGCGGTCTGCATGTCCCGCAGGAGCCCGTGGATCAGGCCGGGGAACGTGACGCGTGATATAGGCATTGTGGTCGTTCGCGATGCTCCGGAGGGGCGTCGGTTATTGCGTCGCCTCTCGTCGTGCCGTATTATAGTCGAGGTGCAGTAACTGCTGGGCTGCGTCTCTCAAAAACCGACTCTACTGGACGTGGCAAGGATCCTGTGCGTCGATGACGAGGTCGCCGCGCTGGAGGTCCTGCG
>DATCLK010000248.1:0-23613 GCA_036563975.1 Longimicrobiales bacterium | reverse complement strand
CACCACTGGCCACACCACTCTTGTCTGCGCGCGCATGCTCTTCCTGATCGAAGCCCTGATCATCCTCGTCTTTCCCGCCTGGGCCGTGCGCGCCTGGCGGCGGCGCGGCGCGCGCGGTCTTGCCTTGCTCACGGCTGGCGCACTCGGCCTGATCACCCTCGCCACCCTCGTCCTCGCCTCCGGCGCAGCAGGGAACCGCATCGCGGCGAGCGACGGCTACGCCGCCGCCCTGCGGCGCGTGCTGCCGGTCGTCACGCTCGCCGGCGCGGCGCCCGTGCTCGCCGTCGCGGCCGCCGTCCCCGCCGCCGGCAAGCGCGTGCACCCGCGCCTGCTGTATGCCGTCGCCGTGACGGCGGCGCTCGTGGCGGTCGTACTCGGAGCGCTGGTCGGGAGATACGCCACGGCCTGACCCTGCCCGGCGTGCCCGCCCGTCAGCGGGTATGGCCGTGACGCGTGGAAGGAGACTCGCGGCGAGGGCGGGCCAGGCGGACACCCCGCGGCGCCGACGGGGGCGCCGACGGGCGCGCCGGACGAACGCCCGGCACGCGAGCCCGCGCCCCCGGCTGCTTGTCCGCGGCTCGGGCTCGGGACGGCTCGCGGCGGTGGTGACTCACGCGGGCCAGCGACCCTTGCGAGTGCGGCCGCGGCAGAGGCGGAACCCGGTCCAGGCCGGGGCAGGCCGGCCGCCGGCGCGCACCGGGTCGCGGCCTTCGCGCCAACCATCCCTAACACACTGTTCGCAGGAATTGTGGGGACGGCGGGTGAGTGGTGCGACAAATCGCGGATCAGATAACGTAACTATTCATCTGTCAAAGCAGCGTTATCGATCCGTTATCCGCCTATCTCTCCATGCGGCTCCGCCGGTCCGGTCTCCGGGGGGCGAAGGCGGGGCCCGGCCCCCCACAGTTTCCGCGAACAGCGTGTGAGCCCGCTGCGCGGCGGCGAGAGCTGCAGCCTCGAACTGCCGGCCGCCGCGCCGCCCGCCCCCGCGCGTCCCAAACAGCTATCGCCCTGGCCGGCGCTAGCATCCCCCTCCGGCGGAGTCGGCAGACTCAGCAGGGAACCGCCAGCCCGGCCACCTCCCTCCGGAGACCCGGCAAGCCAACCGCGCAGGCGCCGCGCGCTCGGCAACGAGCGGCCCCGCGGGTAATGGCAGGGGACCCGGCATGCCATTCGGCCGCCCAGTTGCGGGGTGCCGGCCGGGTCGCACGGTTCACGATGCGTTATCCGAGGATCCTTCCGCCCGGCGCATCGAGTGCCGACCCCCGGCAAGATTTGCCCCGTCCGCCGCTCGCGTGCCAGTCGGCCGCGGCGACCCGCATCAGCGTAACTGCCCGTTCTGCCGCCGCTTAGGACTGTCGCCCGGATCCCACACCCCGGCCGGCGCGGCCCGTGCCGCCCTGGGCGCCGATCCCGTTCAGGGGCCGGCCACGGCCCGAGCCCGTCGAAGGAGCTGACTCTTTTCGGCAGGCATCAGCGGCCGCGCCGGCTGGCGGCCGTCCACGAGCCGATGCGCTGGTGCGCGCGGTGAGGGCGGCCATGCGACAGGAGGAGCAAAGCCATGTTCGACTCCATCCTCGAGCAGCTCGCGCCGGAGTGGCGCGAGATCGTCCTGATCCTCGCGTCCCTCGTGAGCTGGATCCCGGAGTGGCAGGCGCGGATCCTGGGGCCGATCTGGCAGGGGTTGGGCGGGTTCTGGGCGAGCCTTGCCGGGTGGCTGTTCCTGCTCCTGCCCGCAGCGTTGCTCGTCGCCGCGATGTGGACGACGATGCTGTCGACCTACACCCTGCCATTCCGCTCCGGGCGCATTGCGTACCTGCGCGCGTTGGCGTTCGGCTGGTGGGACGCGGGGCGTGCCGTCTGGATCTACTGGGTGGGCTTCGTTCGGCTCGGCGTCGTGCTCGTCGGCCACCTGTGGGGGCTGGTGCGCTTCGGCTTCATCCTCGCCGGCCGCGCCCTGCGCGAGATGGTGGCCTCGCCTTTCGCGGCGCTGGACTGGACCGCGCGGCGCTACTTCAAGCCGGGCGTGCCTTGGGTCGCGTTCCTGATGATCCTGGCCTGGTCTGCGCTCGAGGCGGGCGTATTCACGTTCACGCTGCGGCCCACGCTTACCGAGGTGCTGCACGACCTGACTGGCACGCCGCCGAACCCGATGGTGCTGACGCCCATCCTGTACGCGCTGCTCTTCATGTTGATCGCCGGGAGCTTCGCGTGCATCCAGGTGGTCGCCGAGGCGTTCGAGCAGCGGAAGTTCAAGGGCATCGCGCAGATGCTCCTGATCGAGCTCTTCGTGATGTTCTTCGAGGTGATGTTCCTCTACCGCGAGCTGATCGACGCCATCACGCCGTGGATCGCGCAGCAGACGGGTGAGCAGTTCCGGCTCGGTCTGTTCTCCACTCTTGCGCTGGCCTGCTTCGGGTGGTTGGGCATCCGCGGCATGACGTGGTTCCTGTTCGGCCGCTTCGGCACGCCGGCGCTGCTGGCGGTGCTCTCGCGCCAGACGTTGAGCCTGGACGCGCCGGGCTCCGTGCCGCCGCCTCCGAAGCCGATGGCGGCCTGGTCCGAGCTCCTGGCCGCGCTGAAGGCGGAGCGCGATTGGTTCCGGCAGAAGGCAGACGAGCTCGTGGAGCTGCTCGTGCTGCCGGTCCTGCAGCTCCTCGCTGTCGCCCTCAACTTCGTGCTGCTGCTGGTCGCCTCGGAGCCGGCGTTCGCGTTGCCGTTCAAGAACCTGGACGAGGCGATGGTGCGCATGCGCGGAACTAACGGCAAGAGCAAGGCGACCGCCGGTCCCGTGCGCGGTTCGGCGGCCGTTGTCAGTGTCGTGAGGGAGGCATGACGATGCGGACGCCGAGCATGCTGACGAGGGCGGTGCGACGCGCGGCGCTTCTCACAGTCGCGCTCACGGCCGCCGCGTGCGCGCCGGCGCCAGAAGCTGCGCAGGGGCCGCGCAGCACGCTGTTCATCGGGATCGACGTGAGCGGCTCGTTCCGCGCGCAGGGGCGCTTCGACGACGCGGTCGCGTTCGTCTCCCACTACATCCACGCGCACCTGAACGGCTACGGCGGGCTCGAGGTGCCGCGCGCATTGTTCGTGGGCCCGATCGGCGGGGACGTGCCCGGCGAGCCTCATGCGTTCCGGCCGATCCACGACTTCGTGGGCAAGGAGCCGGCGGAGATCGAAGCGGATCTGCGCAACTGGCTGAAGCCGCGCGACCGCTACACCGATTTCAGCGCGTTCTTCGAGCGTGCGGCCACGCTCGCCAAGCGGCAGAACCTCGTGCTCGGGCCCATCACGCTCGTGGTGCTGAGCGACGGCGAGCCGGACCTCGGTCGTGGCGGGACCGAGCCGCAAGACTCGTTTGCGGCCTACAAGGCGATCAATCTCGAGCCGCTCGAGTACCTGTCCCGCAACGTCACGGTGCGGCTGCTGTACGTGGACCCTGCCGTTGCCGTGCGCTGGGAGCGCCACGTCCCGCGCTCGCGCGTGCGGCTGTGGACCGTGGACCGCGTCGTCATGGCGGGCTGGCGCGCGCAGTACCGGCCGGAGCTCGCGCCGGCCGAGCAGACTGCGCTGTGGCAGTGGGTGCAGGACATCGTGGACTTCCGGGTGAGGAGGCGGGTGATCTGACACGATCATGACCGGGGCGGGGTCGGGGGCTCGCCGCCCTCGCCCTCGCCCCGGCCCTCCTCGCCACTCACTGCGTCGTCGCCTTCGCCGCCTCTCCTTTCACGTACCTGCCGAACCACGCCAGCCAGCGCTCGTAGCGGTCCTTCTGGAATGACGGGCGCCGGATGCTGTGCGCCTCGTCCGGGTAGACGACGAGCTGCGTTGGCCTCCCGAGGCGTCGCAGTCCCTGGTAAAGCTGCTCCGAGTTGATGATCGGCACGTTCCAGTCGCGCTCGCCGCCCATGATCAGCGTGGGCGTGCGGATGCGCTCAATCTTGTAGAACGGCGAGATGCGTTCCCACAGCCGGGGATCCCTCCAGGGGAAGCCGTACTCGGTCTCCCACAGCCACTGGTAGTGGTCGTGGCCGTAGTTGGACGCGTAGAGCACCTCGCTGGCGCCGGTCATCGCGGCCTTGAAGCGCGCGGTATTCGCGATGATGATGTTGGTCATGATGCCGCCGAACGACCAGCCGCCCACGCCCAGCCGATCGGGGTCGGCGATGCCCATCCCGATCACGTGGTCCACTGATGCGAGCAGGTCGTCGAGCGGCTTGGCGTCCCAGCGCCGGAACACGGCCTCGGCGAACGCGCTGCCGTACCCATCGGAGCCGCGGTAGTTGGTCAGCACGACGACGTACCCGTTCGCGGCATAGAGCTGCGCGGTGAAGTCGAAGGCCCAGTCGTGCTGCGCCGTCGGCCCACCGTGGATCCAGAGGATGGTGGGGTAGCGCCTGCCGGGCCTGAAGTCCGGCGGCTTCACGATGAAGGCGTCGACCGGCGTGCCGTCCTTGCTGCGGAAGCGCGTCTTCTCGACCGCGCCGAGCCGCAGCACCGCCACGAGCGAGTCGTTGACCGAGGTGATGCGCGTGAACTGGCCACCCGCACGGCCCGTGAACACTTCGGCTGGCAGGTGCGGCTCGCTGACCAGCGCGGCGATCAGGCCGTCGCGGTTCACGTCGTACGAGGCGACGCTCTTCTCGCCGCCGAGCACGCGCGTGAGCGCGTCCGTCTCGACGTCCACGCGCGCGAGCGCGCGCTCGCCCTCGTCGTTCACGAGGAAGAGCACGCCGCGGCCGTCCGGCGTGAAGCGAGGCGACGCGACGCCACGATCGAGCGCGCGTGCGAGCGGCCGCGGCTTCGGCTCGCCCTCCACGTTCACGATCGCGAGCGCGGTGGTGCCGTAGGACAGGCCGGCCGGCGTGGTGGACGCATCCGTCACGTAGACGATCCAGCGACCGTCAGGGCTCCACGCGGGCGCGCGGTCGCGTTCGGGCGCGCCGGTCAGCCGGCGGGGCGTGGCGGTGTCCGACGGCGCGCTCGCCCGACCCCGGGACGACGCGGCCCCGTCTGCCCCGCGCCCCTCGGCCGAAGGCGGCGGACCCAGGCCCTCGGGCACCGGCACGACCCACACGTCCGAGTTCACCGTGGTGTCCGGGTCCGGATCACGGTTGCTGACGAATGCGAGCATCCGGCCGTCCGGGCTCCAGACGGGCGAGGCGTCGTCGTAATCGCCGAAGGTGATCTGGCGCATCGCCCGCGTCGCGATGTCGAACACGTACAGGTGGGTGCGCCGGCGGTCCAGGTAGCCGCGGCCGTCGCGCTTGAACTGGATCCGGTCGATCACCCAGGGTTTCGGCTTTTTCGGGTCCGCGGAGTCCGCGCTCGCCTCGTCGTCCTCTTCCGGGTCACGGATCAGGAGCGCGAGCCGCTCGCCGTCCGGCGACCACTCGAAGCCGTCCACGCCTTGCTTCACATCCGTCAGCTTCTGCGCCTCGCCGCCGCGCCGGTCCAGCACCCAGACCTGCGTCTCGCCGCCGTTCCGGGCGGAGAGGAAGCCGAGGTAGCGGCCGTCCGGGCTCCACTGGGGGCTGGAGGACGACACATCCTCCGCGGTGAGCGGCACCGCCTCGCCGCCTGCGGCCGGCGCCATCCAAATGCGCGTGCGGGCGCGGTCTTCCTTCTCGAGCAGCGTCGTCACCGTGTAGGCGACCCACTCGCCGTCGGGACTGATCGCAGGTGAGCCCACGCGCCGCAGACGGAAGAGGTCCTGGACCTCGAGCACGCGCGGCGTCTCCTGGGCCGGTAGGGGGGCGGGCGCGAGCACGCACGCCGTGATCGCCGGCACGAGCAACCGTGGCATCCGGAGCATGGGGCAGTCTCCCGTGCGGTTCTGAGGGCTGTCGAGGCGAGCGCTGCGCCGGCCTGACCCAATCGGCTATGGCGCGGTGGCGCGCGCTCGGGCAGTCGCACTTCATGACCGGTGCAACGCCGGGTGGCCCAATCTGCTATGGCGAAGGCCCCACGCGCCATGCGAGGCGCCGGGGGGTGTGGCCGTAGAGGTGCGCGTTCCCCCGGGGGCGTCGGTTGCGATTTCCGTCGAGAGGTCTCCGTCGGGATATCCGCTGGAACGTCCGGCGCGAGGCGTCCGTGGGGAGGTGCGCGTCGGACGGCGTGCGTCAGGATGAGCTGGTGAGAATGCGTCCGTCAGGATTCGTGTCCGCCGCGATCGGTCCTCGGGACACGTTCGTTGGCGGCGTCCGTCGCGACACGCTCGCCAGGAGGCGTCGATCGGGGAGTCCGCCGGAATATCCGGCGTCAGGCGTCAATCGGGAGGTGTGCGCCGACTGGTGTCCGTCGGGCGCGTTCGCCGCGGCCTCGGCGCGCGATGCACCGGCCGGCCTTCCCAACCGCGGCCGGCCCGTGTACCTTGCGACCTTCTCCGCGATCAGCAACAACCGCAACCACCGACGGGAGGACCGGACTCATGAGAGCGGTGCGGCTTTCGCATGGGCTCGACCTCGGCCTCGTTGTGCTGGCGTGCGCGCTCCTGCCGGCCTGCGGGCGGCAGAATGACGCCGGCTCCGAGGGGGCGGCGGCCGCGGCGGAGGGCACGGCGGTGGCCAGCGCTGCGGCGATGGAGCTGGATGCTGCTGGCGCGCCCGCCTGCTCGTGGAGGGGTTCGGGCGAGGATCTGGCGGGGCGGGCGAGCCCGCCGGATTCGGCGAGCGTGCAGCTCGGGAACGGAATCGCCAAGGTTTGCTACAGCGCGCCGTCGGCCCGCGGACGCCGGATCATGGGCGGGCTGGTGCCGTACGGGCAGCCGTGGCGCCTGGGCGCCAACGAGGCGACGACGATCCACGTGACGGTTCCCGCGGAGATCGGGGGAGTGCGCGTCGAGCCGGGTAGCTACTCGCTCTACGCAATCCCCGGCGAGTCGGAGTGGACGATCGTGGTGAACCGCGCGGCGAACCGGTGGGGCATCCCCATCGACGACAACGTGCGGGCGCAGGACGTGGGCAGCTTCACCGTGGCGCCCACGCAGACAGAGCACGTCGAGCGGCTCTCGATCCAGCTCGAGCCGGCCGAGGGGGGTGCGGCGCAGATGGTGATCGCGTGGGAGACGACGCGCCTCGCCTTCCCGGTTCGGCCCGCGGGCGGCTGAGGCCAGCGCCGCGGCCGCCAGGGCCCGAGGCGGCACGCCGGGCCGCAGCGCACCGGCGGTGCGGCGCACAGCGCCCCCGACGTTCTGATCGTCGAGCAAGACGCCGTCCGGAAGGGGCAGCGCACCGGCGGGGAGCACAGAGCCCCGGGGTCGGCGAAACGGCATGCTGCCGGCCCCGGGGCTCAACGCATCAGCAGCGCTCGTCCAGCAAGCGCATCTGATCGGGCGCGTTCGGCACGACGCAGATGAACTCGAACGGCCCTTCGATCACCTCGTACGCGTGCGGCATGCCGGCGGGGATGTAGAGAACGTCGTCCGGCCCGACCTCGTGGACGACGCCGCCAATGGTGATGCGCGCGCGCCCGCGCAGCACGTACTGCTCGTGCTCGACGTCGTTGGTGTGCGCGGGGATCCCGCCGCCCTGCTCCATGCGGAAGCGGCGCAGCACGAAGTTGGGCGCGCCGTCATCCGGGCCGAGGAGCACCTGCATCTCCGCGCCACGGCCAACCGGCACCGCGCGCATCGGCACGGCATCCGCGTCGCGCACCACGCCCGTCGCGCGCTCGCCCGAGTGGGGGACGTCCCCCGATCCGCCTACCTGACTCACGACCACCCTCCGGTTCGAATCCGCATACCGGACAACGTGCGCGGGCCGCGGGACGGGCGCAAGGCGGGACCGGCGCGAGCCGCGCGCCGCGCGCGGCGGCGCCGCTGCAGCCGACGTGCAGCGGTGGTGAGGCGCGGCGCGCGCACGGCAGTCAGGCGGCTCCGCGCGGGCCGGTGGCCCGCGCCTCACCTGCGGAAACGAGGCGGGCCGCCGCGCGAAGTAGCGGCGTGCGCAGCCTGGGTCCACCGCCATGCTCACGCGCTCCGCGCCGTGACGGGCTCCTCCCACCGCACGCGGTAGTCGTGGATCCAGGCGAGGCGCCTCTCGTTCGCGAACACGCGCATGGCCAGCGGCAGGAGCAGGTCGCGCACGCGGACGGCCGCGCGGCTCTCCAGCGCCTTGTACGTGCCGCGGCGGCGGCCTTCTGCGACGATGCGCTCCGCGCGCGGCCGGCGCAGCGCCTCGTAGCGCGCCAGCGCCGCGTCGATCGGCGCGATGTCCCGCAGGCACTTCGCGAGCACGATCGCATCCTCGAGCGCCTGCGAGGCGCCCTGGCCCGAACTGGGCGAAACCGCGTGCGCGGCATCGCCCAGCAGCACGACACGGCCGTGCTGCCACGCGGGCAGCGAGGGCATGTCGTGGATCGGCGTCGCACCGATCCGTGGCGTCCGGTCGACGAGCTCCGCGATGAAGGGCGGATCATCGGCGAAGAGGTCGCGGAGACGACGTCGCCACTCCTCCGCTGGAACCGCCTCCAGCTCGCCGCGCGCGGGCTCGCGCTCCTGCCCGACGTTGGCGAACCACCACGCCTCGCCATCGGGGTGCACGGTGTAGCCGAAGAAGGCGCGCCAGCCCCAGACCATGCGCATGGTGTCCGGCGTCGGCGGCAGGCCGGAGTCGGCGACGACCCCGCCGAGGTTGAGGAGGCCCGTGTACGAGGGCGCGGGCGCATCGGGGAACGCTGCGCGGCGCACCGCAGAGTGGATGCCGTCCGCGCCGACGAGCAGGTCGCCCTCGACCTCGGTTCCGTCGTCGAAGCGTGCGACGACGCCGGCCGGCGTGGCATGGCACGCGACAAGCCGCCGGCCGTGATGCACCGCGATGCCGCGGGCGCAGACGGCATCCACGAGCACCTTCTGCAGCGCGCCGCGCATCAGGGTGAGACCGGGCGTGCCATCGTCCAGCCAGCCGTTCGGCACCGTGCCGAGCGGCTTGCCCGTCGTGCTCCTGAACTCCATGAGCGGCGTGGGAATGACGTTGGCGCGCAGGACGGCCTCCAGCAGGTCCAGCTCGCGCAGGACGCGCAGCCCGTTCACGACGAGCGTGAGGAACAGCCCCGCCGACTCTGCGGGCGCCTGGCGCGCCTCGAAGAGGACGGGCTCGAAGCCGGCGCGGCGGAGCGCCACGGCTGCGGCCGGGCCGCCGATCCCTGCGCCGATGATCAGAACTCGCATGGTCGATCCTCGCATCGCCGCCCGCGGCGCGCGGGCGGGCGGGTTGGTCGGTGGTGGAGCCGGCCAGGGTGTGGCCATGGCCACGGCCGGGGCTGGCCTTTCCGCGGCCGCGGTGCGGCCCCCGCGGCCGCGGCTGGCCTTCCCACGGCCGGGCTGGCGTTTCGGGGCCGGGCTGGCGTTTTCCGCGGCCGGGCTCGTTTCCACCTCCGGAGCGCCAGCCCCACGGCCGGAGCAGGCCTTTCCACGGACGCCGCTGCCGGCTATTGTACTTCGATGGTCGGATAATTTTATCGTGGAGTAATTAGGTTGTCAAGTGAGAAGGAAGACCGGATCGCAGAGCTCTTCGCCGAGCTGCGTCTCGAGCAGGAGGCGGTCGAGGCTTTCGACGCGGCCGCAGCGGAACTCCTGGGCATCAACCCCACCGACCTCCGCTGCCTCGGGATCCTGGACAGGCGAGGAGCGCTGGCGGCGACGGAGCTGGCGCGGGAGGCCGGGCTCACGACGGGCGCCACCACGGCCCTGATCGACCGACTCGAGGCGGCGGGATACGTGAAGCGGGTGCGGGACGAGCGGGACCGGCGGCGCGTGTACGTGACGTTGACGGGCGCTGCGCGCCAGGCGATCGCGGCGATCTGGGGCCCGCTGGGGCAGGAGGGCATGGAGGTGGCCAGGCGTTACTCCGCCGAGGAGCTGGCGCTGATCGTGGAGTATCTGCGGACCAGCCGCGAGGTCCTGCGCAGGCATCTGGACCGGCTGCGGTCCATGCAGCGCGCCCGGCTGTCCGGCGGGTCGCCGCCACGGGCCGGCGGATCTCCGCCGTGACGCTCCGGGGAGCCGCCGGGGGCGCCCGAAGCGCCGATGCGCCGCCGAGGCCGCCCGAATCGGCACCCTCAGACTCTGAAGCGCTGCTGCACAGTCGTCGGGCTCCGGGAAGCAAGGCAGCCAGGCCCCTAACCGCCGGCGGCGCCGCAAGACGCGGCCCTGCTCACCGGAGAGCGCCGCCGCAGCCGTCGGACTCCTGCCAGCCCCCTCAGGTTCGTCAACGCCCCCGCGAGCGCCTGGATTGCCACCCCGGACTTCTAAGTGCCGCCGGGCTTGGAAGCACCGTCGGGCTCCGCGGCGCCGCCGTGAGGCCTCCGGCCCATGGCCGCGATCGCCCCGACGCCCGCCGCCGCCCGACGCCACGGCCCCGCCCGCCGTTCCACGCCACGCCCCGCCCGCCGGATCTCCTCCGGCCTCCTGATGCGCGGCGGGCTGGCACCGTTCGTGGAGTGTCTCCTGAGGGGGCCCGGTGGTGCCGCGAGGGCGCCGGGACCGGCCGGCGATGTTGCGGCCAGCTCGCTGACCTCGAGCCGGAGGGAGTCCGTGAGGGAGGAGCGGGGAGTCGTGGCGGAGGAGGCGGGGCGTTCGACGATGCGGCCTGCGGAGAGCGGTGCGCCGGCCGGGCGGGCGACGGCGGCGGGGCCCGCGCTGCGGCTGGCGGTCACCTCGTGGTCGCTGCTGCCGCGGAGTCCGCGGGAGCTGGTGGAGCGCGTGCGCGCGGCGGGGCTGGATGCGGTGCAGCTCGCGCTGGACCCCGTGCGGACCGGGGCCATGCCGCTGGAGCGGCTGCGCGCGGAGCTGCAGGCGGCAGGCGTGCGGGTCTTGTCGGGCATGATGGCGATCGCAGACGGAGATCGCGGCACGCCGGAGTCGCTCCGCCGGACGGGCGGCCTCGTGTCGGACGCGACGTGGGAGGCGAATCTCGCCGCGGCGCACGAGGACGCGCGCATCGCGGAGGAGCTGGCGATCACGCTCGTCACGTTCGACGCGGGGTTCATCCCGCCCGACGCCGACGATCCACGTCGTCGTGTGCTGGTGGACCGGGTCCGTCTCATTGCGCGCGTGTTCGCGGATCGCGGCGCGCGCGTGGCGCTGGAGACGGGGCAGGAGACGGTGGACACGCTGGCCGATGTGCTGGCGGAGCTCGGCGACACGGGTGTGGGCGTGAATTTCGACCCGGCGAACGTGATCCTGTACGGCACGGGGGACCCCGTTCGGGCGCTGCGCCGGCTCGCGCCCTGGGTGCGCCAGGTGCACATCAAGGATGCGGTGGCGGCGGATCAGCCGGGCGAGCTGGGCAGGGAAGTGCCCGTGGGCGAGGGCGACGTGGACTGGGCGGCGTTCTTCGCCGCGCTGCGCGCGGCCGAGCTCCGCGTGGACCTCGTGATCGAGCGCGAGGCGGGCGAGCAGCGGGTGGCGGACGTGCGGCGTGCGCGGGAGCTGATCGAGCAGTACGTGGTCGTGGAGCGGTGAGGGCTCGTGGGGGGAAGCGGAGTGCGGTGCGGCGCTCGGCCCTGCGCAGGATGCCGCGGCGGGAACGAGCCAGGCGGGCGTGGCAGCGCGGCGGTGAGGGAGGCGGCCACGGCTTGGCACGCGACTGGCACCACTTCCGAACGCTGCGGCCGCGACTGGGTGCGGCCCGGGACTCCAGGCGAGGAGCGGTGTGGCCATGGTGGATTCGCCGTCGCGGATCGCGCTGGCGGAAGCGATCGGGACGTTCACGCTCGTGTTCGCCGGCGTGCTCGCGATCAACGCGGGCACGCTCGCGGGCGATCCCGAGCTCAGTAGTCTGACGACGGTCGCGTTCGCGCACGGGCTCGCGATCTTCGTGATGGTCGCGGCGCTCAGCGCGATCTCGGGCGGTCATTTCAACCCGGCGATCACGCTCGGCTTCGTGGTTTCCGGCCGGCTGCCTTTGCGCCGGGCGGCTGTGTACTGGGCCGCGCAGCTGGTGGGCGCGGTGGTCGCCGCGCTGATCATCGCCGGTGCGTTCGGGAGGCCGCCCGTGGCGGAGGGCACGCCTGCGCTGGCGCCGAACGTGACGGCGCTGGCGGGAATCGTGCTCGAGCTGATCGGCACGTTCTTCCTGGTGCTCGTGGTGCTGGGGACGGCGGTGGATCGCCGGGCTCCGGCCGCGGTGTTCCCGCTCGCGATCGGGTTGACGATCGCGATGAACATCATGGCGTTCGGCACGCTCACGGGCGGGTCCGTGAACCCCGCGCGTGCGTTCGGGCCGGCCCTGGTTTCGGGCGCGTGGGCTGACCACCTGGTCTACTGGATCGGGCCGCTGCTGGGCGGCGCGATCGCGGGCCTGGTGATGGAGCACGGCATCGGCGTGCGCGCGGAGGCGCCGGAGGTCCGGGAGCGGGGTGGGCCCGCGCCGGGCGAGCGGCGGGAGGCGGCGTAAGCGGGCAGCGTACCCCGCGCCGTGTGAGCGGGCAGTCGCGTAACCTGCGCCGTGCGAGCGGGCAGTCGCGTAACCCGCGCTGGCTGAGCGGCGCGGGCTGCGTGACACACTCCGTTGGAATGGCGGGCTGCGCGACCTCGCGAGGAAAGCGCCGGGCTCCGTAACCCGCGCGGCGCGAGCAGCTTGGGGCGCGTCCCCCGGTGGGGCGCCTCCCGCCCGGCGCGTCCCGTAACAGGGCGCGCCTCACGGAGTCGGGCGCGGCCCGCGGCGTCGCCGCGTGGCCCCTTCCGCCGGGTCGACCACCGCCGCCGCGTCGCGCGAGCCCTGCGCCGCCTCCTCGCGGCTCCTGCGGCGCAGATCGCGCATCGTTCTGTGCCGCGAATCCCCTTGCCGGGAGGCCGGCCCCTCGATTAGCTTCGACGCTCGTCCTGACAGCACTGGAACCGACACTCCGAGACATCGAATCATCGTGGCGATCCCTGGACTCCCTGTCATCCCGAGCGCGCCGTGCGCGGGCGTCCGCGTGCGCGTGCCGGTGCTGCCGGTCAGCGGCGCGGGTGCGGAGGAGGTGACCTGAGGAGACCAGGGGTTCTCGCAGCCATTGCGTGAAACGGCCTCCCGGCGCCTCGGCTCCGGGAGGCCGTTTCCTTCCTGGTGGGGTGACGACGATGAGCGTAACGCGACAGGTGGCGGTCGGCACCGCCGCGGGCCGGGCGGCCGTCAACGGGTGGCGGCTGGTCGTGGACGCGCTGCGGGGGCAGGACGTGGACCCTGTGCGCGGGCCGGTGGGTCGCGCCGTCGTGATGCTGGCCATCCCGATGGTGCTCGAGATGTTGATGGAGTCGGTGTTCTCCATCGTGGACATCTTCTTCGTGGCGAAGCTGGGCGCGGACGCCGTCGCCGCTGTCGGCCTCACCGAGTCGCTCATGGCGATCGTGTACACGGTCGCGGGGGGTCTCGGCATCGGCGTCACGGCCGTGGTGGCCCGGCGCACGGGCGAGGGCGACCGGGATGGCGCGGCGCGGGCGACGGTGCAGGCGCTGGGACTCGGCGTGTTGCTGTCCATCGTGCTGGGCGTGGCGGGCGTGCTGTTCGCGGAGCGGTGTCTCGGCATCATGGGCGCATCGCCGGAGGCCCTGCGCGTCGGCACGGGCTACGCGGCGGTGATGCTGGGCGGCAATGGGGCCGTCGTGCTGCTGTTCCTGCTCAACGCGGCGTTCCGCGGCGCAGGCGACGCGGCGATCGCCATGCGCGTGCTCTGGCTGGCGAACGCTCTCAACATCCTGCTCGACCCGCTGCTCATCTTCGGGCCCGGGCCATTCCCTGAGCTGGGCGTGACGGGCGCGGCCGTCGCGACGGTGATCGGGCGCGGCGTCGGCGTGCTGTTCCAGTTGCTGGTGCTGTTCAACGGCAGCGGCCGGCTGCACGTGCGCGTGCGCCACCTGGGCCTCGATCCGGCACTGGTGTGGCGGCTGGTGCGCCTCTCGGGCGCGGGCACGCTCCAGGCCTTCATCAGCACGGTGAGCTGGATCGGGCTGACGCGCGTCATGGCGATCTTCGGCAGCCAGGCGCTGGCGGGCTTCACGGTGGCGATGCGCATCGTGATGTTCGCGCTGCTGCCCGCGTGGGGCCTGGGCGGCGCCGCCGCCACGATGGTGGGGCAGGGACTGGGCGCCGGCGACCCGGACCGTGCGGAACGCTCGGTGTGGATCGCCGGGCTCCTGAACCTGGTGCTGCTCGGCGGAGCGGCGATCATCTTCCTCGCCGGGGCGCCGGCGATCGTGGACATGTTCGGCACCGAGGGGGCGGCGCGGGAGTACGCCGTGCGGTGCCTGCGCATCGTGAGCTGCGGGTTCTTCCTCTTCGCCTTCGGGTCGGTGCTGACGCAGTCGTTCAACGGGGCGGGGGACACCTGGACGCCCACGTGGCTCAACCTCCTGTGCTACTGGTGCTGGGAGCTGCCGCTCGGCTGGTTCCTGGCGCGGCGGGTCGGGCTGGGCCCCGATGGCGTGTTCGTCGCCGTGACCATCTCGTTCTCGACCCTCACGCTCATCGCCGCGGCGCTGTTCCGCCGCGGACGCTGGCGGCACGTCGTCGTCTGATCGGGGCCGGGTGGGCGGCGACCCCCGGCCGGCGCGACAGTGTCGAATCGCATGTACTCTTCCCACGCGCGAGGGCGACCGACGCGCGCGGGCATGTGCGGCACCACGAACACGGCACTCTTCCCACGCGCGAGGAGGAACGATGCGAGACCTGAAACACCCGCTGCGGACGCTGCTCCGCACACCGTTCGTGACGGGCGTGGCCGTGCTCTCGCTGGCGCTGGGAATCGGCGCGAACGCGGCGATCTTCTCGCTGTTCGACCAGTTGCTGCGGGCGCCGCTGCCCGTGAGCGAGCCCGAGCGCCTGGTGAACCTGGGCGCGCCGGGGCCGAAGCCCGGGTCGACCTCGTGCAACAACGCGGGCAGCTGCGATGAGATCTTCAGCTACCCGATGTACCGGGACCTCGAGCGGGCGCAGACCGTGTTCACGGGCCTTGCCGGGCACCGCTCGTTCGGCGCGAACCTCGCCTTCCGCGGCCAGACGCTGAGCGGCACGGGGATGCTGGTCTCCGGCTCGTATTTCCCGGTCCTCGGCCTCCGGCCTGCGCTGGGCCGCCTGCTGACGCCGGCCGATGACGAGGTGGTGGGCGGGCACCCGGTGGCCGTGCTGAGCCACGCGTACTGGCAGACGCGGCTCGGCGGCAATCCGGACGTGCTGAACGAGACGATCATCGTGAACGGCCACCCGTTCACGATCGTGGGCGTGGCGCCGCGCGGGTTCCGCGGCACCACGCTGGGCGTGGATCCCGACGTGTTCGTGCCGCTGACGATGCGAGCGCAGGTCACGCCCGGCTTCTCCGGCTTCGAGAACCGGCGGAACTACTGGGTCTACGTGTTCGGCCGGCTGAAGCCGGGCGTCACGCTCGAGCAGGCGCGGGCAGGGATCAACGCGGTGTACCGGCCGATCATCCGGGAGGTCGAGGCGCCGCTCCAGGAGGGGCTCAGCGAGCAGACGATGGCGCGGTTCCTCGCGAAGGAGATCACGCTGGAGGAGGGGAGGCGAGGCCAGAGCGCATTGCACGAGGTGGTGCGCACTCCCATGCTCCTGCTGTTCGCGACCACGATGGTCGTGCTGCTGATCGCATGCGCGAACATCGCGAACCTGCTCCTCGCGCGTGGGGCGCAGCGCAGCACGGAGATCGCCGTCCGCATGTCGCTGGGCGCGGGGCGGGGCCGGGTCGTGCGTCAGCTCCTCACGGAGGCAATGGTGCTGGCGGCGCTCGGCGGGGTGGCAGGCCTGCTGGTCGCGGACTGGACGCTCTCCGGGATCGGGGCGATCCTCCCGGCCTTCGCGGTGGGAACGCTGCAGCTGGAGCTACAGCCGGGCATCCTCCTCTTCACGGCGGCGGTCGCCGTCGCCACGGGCGTGCTGTTCGGTCTGTTCCCCGCGCTGCACGGCACGCGGCCCGAGCTCGTCAGTGCGCTGCGTTCGAGCACCGGGCAGGTCGGCGGCGGGCGACAGGCGGCCCGCTTCCGGACAGCGCTCGTGACGGCCCAGATCGCGTTGTCGACGGCGCTGCTCATCTCGGCGGGGTTGTTCATCCGCAGCCTCCTCAACGTGAGCCGGGCAGACCTCGGGCTGCACGCGGAGAACGTGGTCACGTTTGCGGTCTCGCCGGGATTGAACGGCTACGACCCGGCGCGGAGCCGGGCGCTCTTCCAGCGCATCGAGGCCGAGCTGGCCGCGCTCCCCGGCGTGACCGGCGTGGCCGCGTCGATGGTGCCGCTGCTGGCCGGCACCAATTGGGGGACGGACGTGTCCGTGCAGGGATTCGAGTGGAGGCCGGACGTGGACGCGCATGCGAACTTCAACCACGTCGGCCCGGGGTTCTTCCGCACGCTCGGCATCCCGCTCATCGCGGGGCGCGAGTTCGATGAGCGCGACGTCCTGGGGTCCGCGCCCGTCGCGATCGTGAACGAGGCGTTCGCGAGGAAGTTCGGCCTCGGCCGGGAGGCCGTCGGCGCGTTCATGTCGGACCAGGGTGGCGGCCGCCGGGATCTGGACATCCAGATCATCGGCCTCGTGCAGGATGCCAAGTACAGCGAGGTCAAGGATGAAGTGCCGCCACAGTTCTTCCGGCCGTACGCGCAGGACCCGGGGATCGGCGCGATGTACTTCTACGCGCGCACCTCGCTGCCGCCCGAGCAGCTCCTTCGTGCAATCCCGCCGCTCGTCGCGCGCCTCGACCCGAACCTGCCCGTCGAGGAGCTGAAGACGCTGCCGCAGCAGGTCCGCGAGAACGTGGTGCTGGACCGCGTCATGGGTATCCTCGCCGCCGCGTTCGCCGCGCTCGCGACGCTGCTCGCCGCAGTCGGGCTGTACGGTGTGCTGGCGTACAGCGTGGGGCAGCGCACGCGCGAGTTCGGCGTGCGGATGGCGATCGGCGCCGACGGCGGGCATGTGCGCGGTCTCGTGCTGCGCCAGGTCGCGCGCATGCTGCTCGTCGGCGCGGCGGCCGGCATCGCCGCCGCGCTGGTGCTCGGCCGCTACGCGGAGTCGCTGCTCTTCGAGATGGAGGCCCGGGACCCGTTCACGTTCGTGGCCGCCGTCGCGCTGCTGAGCCTCGTCGTGTTCGGCGCCGGCCTGGCCCCGGCCATGCGCGCCGCGCGCGTGGATCCGATGCAGGCGCTGCGGTACGAGTAACGTGTTCAGCGCCCGGCGCGCCACGGGATCGAACCTGGCGTTCCGGGCTCCGCAGCCCGATACTGTGCGCATGTTCGACGAGGCGTTGATCCGGCGACTGCGCGCCGCACGCCACATCGCGGTGCTCACGGGCGCCGGCATCTCGGCAGAGAGCGGGCTACCGACGTTCCGCGAGCCGCAGACGGGGCTGTGGGCGCGCTACCGGCCGGAGGAGCTGGCCACGCCGGAGGCGTTCGCGCGCGATCCCGCGCTCGTGTGGCGCTGGTACGAGTGGCGGCGCTCGCTGGTCGCGGCGGCCGAGCCGAACCCCGCGCACCGCGCGCTGGTCCGCATCGAGGCGCTGGCGCCGCGCTTCACGCTGATCACGCAGAACGTGGATGGGCTGCACGAGCGCGCGGGCAGCCGCAACGTGATCGAGCTGCACGGCCGGATCCAGCGCACGAAGTGCTCGCGGGAGCGGCGTATCATTGAGGCGTGGGAGGACGACGGCGCCGTGCCGCCGCGGTGCCCGTCGTGCGGCGCGCCGCTGCGGCCGGACGTGGTGTGGTTCGGCGAGTCGCTGCCGCCCGGCGCGCTCGAGCGCGCGGCCGAGGCGGCAGCCGGCTGCGACGTGCTGCTCGTGATCGGCACGTCGGGCGTGGTCTACCCTGCCGCCGGGCTGGTGCCGCTCGCCCGGCGTTCCGGCGCGGCCGTCGTCGTGGTCAACACCGCCGCGCCGGACGCACTGCCCGGCCCAGACGAGTGGCACCTCACCGGCCCGGCGGCGAAGGTGTTGCCCGCGCTGGTCCAGGAGGTGTGGCCGGACCAGGGCCGTTGAGGTATGAGCCGCGGCGCGGCGCGGGGGAGCCGCGCGCGTCGGGCAAGCCGCCGCACGCAGCCGGCGCATTCGCCGCGCGCCGGGCGCTATCCGCCACGCGTGCCGGTTCAAGCCGCCGCCCGCATCCGGCGGAAGCTGCCACGCGCGTCGGGCTTCCCCGTATGCCGGGCGCGGCTGCCGGGTCGCGTGCCCTGCCGCGGCGGGTACGCGCTCGGCCACATCCGCCGCCCGCCGCGAGCTCCCTCGCCCTCGCCCCCGCCCTGGCCCGGGGCAGGGCGGGGCCGGGGCGGCTCAGATGTCCTCCTCCACCCTCAACCCACCCGCTTCCAGCCGCTGGATGATTTCCTCGACGTGGTCCCGGCCGCGCGTTTCGAGATGCATGACGATCTCGACGTCTGCGACGGAGATGTCCGCGAACGCGCGGCGGTGCCCGATCTCGAGCACGTTGGCGCCGCACTCGGCGACGATCTGCGTGAGCCGCGCCAGCTCGCCGGGCCGGTCTCGCACCTTCACCATCAAGTGCGCGAGCCGGCCCTCGCCCACCAGCCCGCGGTCGATGATGCGCTCGATGATGTTGACGTCGATGTTGCCGCCGGAGAGGATCATCACCGTCACGTCGTCCGCCGACGTGCGGACCTTCCCGGCGAGGAGCGCGGCGAGGGGGACCGCGCCGGCGCCTTCGGCGACGACCTTCTGCCGCTCGATCAGCAGGTAGACGGCGGTCGCGATCTCGCGCTCGGTGACGGTGACGATGTCGTCCACGTACCGCTCGATGAGTGGATAGGTCCGATCGCCGATCCGCTTGACCGCGATGCCGTCCGCGATGGTCTCCGCCGTCTCGATGTGGACGATGCGGTGCGCCTCGCGCGAGAGCAGCGCGGACGCGGCGGCCTCCGCCTCGACGCCGATCACGCGGATGTCGGGGCGCGTCTCCTTGAGCGCGATGGCCGTGCCGCTGATCAGCCCGCCGCCGCCGATGGGGACGACGACGCACGTCAGGTCCGGGACCTGCTCGAGCAGCTCGAGCCCGACCGTGCCCTGGCCGGCGATCACGAGGTCGTCGTCGAAGGCGTGGACCATGGTGAGCCGCTCTTCCGCCTCGAGCCGGCGCGCCTCGACCATCGCGTCCGAGATCGTGGCGCCGGACAGCACGATGCGGGCGCCGTAGCGCCGGGTGTTGGAGAGCTTGATCAGCGGGGTGGCCTCCGGCATCACGACGGTGGCGGGGATGCCGAGCCGCTGGCAGTGGTAGGCCACCGCCTGCGCGTGGTTGCCCGCGCTGGCGGTGACCACGCCCCGCTGCCGCTCCTCCGGTGAGAGCGCGAGCAGCCGGTTCAGCGAGCCGCGGTCCTTGAACGAGCCGGTACGCTGGAGGTTCTCCAGCTTGACGCACAGACGGCCGGGCACGGCGTCCGCGAACGCGAGCGCGGGCGTGCACGGCGTGAGCACGATGCCGTCCCGGATGCGGTCACGGGCGGCCTGGATGTCGGCGAGGGTCGGCATAGGCGCAACAAACTAGGCCCGGGCACCCGGTTGCGCGAGTCCCCCGGACGCCCGCTCGCGCGGAGAGCGCGGAGGATCTGAGGGGCCTGGGCGAGGGCGAGGGCGGGGGCGAGGGCGGCTGCAGGTTCTTGGTTCTTTGGCATGCGGAGACTGCGCGGCGTGGTCCGGAATCTCGTGTGTTCCGGGCGAGGAACGCTCAGCTCCACGACGAGTACAGGCCGGGCCGGCAAGGACTCCTCGCTCGCCGCGTCTCCGCGTGAACGGAAACTCCGCGGCTGTGTGGGCCCAGCGCGCTCCGCGGGAGCCGAGCGCCTCCCCAGGACTCGCCTTGGCCGTCCGCCGGCCCTACCTTCCCACCCATGCCGGAAGCCGCCCTGCGCCTCACCGAGCTGACCGCCGCGGCCATCGCCGGCGAGGTCCGCGCCGGTCGCATCTCGCCGATCGACACCGTCCGCGCGAGCCTCGATCGCATCGCGGACATGGACGCGCGCGTGGGCGCGTTCGTGCGCGTGCGCGCGGCTGCGGCGCTCGCGGAGGCGGAGGCGCTGGCGCGGCGGGCGGACCTGGGCGCGCTGCCGCTCGCGGGCGTGCCGATCGCGGTGAAGGACAACGTGCCGGTCGCGGGCGAGCCGCTCGGGCTGGGGGCTCGCAACGCGCCGCGCGAGCCGGCGCCGGCCGACCACCCGGTCGTCGCCCGGCTGCGGGCGGCGGGCGCCGTCGTCGTCGGCATCACGCGCATGCCGGAGCTCGGCGTGTGGGGCACGAGCGACGGCGCGACGGGGATCGCGCGCAGCCCGTGGGCGCCGGAGCGGAGCGCGGGCGGCTCGTCCGGCGGCAGCGCCGCGGCGGTCGCGGCCGGGATGGTCCCGGTCGCGCACGGCAACGATGGGCTGGGCTCGATCCGCATCCCCGCGGCCGCCTGCGGGCTCTTCGGCCTCAAGCCGGGACCGGGCGTGGTGCCGTGTGGGCTGGGCCCCACGGACTGGTGCGGCCTGGTCGAGAACGGCGTGCTGGCGACGACGGTCGAGGATGCGGCGCTGGTCCTCTCCGTGATGGCGGCGCGTCCGGAACTCGCGGCGGTTGCGGAGCCAGAGCGGCCGCTGCGCATCGGCGTGTCGGTGCGCTCGCCGCTCGCGCCGCTGATCGGCGTGGACCGCGAGTACGCCGCAGCGGCGCTCGAGACGGCGCGGCTGCTCGAGCGCGCGGGCCACGAGGTCCGGGAGGCGGACCCTCCGACGCCGGCGCGGCTCGGGCTGCCGCTGTTCGCCGGCTGGTTCGCGATCGTCGCGATGGAGTTCGATGCGGCGGCATCACAGGCGCGCATCGCGCTCGACGCGCTGGAGCCCCGCACGCGGGCCCACATCCGCGCGGGCCGCATCGCGCGGCGGCTGGGCCTGTTCCGCCTCGAGCACCGCGACGCGTACGGCGCGCTCATGGCGGACTCTTTCCGCGATCTGGACCTGCTCGTCACGCCGACGCTGGCCGCGCCGCCGCCGCGCGCCGTGCGCTGGAGCGAGCGCGGCTGGCTCGCGAACGTCGTCGCCAACGCGCGCTTCGCGCCCTTCACCGGGCCGTGGAACTACGCGCGCTGGCCGGCGGCCGCCGTGCCGGCCGGCCGGCATTCGAGCGGCGTGCCGCTGTCCGTCCAGCTCGTCACGCGGCCGGGCGGCGAGGGGCTGTTGCTGGGCGTGGCGCGGCAGCTCGAGGCGCTCCGGCCCTGGCCGCGCCACGCGCCGGCGCCGTGAGCCGGCGCTCGACCGGGCCCACGTACGGCCGAGCGCCCGTCAACTGGCCATGCGCCGGCGCCGGGAGTCCGCGCTGCGGCGCCCGGGCGTGGAGCGGGGGTGGCCCGGGCGCGGTGCCGGCCCTTCCGGGCGCCGGGCGAGGCGGGCCGACCGGGTGGGCGCGGGGCGCCTCGGGCCGTGGCGGGTGCGGGGCTCATGCTGCCGAGCCGGCCCCGATGCGCGCCGGGCCCGCAGCCGCGTGGCCACGGAACCCTGCGCCTCCGCGCCCGCGTCCGACCGGCTGCGACCCGGCTGCCGCAGGCCGCGGGAACCGCCGCGCAACCCTCCGGCTTCCGAAGCGCATCTGACCGGGAGCGCGGCGCGCGTGGCCCGCAGCCCCTGGTCGGGCGCCGGGAAACCTCGCCCCCTGCCGCGCGTACAACCCCTCCGAACCTCACCCATAGAGCAGGGCAGGGCGGCCATGCGTGAACTCTCCCCACCGTCCCCGCCGCGGCGGCTCCTCCTCTGGAGCGTGTTGCGCTCGCGCACGCTGTGGCTCCTCCTCATCCTCTGCGCCGCGCTCGCGGCGTTCTCGTGGGAGCGCTGCGGCATCGCGGGCTGCCCGGACGTGACGCAGCTCGCCGCGTACCAGCCCGGCAACGCGTCCGTGCTGCTGGACCGCGAGGGCCGGCGCTTCGCAGACCTGAGCCCGGCGCGGCACCCGCTCGTGCGGCTCGAGGACCTGCCAGCCCACGTGCCGGCGGCGTTCATCGCCGTCGAGGACAAGCGGTTCTACGAGCACGAGGGCGTGGACTGGCGGCGCGTGCCGGCGGCGGCGCTCGCCAACCTGCTGGCCGGCGGCGTTCGGGAGGGCTTCAGCACGATCACGATGCAGCTCGCGCGCAACGTGTTCGCGGAGCGGCTGCCTGCCCGCGAGCGCACGCTCGGCCGCAAGCTGCTGGAGATTCGGGTCGCGCGCGAGATCGAGGAGCGGTTCACCAAGGACGAGATCCTGGAGCTCTACCTCAATCACATCTACTTCGGCAACGGCGCGTACGGGATCGAGTCCGCGGCGCGGCAGTACTTCGGCAAGTCCGCGAAGTCGCTCTCGCTCGAGCAGGCCGCGCTGCTCGCTGCGCTGCCGCGCGCGCCGACGTACTACGACCCGCGGCGTCGGCCGGAGGAGGCGCGCGCTCGGCGCGACCTCGTGCTCTCGCTGATGGCGGAGCAGGGGCGGATCAGCGCTGAGGAGGCCGAGAAGGCGAGAGGCCGGCCGCTGCGCATCGCCGAGGCGCGGGAGGCGAAGGGCGTGCGCCCCGTCGCCCCCTACTACGTGCAGGTCGTGCGCGAGCTGCTCGAAGAGCGGCTCGGCGCCGAGATCTACCAGCGGCCGCTGCGGATCACGACGGCCATCGATCTCGAGGCGCAGCGCGCGGCGGAGGAGGAGCTCGAGCGCCAGATCCGGCGCGTCGAGAGCGGCGCGTTCGGACGGTTCACCGGTCCGCGGCTGGCGCGGCACGACCCGTCGTCGTCCGAGACGCAGTACCTCCAGGGCGCGGCCGTCGTGATGGACCCTCATACGGGCGACGTGCTCGCGCTCGTGGGCGGGCGGGACTACGCGCACTCGACGTACAACCGCGCCGTGCTCGCGCGCCGGCAGACGGGCAGCGCGTTCAAGCCGTTCGTCTACGCCGTGGCGCTCGCGCGCGGCTACCACCCTTCCGACTGGCTCGAGGACACGCCCTACCGCCTCGCCGCGGACGGCCAGGTCTGGGAGCCGCAGAACTACGACGGGCGCTTCACAGGCTACGTTACCTTGCGCGACGCGCTGGTCTACTCGCGCAACGTTCCGTCGGTCCGGCTGGCGGAGGCGGTCGGCCCGGGCGAGATCGTGGAGCTGGCGCGGCGCGCCGGCTTCCGCGGCGAGCTGCGGCGCACGCCGATGCTCGCGCTCGGCATCGCGGAGGCGACGCCGCTCGAGCTGACCGCGGCGTACACCGCCTTCGCCGCCGACGGCCGCGCCGCCGCGCCGCGCTTCATCCTGCGGGTCGAGGACGCGGACGGCCGCGTGCTGTGGGAGCCCGAGGTCTCGACGCGGGAGGTGATGGAGCGCGACGTCGCACGGCAGATGACGGAGCTGCTCGCGGGCGTCGTCGACGAAGGGACCGGCCGCGCCGTGCGGAGCGCGGGCTACCACGGGCCTGCCGCCGGCAAGACCGGCACGACCGATGACTGGACCGATGCCTGGTTCGTCGGCTACACGACGCAGCGCGTCGCGGGGATCTGGATCGGCTTCGACCGGCCGCGGCCGATCGCCGCGCGCGCGACGGGCGGCACGGCGCCGGCCGCGGCATGGGGCGCGTTGATGCGCCGGATCGCTGAAGACGAGGATTGGTGGCCGTGGTGGCGGCCGTGGTGGCGCGAC
>DATCLK010000247.1:0-13180 GCA_036563975.1 Longimicrobiales bacterium | reverse complement strand
CGGCGGGGCCGGCGGCCGGACCCGGCACCCGCCTCAGAAGCTGATCTGCAGGCCGGTCGTGATGTGTCTCCGGCCGGCCAACATGTGCGGCCGGTCCATGTGGGTCGTCAGATAGCCCGTCTCGGGGTAGCTCGGGACCGTGCCCGGCGCCGCGGACGGGAACAGCCGAACGCTCGCCAGCGAGCCCGTGTCGCACTGCCCGGTCGACTGGAAGACCGTCATGCAGTTCTTCGTGTCGAACAGGTTCGTGACGCGCAGGAAGGCGCCGTACCGGATGTTCGCGATCCGGAACTCCTTCGTCGCCTGCAGGTTCGTCGTGAACGTCGTCGGCGCCCGGCCGGAGTTCCGCTCCTGCCGGCTCGTCCCGAGGAAGTTCGTCGTCGGCGTGTAAGGCATGCCGCTGGCCAGCGAGGCCGTGATCGAGAGCGAGGTGTGGCTCAGCAGGCGCCCGAACCGGCCCTCCGGCGCATCATCGCCCACCGCGAAGCGGAGCACGCCCGTCAGGATGTGCGGCTGGTCCACCTCCGAGCGCACCTCCTTGTACGCCTCGCGGTCACCCTCGTACAGCCGCTGCAACTGGAGCTCCGGCGGCGCCGCATTCGTCCACGCCTGCATGAAGCCGTAGTTGAGGTCGAAGCCCCAGTTGTTGCGCACGCGGCGACGGAACGAGATGTCGATCCCGCGGACCGTCTGGTAATCCGAGTTGACCAGGATCCGGTACTGGGGCGATGTCGAGCCGTACGTCTCGCCGGGGTCGTTGACCCGCTCCCCGGTCGGACGCACGCCGCCCGTCCGGATGCCCGTCAGCCCGCTCTGGTCCTTGTAGAAGCCGACGATGGAGAGCGCGTAGTCCGTGAAGAGCTCGGCCACGACCCCCATCTCGTAGAGCGTGGTGCGCTCGTTCTCGAGCCGCGGGTTCCCGATCAGCGGGACCGCATTGCCCCACGGCCGCAGGTCCGGCCCCACCGCCGTGCCCTCCACCAGCTGGCCCTTGCGGATCGTGTCCGGCACCAGCGCGCCCGCTTCATTGCGGATCCGGCGGACGGGATCCGGTGTGTCCGCCTCGGCCCGCCGGCCGACGCCCGTGCGCTGGAACATCGCGTGGTACGTCGGGAGCTGCGTGTACTGGCCGTAGTTGGCAAACAGCCGCGCGCTCTCCGTGATCGGGAACGAAAACCCGATCCGGGGCGAGACGTGCGCCCGGATCGGGGCCTTCGAGAAGTCATCCTTGAACGCGATGGCACGCGCGCTGTCCATGAGCGCCGCGTCGAACGAACACGCCGCGATCCCCGTGAACGGGAGCGGCTCGCCATCCGGCCCGCGCGCGACCCAGGGCGTGGTCTGGCCCAGCGACGGCGCCAGCCCCTCGCACACCTCGTACGCCGTGGTCCCGTTGGTCGGGTCCAGCGGATCCGTGAAGAACAGCCCATCCGCCCGGCTGTAGTCGAAGCGCAGGCCGAGGTTCACCGTCAGGAAGTCGTACTCGATCTTGTCCTGGATGTAGAACGCCGCGTCCCACGGCCGCGCCTGGTACTCGTAGCGCGCGATCTCGTAGCGGTCGAACGGCCAGGCCAGGTTCCGGCTCTCGTTCATGAACAGCTCGTGCTGCTGGAAGAAGAGGCCGGCCTGGATGTTGTGATGGTCCGTGACCTGGGACTGAATGTCCACGCGCGCGACCCACGAGCGCGTCGAGTCGGAGCCGAAGAAATTCTCCGCACCCATCGTCGGGCCCGTGTGCGGGGCGCCGTGACGCGACTGCGTCGTGAACTGCCCCGTCCCCAGCGGGCCGATCGTCGTCATCGTGCGGATCTTGTCCTCGATGCAGACGCCGCCGTACCAGTTGCAGGACAGCCGCTCGGTCCGGAAGCGTCCGACGATCGCCCGGTAGAACGTCCGCCCGATGGTGTGGTCCCACTTCGCCCAGACCAGGTCCCGCTGGGTCTCGATGGAGTTGCGGACCACGTACTGGTTGTAGCCCCACGTGGCCGTCTGGCTGCCGGTGATGATGTCCTCGAGCCGCTCGCCCCAGCCCGTGCCGAAGTACCGGTCACACCACTCGGCGGATTCCGGATAGACCTCCTGGCACTGCGCCCCGAGGTCCACGCCCAGGAACTGGTGCATCCAGTCGTAGGGCTGCCGCTTCCGCGCCGACGTCATGATGCCCACGTTCAGCTTCGCCGTCGGCGTGACCGCGTACGTCAGCTTGCCATAGAGGTCGCGCGCCTGGTTGAAGCCGAACGACCGCCAGCCCTTGAACAGGTCCCACTGGTACGCGCGGTTGCCGTTCTCGTCGACCGTCGTGCGGACCGGGTCGAAGATGTGGTCATCGTACTCGAGGACGCGGTCCGCCTGGTTCGAGAACTGCCCCGCCAGCACGTAGCGCAGCTTCCGGTTCGTCCCCGGGACCGGGCCCGAGAAGAAGCCCTCGACGATGTCGAGCCCGCGCAGCTCGTCCTGCCGGGAGCCGAGCGCGCCGGGGAGGCGCGAGGTCGAATACCGCATCGAGCCCCGCAGCGTCTCCGAGCCCTCGCGGGTCGCGATGTTGATCACGCCCGAGAGCGCGTTCCCGTACTGCGCCTCGAAGCCGCCCTTCACCAGACTGAGCTGCTCGACAGCCATGGACGGCACGTCGAAGGCGGGCCCGCCGAACACGATGTTGGTCACGGGGATCCCGTCCACGAGCGAAGCCGTCTCGCCGTAGCGGCCGCCGCGCACGCGCACCGGCGTGAAGCCCCGGCGGGAGTCCACGTACGAGACCACGTCCTCATTGTCGAGGGAGATGTCGAGGAAGCCCGGCTGGAGCGCCAGCGCGCCGCGGATGTCCGTGACGGGCAGCGCCTGGATGGCCTCGCCCGTGATCGTCGCAGCGCTGCCTGTCGCGTCCAGCTGGACGAGCGGCACCCGGTCCGCTTCGACCACCACCTGCTCGATCGCGAGCGCCTGGGTCGTCATCTGGAAGTCCAGCGTGCGGGTAACGTCGATCGAGATCTGCACGTTCTCCCGCCGCACCGTGGCGTAGCCCAGGAGCTCCGCCACCACCGTGTAGGTGCCTGCCGGGATGTTGATCAGGAAGTACCGGCCGTTCGGCTGCGTGAGCACGCTGCGCCCGGTCCCTTCCACGGTCACCTGAACCCCGGCGAGCGGCTCGCCCGTCGCCGCGTCCGTTACGATGCCGGCCAGCTTTCCCGTCTGGCCCGCGGCGGGGCGGAGCACAGCCGCGGCCAGCACCAGTGCCACGGCCTGCAACACCGAGCGACCCACCATTGCCTTCCCTCCGTTGTCGAGAGTCCGGCCCTTCCGGCGGCCCGGTCGCCACACTCCTCCGGGTGGGGCACCGGCCCGCGGGGCGGATTCAACCGGCGGACGGAGCCCGGTGTCGGCACTCCTCCGACACGGGCCTCTCCGTCATGGCGGTGAAGCCACCCACGCTGCCGCCGCGTCGTCGACTTTATCTATTCAATCAAAAGGAAATCGCGTGACCCCTGGTGTACCGTGGGCTTCCGAGTGGCTCGCATGGCGAGCGGATCGGGCACACCTGATCCCGCAAACCCCCATAACTCCCGGCCGCGCCGCTGTCAAGAGGAGAACCGCCATCCCCTCATCCGCCCCGGCGGGATTGGAGAGCGTCGGCACGCTGCGACCACGCGCGCCGGCGTGCCCCGCGCAGCGAGCCCGGCGGTGCCGGTGACCACCGGCCGCGCCGGCGGACGTCGCAGCCCGCAGCCGCTGCCCGCGCCGCGCCGCGCGCCCGGCGTCCACGGGCCGCGGTCCGCGCGCAACGCGGGAGGCGCGGCGAGAGGCGACACCGGCGCGGACGGGACAACGTGCGCGAGACCGCACGCGCAGAGCGCGGCCGTGCTGCGCTCGGGCTGGAGCGCGTACGGCACGGCGAGCGGCGAGACGCCTCTCTCCGTCGACCTCTCGGCCGAGCGCGTGCGCGGCGGCCAGTGGATCCTCGACGGCGTGCGCAACGGCCAGGACCTGGCGGAGCTGCTCGGCGCGCGCTTCGAGCGCTACCTGCACGACGCGAAGGTCGACGACTGGATCGAGATCGTGCGCACCGAGGCGCTCGCCGCCAGGGGCGAGACGCGCCCACCCACGCGCATCGTGGACGGGCTGCTCGTCGCACGTGCGGCGTCCGACGTCGAGCATACCAGCCAGGAGGCGGCGCTCGCCACGGCGGTCGACGCGCGCCTGAAGCCGGGGAGCGACCCGAAGGAGAACGCGCGCAAGCAGAAAGTCCGCGCGGCGCTCGACCGCGTCGCCGCGGACCTGGACGCCGTCGCGGACCTTACAATGATGGAGGCCGTGCACCAGCTCCTCCAGGACAACCCGGAGGCGGCGGCCGCGGCGCTCGCCGTCGCGGGCGGCGGCGACGGCGCGGTGCCGCCGATCTCGGCGACGCGCACGCAGCGCGCGGCGCAGCTCGTCAGCCAGCGCGTGGTCGCCATGTGGCCGGCCTCGCCGCAGGCCGGCCCCGCCGCCTCCGTCCTCCTCGCCGCGGAGCCGCGCCTCGTTCCGTGGCTCGAGCAGTTGCTGCCCGACCCCGCGCGCGTCATCGCGGGCGTCACCGTGCGCGCTGCGGACGGCAGCGTCGTCGCGACGGACGTGATCCCGCTCGCGGCGCTCGGGCTCTCCGCGCCCGAGGCCGCGCTCCTCGCCGGTTCGGCCGCGACGCAGGACGGCTCGCGGCTCGGCCGCGCGGTGGCCGCGGCCGCGCGCGTGCCGCACGGCGCCATCGAGCTCGTCGCCAACGAGTACCTGGGCGGCACCCTCGACTGGTACCACTTCGACGTCCGGTCCGTCCCCGATCCCGCCGCGGGCGGGACGCCGCAGCCCGTGCCCGGGCTCGAGCGCAAGTCCCTCGCATCGCTGCCCGCGCCGCTCGAGTTCGCCGGCATGCCCGCCTCCCGCTGGTGGGAGTTCGAGGACCACGACGTCGACTTCGGCGACCTCGCCGGCGGCCCCGAGGACCTGGCCCGCTCCATCATCGCGGCCTACGCCATGGTCGCGGGCGACGACTGGTTCGTCATCCCCTGCTCGCTGCCCACCGGCTCGCTGGCGCAGGTCACCAGCCTGCGCGTGCTGGATGACTTCGGCTCGTGGACGAACATCCCGGCCGCGGCCGTGCGGGACGGCGCAGCCCGCGTGTGGAAGTTCTTCGAGCTCGGCGGCGATCCCGGGCCCGCGCGCGGCGAGGCGCCGCTGCTGTTCCTGCCGCCCGTGGTAGACAGCGTGGAGCAGGGCCGGCCGCTCGAGGCCGTCGAGTTCCGGCGCGACGAGTTGGCGAACCTGGCGCGTGGGCAATCGAGCGGCGCGTCGAGAGCGCGTACGGCCGGCCGGTGGACCGCGAGGCCGAGCGCGGCCGCAGGCCGGACAGGTATCAGCCCGCCGACGGCGCGTGGCGGTAGCGCCTTTCGACCGACGTGCCGGACCACTGGGTGCCGCTCGTCCCCGTACGGATCACGGCGCAGAACCCGCAAGTCGTGCTCCGCCGCGGCGTCATCGCCACGAACGAGGACCCCCGGCCCGCCAGGGGCCGCATCCTCGAGCCCGAGCGCCCGTTCCTGCTCAACGAGGAAGAGATGCCCCGGCGGGCGGGCTGCGCGTCACGCGCCGCTTCCAGCTCGCGCGCGGCGCGGACGGCCGCGTCCACCTCTGGGTCGGCCGCAAGAATATGCCGTCCGGCGGACCCATGCGCCGCACGCCGTTGCGTTTCGACTCGCTCACGGGGTGGTCCGGGAAGGGGTGAGCGAAACCCGTCATCCTAATAGAGGCAAGGGCCGGGGCGAGGGCGAGGGCGAGGGGAGTTGCGGCGGGTGGCGCACGGGCGGTGCAACTTTCCGGCGCCGCCGCTATAATATTACGAACCGGAAGCCCCGCTCTCCCCGCCGATCTCCTGACAACGGCCGTCCAATGCAACTCACCAGACTGATGCTGCTCGCCGCGGCCGCGGCCGCCCTCTCCCCCGCCGCGCCGCTGCGCGTGATGCGCGTGACGCCGACCACGCCCGCCGAGCCGGACGCCGAGATCGCCATCATGTTCGACCGGCCCGTCGCCGGCGGGCTGGATGCCACCGTTTCGGCGGACGCGATCTTTTCGATCGAGCCGCCCGTGCCGGGGCGCGCCGAGTGGCGCGACCCGGTGACGCTGCGCTTCGTTCCGGCGCAGCCGCTCGAGGCAGGGCGGACCTACACGGTGCGCATCGCGCCGTCGTTCGCGGCCATGGATGGCAGCCGGCTGCCGGGCGAGTACGTGCACACCTTCCGCGTCGCGCACCCGCGGGTTCTGGCTGGCAGCCCCGTGGGGTCGACTGGCCGCGGTGCGATCCCGGCCGGTGAGCCGGCCCGCTACCTGACGCCGGAGCCGCGCCTGCACGTGCTGCTCAGCGCGCCCGCGGACCCGGCCGCGCTCGCAGCGGCCGCCCGCATCGTGCTCGAGCCGCAGTGCGGCGGCCGGACCGTCGCGCTGCGCGCGGCCGGGATCCGCCAGGTTCAGGAGAGCGACCCGCCCGCGATCCGCTACACCGGCTACCGCGGCGGCTGGCCCTGGTCGCCGGAGCGCGACCTGCGGCGCGTGGTCACGCTCGTGCCGGCCGACCCGCTGCCGCTCGATTGCGGCGGCCGCCTCTCCCTGCCGCGGGAGTTGGGCGCCGACGCCGGCGCACGCCTCTCCTGGCCGTTCCGCACCTACGGGCCGCCCGGCCTCGCCGACGTGCGCTGCCTGCACGCGCCGTTCTGCCCCACCGGCCCGATCCAGGTCGAGTTCAACACGCCCGTGAGCGGTGCCGAGCTGCTGCGCCACGTGCGCATCGCGCCGCATGTGCCGTTCTCCGTCGCGGACACGTCGCGGATCTCCGCCGTCTGGGTGCTCGAGGCGTCGCTCCAGCCGCGCACGCCCTACGCCGTGGTCGTCGACACGCTGCTCACCGACGTCTTCGGCCAGCGCATGCGCGTGTTCGGCGCGCGCGCCATGCAGACCACCGGCTACGCGCCCACCGTCTCCTACACGTACGGCCGCATGCTCGTCGAGCGGGAAGGATTCCGGACCCTCGCCGTCCAGCACGTCAATGTGGACACGCTCGTCGTCACGATGATCCCCGTGCCGGACTCGCTCGAGGGCGCACTCCTCTCGAGGAGCTGGGGCTGGGAGGAGCTGCTGGCCGGCCTGCGTCCCACCGCGACCACGCTCACGGTGCCCGTCTCCGCCGGCCCCGACGTCCGCTGGGTGACGGGCGTGCGCGTGCCTGCGCGCAGTGCCGCCGCGCGCGGCGGCACGCTCGTCGCCGTGCAGGTCAGCAGCCCCTCACTCGACTCGATCTCGCGGCGGTACCGGCCGCTCGCGCTGCTGCAGGTGACAGACCTGGCCGTGCACGCACGCGTGGGCACGGACCAGGCAGAGGTGTGGGTGACCGGCGTGCAGGACGGCCTGCCCCGCGAGGGCGTGACCGTGACGCTGCACGACCGGTCCGGCGCGGTGCGGGCGCGGGGGCGCACGGACGCGCGCGGCCTCGCGCGCCTCGAGAACGTCGCCCCGCCGGCGGAGCCGTGCGACGACTGGGAGTGCCGTGCGTCCGACGGCTACGTCGTCGCGACGACCGCAGACGACCGCGCCGTCGTCGGCATCAACGCCTACGACCCGGACCTCGCCCCCTGGCGCTTCGACCTCGCCGCTGCGTGGGAGGAGCAGCGCGCGCCGCAAGCGGTGGCGGTCTTCACGGAGCGCGGCATCTACCGGCCAGGCGAGCCGCTCTACGCCAAGGCGATCGTGCGCCGCGGGCCGCTCGGCTCGCTCGCGCCCGCGCGCGGCGACTCCGCACGCTGGGTCTTCCGGGACCGCGAGGGCGGCGTGCTCGCGGACACGGTCGTGCGCCTCAGCGAGTTTGGCACCGCGCATCACGAGCTCCGGCTGCCCGCCACGCTGCCGCTCGGCCACTACGCCGTCGAGCTCCAGCTCGTGCGGGATGGCGCGTGGCAAACCGCCGCGAGCGCGGGCTACCAGGTCGCCGAGTACCGCCCGCCCGAGTTCCTGGTGGACGTCATCACGGAGCAGCGGCCGCGGCTCGCCGGCGACACGGCCGAGGCCGGCATCTCCGCGCGCTACCTGTTCGGCGCGCCCATGGCGAAGGCGCCCGTGCACTGGCACGTGCGCCGCCGGCTCGTGCACGGCTGGAAGCTGGGGATCCCCGGCACCGACGACTTCACGATCGGCGACATGTCCGGCGACTGGTTCGACGGCGGCGCGCCCGCTGTAGATGTGCTCTCGTCTGCGGTGGACACGCTGGACGAGGGTGGACGGCTGGACCTGCGGCTGCCGCTCGAGGCCGCGCCCGGCGGCCGGCCCGCACACCTCTCTGTCGTCGCGACCGTGACGGACGCGAACCGGCAGTCGGTCTCCAGCGCTGCATCGGTCCTGGTGCACCCCGCCGAGTTCTACATCGGGGCGCGCCAGCAGGGCCGGAGCTGGTTCTGGACCGCGGGCGAGCCCGTCTCGATCGACGTGATCGCCGTGCGCCCGGACGGCGGGCGCGTCAGCGGCGTGGACGTGAGCGGCGTCGTCGTCCGCAGGGAGTGGCACCGCGTGCGCCGGCTGCGCGACGGCGCGATGCAGGAGGTGGGCGGCTGGGTCGCAGACACGGTCGCCACCTGCGCGGTGCGCACCGCGGCCGAGCCCGTGACGTGCGCCTTCACGCCGCCCGCGGGAGGCGCGTACATCGTCACGCTGCGCGCGCGGGACGCGGCGGGCCGCGAGGCGGTCACCTCCTTCTCGCGCTGGGCGTCGGGCCGCGACTGGGTGCCGTGGAACGACGAGACGCAACTGCGGATGGACATCATCGCGGACCGCGACCGCTACGCGCCCGGCGACACCGCCACGCTCCTCATCGCCTCGCCCTTCACCGACGTCGAGGCATGGATCACCGTCGAGCGGGAGCGCGTGCTCGAGTCGCGCCGCATGCGCATCACCTCCGGCGCCACCACGCTCAAGCTGCCCATCACGGAGGCGCACGCGCCCAACGTGTTCGTCTCCGCGATCGTCGTGCGCGGCCGCACCGCGCCGCCCGGGAGCGTGTCGCCCGATCAGGAAGGGGACACGACCAGCGCACGCTCCCACGGGGCGGGCGCAACCGCGCTCGACGACCCCGGCCGCCCCGCGATGCGCGTGGGCTACGCGGAGCTCCGCGTCACGCCAGAAGTGAAACGGCTGCGCGTGGACGTGCAGCCGCTCGCGGCCGAGTACCGGCCCGGCGACACCGCGGCGATCCGGATCGCGGTGCGTGATGCGGACGGCCGCGGTCAGCGCGCCGAGGTCACGCTCTGGGCGGTGGACCAGGGCGTGCTCGCGCTCACCGGCTATCGCACGCCGGACCCCATCGACCTGATCTATCCCCCGCGCGGCGTCGGCATGCGCCTCGCCAGCAACCTCACCAACGTGGCGGCGCAGGTGCCCGAGGGCGAGAAGGGCAAGCGCGAGCCCGGCGGCGGAGGCGGCGCCGAGCTCGCAGCCATCCTCCGCTCGCGCTTCCAGTCCACGGCGTTCTTCCTCGGTGCGGTCATCACCGATGAGAACGGCGACGCGGTTGCGCGGGCGAAGCTGCCGGACAATCTCACCACGTTCCGCGTCATGGCCGTGGCCGTCACCGCCGGCGACCGCTACGGCTCGGGCGAGGCCGATCTGCTGGTCACGCGCCCGCTCGTCGTGCGCCCCGCGCTGCCGCGGTTCGTCCGCCAGGGCGACCGCTTCCTCGCCGGCGTCGTCATCAACTCGCGCATGGGCGGCAACGTCAGCGCGCGCGTCGAGGCGAAGGCCGACGGCATCGCGCTGGAAGGCCGCAACCGGCGCGACGTGCGTCTCGAGGGCACGCGCGCGGCCGAGGCGCGCTTCGAGTTCCGCGCGCAGCCGGGCGACAGCGCGCGGTTCACGTTCTCCGCGCGCGCCGGCCGCGAGGCGGATGCGGTCGCCGTCGCTGTTCCCGTGCGGCCGTTCTACCACCCGGTCTCACAGACCATCGCGGGATTGCTCGCGGACACGGCCAGCGCAGAGTTCGTGCTGGACGACGACGTCGACCCCGCGCACTCGGTGCTCGAGATCAGCTTCGGCAGCTCGCCGCTCGCCGTGGTCGCGGGCGCGCGCAACGACCTCCGCGTCTACCCATACCAGTGCACCGAACAGGTCGCGAGCATGGCGCTCCCGCTGATCGCGCTGTACCGCGCGAAGCTGGACGCGGGCGCGGCCGGCACGGGCGCGCGCGCCACGCCCCGCGCCGCCGGCGGGGCTGCGGCCGGCTCGCCGGACGACCCGGAGCTGGAGCGCATGCGGCGCGAGATCGCGTCCGCGGTGCGCACGCTCTCGCAACGCCAGCGGCCGGACGGCGGCATCGGCTACTGGGGCGTCGATGGCTGGACCACGCCCTGGCTCTCCGCGTACGCGGGCCGCGTGCTGCTCGAAGCCAGAGCGGCGGGGATCGCCGTCGAAGACTCCGTGCTCGCGCGGCTCGCCGACTATCTCGGCCGCAGTCTCAGGACTCCGGACGTGTATCGTGTCGCGGTCGGCTACTGGCTGGACGATCAGGCGAACCGGCTCGCCGAACGCGTCGCCGCCGTGGATTTCCTGAGCCGCTACGGCCGCCCGGACGTGTCCGCCGAGAACTCGCTGCTCGCCGGGGCCGCGCTGATGCGGTGGGAGGACCGCCTCCTGCTCGCACAGGCGCTGGCGCGGCGGAACGAGCTCGCGCCCGCCCGGGAGCTGCTCCGCTCCGCGGTCAGCGCCGTGCGCATCGAGGGCCGCAAGGCATCCGTCGAGGTGGACGACGCACACGGCCACTACTTCCGCTCGACCCTGCGGCCCGTGGCGCGGGTGCTCGAGGCGCTGCTGCTCATCGAGCCGCAGCACCCGGCCATCGGCCCGCTCGCCGAGACGCTGGCCGACCGTGGCCGGGCCGGCGTCTCCTGGTGGAACACGCAGGACCACGGCCACGCCGTGCTCGCGCTCGTCGCGTTCGAGCGTGCACGGCAGGCGGCGGGCGCCCCGACGCGCATCCGCATCACCGCCGGGCGGCGCACCGTGCTCGACGCGCGGGCCGGCGCTGCCGCCATGGCGCGCGATACCGCGATCACATTGCGCGGGTTGGTGACGAAGCGGGCGGACGGCCGCACCGTGCTGCCGCTCCGGCTCGAGGCGAGCGGCGCGCCGATCTACTACTACCTGACCGTGCGCGAGGCGCCGCGCTCGCCACAGCTCGAGCCGGTGGACAACGGCATCCGCGTCGAGCGCTGGTACGAGCGGCCGCTCACGGGCGAGCCGGTCGTGAGCGTGAAGGAGGGCGAGCTGGTGCGCGTGCGGCTGCGCGTGACCGTACCCGCCGAGCGGCACTTCGTCGTGCTCGACGACCCGCTCCCCGCCGGCCTCGAGCCCGTAGATCTGAGTCTCCGGACCGTGAGCCCCTTCGGCGGCTGGGACCCCACGCTGCTCGAGGCGCACGATCCCCGGGCGCCGGCAGACCAGCGGTGGTCCTGGTACTTCGGCTCATGGGATGCCGGCGTGTGGTCCGCATTCGACCACAAGGAGATGCGCGATGACCGCGTCATCTACTCCGCGACCGTGCTCTGGCCAGGCACCTACACCGCCACGTACCTCGCCCGCGCGACGACGGCGGGGACGTTCCTCTACCCGCCTGCGCACGCGGAGGAGATGTACAACCCCGCCGTGAACGGCCGCACGGCCGGCGGGACGTTCACCGTGGAGCGCGCGCAGTGAGACGCATCCGCGCACTCGCGTCGGCGTGGCGGCCGACTCTACCGCCCTCCGTGCGCTCCGTGCTCGCCGCCGTTCGCGGAGGCGGCGCAGCCGCGAAGGGCGCTGCAACGCGCGGCGCCCGCTCGCGCCGGCGCACCCTCGTGTACGCGCTCGCCGCCATCGCGCTCGCGCCGCTCGCGGGAATCGCGGCGTGGATCCTCTGGCCGCTGCCGGAGGACGTGGCGCGGCCCGCGCCCGTGCCCGGCCTCGTGCTCGAGGACCGCTACGGCCGCGTGCTGCGCACCACGCGCGCGCCCGACGGCAGCCGCGGCGGCTGGCTGCCGCTCGCCGAGATGGACCCCGACCTGATCCTTGCGTTCATTGCAGCGGAGGACCGCCGCTTCTTCGACCATCACGGCGTGGACCTGCGCGCCGCCGCGCGCGCCGCGCGGGACAACCTGGCCGCGCGCCGCATCGTCGCGGGCGGCTCGACCATCACCATGCAGCTCGCGCGCATGCTGCGGCCGATCCCGCGGACCTGGCTCGGCAAGGCGCGGCAGGCGCTCTGGGCGCTGCGCATCGAGGCGCACCTGGACAAGTCCGCGATCCTCGAGGCGTACCTGAACCGCGTGCCGCTCGGCCAGGCCGCGGTGGGCGTCGAGGCGGCGTCGCGGCTCTACTTCGGCGCGAGCGCCGCCGAGCTGGGCCTCGGCCAGGCCGCGCTGCTCGCCGCGCTGGCGCGCGCGCCCTCGCGCGACAATCCGCTCGTCGCGCCGGAACGCGCGCGGGAACGCCGTGCGCGCGTGCTCGCGCGTATGGTCGAGCTCGGTTACGCGCGCGCGGAAGACGCCGCGCGCGCCGCGGCCGAACCCGTGCTCGGCCCCGGCGCGGAGGCGCGCTTCCTCGCGCCCCACTTCACCACGTACGTCCTGCTGCAGGAGCGGCATCCGCTGCACGGCGTGCGCCGCACCACCCTCGACCTGGACCTCCAGGCCGCACTCGAGGCGGAGGTCCGCCACACCGTCCGCGTCCTGCGCGACCGCGCCGTGCAGCACGCGGCGGCCGTTGTGCTGGACAACGCGACGGGCGGCGTGCTCGCGTGGGTCGGCTCACCCGACTTCTGGGCGGACACCGCGGGCCAGGTCGACATGGTCGTCTCGCCGCGCCAGCCGGGCTCCGCCCTCAAGCCGTTCCTGTACGGCCTCGCCTTCGACCGCGGGTACTCGCCCGCCACCGTGCTGCCCGACGTGCCGACCACCTTCGCGACCGCGACCGGGCCGTACACGCCGCAGAACTACGACCGCAAGTTCCGCGGCCCGGTCCGCCTGCGCGAGGCGCTCGCCAGCTCGTACAACGTGGTCGCCGTCCTGCTCGCCGAACGCCTCGGCGCCGGCGCGCTGCTCGCCACGCTGCACGACGCGGGCTTCGCCTCCCTCACGCGCAGCGC
>DATCLK010000246.1:0-6289 GCA_036563975.1 Longimicrobiales bacterium | reverse complement strand
GCGCGCTACCCCCACTGGCGCTTCGGGATGGAGTACATCGAGCTGTCCCGCTCCTACGCGTACGGCCTCTCGAAGATCTACGAGATGGTGATCAACAACGATCCCACGTACGCGTATCTGCTGGCAGCCAACCACCTGGTGGACCAGAAGCTGGTCATGGCCCACGTGTGCGGGCACGCCGACTTCTTCAAGAACAACTTCTCGTTCGCCCACACGAACCGGAAGATGGTGGACGAGATGGCGAACCACGCAGCGCGCGTGCGCCGCTACATGGAGCTCTATGGCGAGGACGAGGTCGAGCGGTTCCTGGACCGTTGCCTCTCGCTGGACAACCTGATCGACTACAACGCGCCCCACATCAAGCGCCGGCGCTGGGAGCCGCCGCCGCTCGTGGATGAAGAGGAGCCGAAGCGCCCGGAGCCGAAGAAGCTGCGCGCCAAAGAGTACATGGATGAGTACATCAACCCGGCTCCGGTGCTGGAGGCGGAGCGGAAGCGGCTCGAGGAGGAGCAGCGGCAGGAGGAACACTTCCCCCCGCGGCCCGAGAAGGACGTGATGCTGTTCCTCCTGGAGCACGCCCCGCTCAAGAATTGGGAGCGGGACGTGCTCGGCATCGTCCGCGAGGAAGCCTACTACTTCGCGCCCCAGGGCCGGACCAAGATCATGAACGAGGGCTGGGCGTCGTACTGGCACTCGAAGATCATGACGGAGAAGTCGCTCGAGCCGTCCGAGCTGGTGGATTACGCGGACCACCACGCGGGCACGATGGCGCCGTACCCGGGCCGGCTGAACCCCTACAAGCTCGGCCTCGAGCTCTGGCGTGACATCGAGATGCGCTGGGACAAGGGCCGCCACGGCGCGGACTGGGAGGCCTGCGACGACTACCACCTGAAGAAGAACTGGGATACGGGCGAGATGAAGGGGCGGGAGAAGATCTTCGAGGTGCGGCGGCATTACAACGACGTGACCTTCATCGACGAGTTCCTGACGCCCGACTTCGTGCGTGAGCACGGGCTCTTCACGTACGAGTACAACGCGATGACGGGGCAGTACGTGATCGCGGACCGGGACTTCAAGGCGGTGAAGGAGAAGCTGCTGTTCATGCTGACCAACTTCGGCCAGCCGTGGATCGAGGTGCGGGACGGGAACTTCCTGAACCGCGGCGAGCTGGTGCTGCATCACCGCTACGAGGGCGTGCCGCTCAAGCTGGACTACGCCCTGGAGACGCTGGAGAACGTGCAGGCGCTGTGGAAGCGCCCTGTGCACCTCGAGACGTACGTGGACGAGGAGCCCGTGTTGCTCAGCTACGACGGGGTGGAGCACACGACCGAGCCACGCACGGAGGATTGAGGCCGGATCGCGGAACGCGATCCGGGCGAGGGCAAAAAGAAGGCCCGGCCGGGGTTTCCCGGCCGGGCCTTCTATTTTGGCGCCGCGACGCTTGCGGCGTCTGCAGCGCCCCTGGGCTTCCGGGGCCTTCGGCCCTCTGCGCTCCTGGGATCCTCAGCAACCCTGGGCTCCCGGCGTCATCGGCGTCCCCGCGCTTCCGGGCCCTTCACCGCCCCTGGGCTTCGGGCGTCTCCGCCACCCGGGCCGGCTCCTCCGCCTCCGTCAGCAGCTCGAGACCCAGCGTCCTCCCCTTTTCGGTTGCCGGGATCCCCTGGGCCAGCCACACGGGCGCAGGCGCGTCCATCAGGAAATGATCGAAGAACTGCTGCATCCGGATCGCCCAGTCCTTGCGGTTCTGCGCCTTGCTCAGCCCGTGGTCCTCGCCGTTGTAGTTGATCAGCCAGACGGGCTTGCCCAGTCGGCGCAGGGCGAGGAAGTACTCGATGCCCTGGTACCAGGGAACGGCGCCGTCCTGGTCGTTGTGCATCATGAGCAGCGGCGTCTCGACCTTGTCCGCCCAGAAGATGGGCGAGTTCTCGATGAACTGGAGCGGACGCTGCCAGAGGGTGCCGCCGATCCGGCTCTGCGTCTGCTCGTACTGGAACATCCGGCTCATTCCCGTGCTCCACCGGATGCCGCCGTAGGCGCTCACCATGTTGGCGACGGGCGCGCCGGCGACCGCCGCCGCGAACAGGTTGGTCCGCGTGACCATGAAGGCGATCTGGTAGCCGCCCCAACTGTGGCCCTGCACGCCGATCCGCTCCGGGTCCACGAACCCCTGCTCGATCAGGGACAGCACTCCGGGCACGACGGCGCCGAGCGCACTCTCGCCGGGATAGCCGATGCGGTAGGGGATGTCCGGCGTGAAGACGAGGTAGCCGCGGCTCACGTAGAACGAGATGTTGATGCTCGAGCTCCCCGCCGCAGGCGCGACGTAGTTGTGCAGGTTCTGCGAGAGCCGCTCGTAGAAGTAGACCAGCAGAGGGTACTTGCGCGTCGGATCGAAGTCCTCCGGCTTGTACAGCACGCCCTGGAGCGGCGTGCCGTCCGCGGAGCGCCACTCCACCAGCTCGGCCGTGCCCCAGCGGTACTGCGCCTGCTGCGGGTTCGCGTCGCTGATGCGCCGTAGCGCGGAGAAGTCCGGGTCGGTGACGTAGAGGTCGGGGAACTCGCGGAAGCTCTCGCGCGTGAGCATCAGGACCGGCGCCTTCTCGGCGCGGCGAGGCCTGCCGAAGGAACGGTCCTCCATGATGAGCCGCCGCGGCGGCGCGCTCCCAGCGACCCGGTCGCGGTAGAAGCCGCTGGCCTTCGTGCGGTAGTGGAACGCCTCGAGGAGCAGGTCGCCCTCCGGTTCGATGGCGCGCGCCTCCGGGTCGAGCGCCACGTAACGGAGGCGGAGGTCCTCGCGGCGGCCGAGCCCTTCGGTGATGTTGCGCGGCGCGGCGCGGCCGGTCGGGTCCACCAGCCAGATGTCGTGCCGGTCGTAGATCAGGAAGCGCTCGTCGCCCCGCATCCAGCCGGCGCTGCCGTAGGCGCGCGGCTCGTCCGGTGTGTCGTCCAGCTCGTCATGGACGGGGTGCGGGATGCCGCTCGAGATGTTCACGATGCGCCGGCTCTCCACGTCCATCGCGAACCACGCGCGTGCGTGCCCGTCGAACCAGGTCAGGTACTTCCCTTCGGGCGAAATCGAGACGTTGCTCCGAACGCCCTCGAGCACCTTGGTGCGCTGGCCGGTCTCGACGTCCACCAGGTAGATGTCGTTGCTCGCGCGATCCCAGGAGACGGCCTGGCGGTAGGGCAGGTCGGACTGGCCGAGCGCGATGCGCCCGTCGCCGTTGCGCGCGACGGTGACCCCCGGCACCTCTCTGGTGGCGAGCTGCACGATGCGGCCCTCGCGCAGGTGCGCCACGGCCTGGTATGAGCGCCGGCGCTCGCGATCGACCTGCCGGAGCTGCATCGGCTGGATGTACGGGTCCTGCCAGTGCCACACGTCGAGGATCACCTTCTCGTCCTCGGGCGTCGAGTCCTCCGGCTCCGGGGCCGGCCGCGGCGCCGTGCCGAACAGCAGGCGCCGGCCGCTCTCCGAGAACGAGAGCGTCGCGTGCTCGCTGATCCACCAGCCCTCCGGGATCCCGCGCGTGCCGACCGCGGCCACGACCCGCGCGGAGTCCCGGCCCTCCTCCCAGGCGTAGAGCGTGTACGCCGGCTGCTCCGCCTCGTAGTCGTCGCGATTCGAGAGGAAGGCGACCTGCCGGCCCGCCCGGTCGAAGACCAGCCCCCTGTACTCCCCCTTGCCTGCCAGCAGCGTGATGGTCCGGCCGGTGGCGAGGTCGAGGACGAACGCGCCGTCGCCCTCGCCGTCGCGCGTCGAGACGGTGTAGGCGAGCCGCTTGCCGTCGCGCGAGAACCGGTAGAGGTCCACGAACTCGATCCGGCGCTCCTCACCCGTATCGAGGTTCCGGACGACGAGCGTCGAGCCCTCTTGCTTGCGCCGCTCGCGGCGCCGCGGCTGCTCGGACTCCCCTTTCTCCTCCGCGGGCTGCGCGGCGGCCTCGCGTGCACGCGTGCTGTCCCGCTCCGCGCGTGCGCTGTCCTGCCCCGCCACCCGCTGGAGCCGGTAGGCAACCCAGCCGCCGGCCTTCTCGGGCAGCCCGAAATCCCGGAGGTCCGCGATGCGCACGACCGCGCCCGTGCGCAGGTCCAGGATCCCGAACGAGTCCCGCGGCATGTCGGCCGCCCTGGTCCGCTTCTTCCTCGCCTCCTCGACCGCCGCCTTAGACGGCTTGAGCCGGAAGACGACGAAGCGGCCATCATGGCTGAACGTGCCCCCCTCGCCCCGCTCGATGCGGACGGGCTCGGCCGCGCCGGCGGCGAGCCGCTGGACGACGAGGACCGGGTCGCTGGCCTCGGAGGCGAGCCCGTAGAGCGCGGCGCTGCCGTCGGCGGCGAGCGCCGGGCCGGTGATCCGGTACCAGAGGTCGTAATCGGAGTGGTCGAGCGCCTTCTTCGCGGCGGTCTGGCCCGCGGCGCTGGACGAGGCCAGGAGTACGACGAGGACCGCGGCGAGCGTCCGGAACGCAGGCATCACGCATCCCTCCTGACGTGGGGTGGCTGGGGCCCAGGTATTATGGACCGGCTCAGCCCTCCGCGGCAACGCGCGCTTCGCCCTCCCCGTCCACGCCCGCCAGCCGCTCGACCACGTCCAGCATCCCCTGCCGGAACGCCTGGAGGGAGAACCGCTCCGCGTTGGCGCGCAGCGCCGCCGGGTCGAACGGGATGCGGTCCGCGTGCTCGACCGCCGCGGCGAGCGCCTCCGGCGTCTGCTCGCGGAAGAACACGCCGGTCGCGTCGGTACGCCCTCCATCCCAGCCGATCACGGTCTCGAGCGCGCCGCCGGCCCCGTACGCGATCACCGGCGCGCCCGCGGCCTGCGCCTCGACCGCCGTGATGCCGAAGTCCTCGATGCCCGGGAAGATGAAGGCGCGGCAGCGTGCGTAGAGGTCTGCGATCTCCTCGTCCGGCAGCCAGCCGACAAAACGGATGTTGGGTCGGGCGATCCGGCGCAGCCGCTCCAGCTCCGGCCCCGTGCCCGCGATCACGAGCGGGCGGCCGAGCCGGTTGAACGCCTCGATGGCCAGGTCCACGCGCTTGTAGGGGACGAGCGCAGAGACGATCAGGTAGAACTCCTCGCGCGTCGCGGCCGGCCGGAAGCGTTCTACGTCCACCGGCGGATGGACGACGACGGCATCACGGCCGTAGCAGCGGCGGATCCGCTCGCGCACGTGCGCGGAGTTGGCGATGAACGTGTGCACGCGCGCCGCGGTCCGCCGATCCCAGCGTCGTAGCCAGGCCGCGACCACGGGCATGAGCATGCGCACGGGCAGCGATGCGCGACCCGGGCCGAAGTAGTCGTCGTACAGGTCCCAGACGTAGCGCATGGGCGTGTGGCAGTAGCACACGTGGGGCGCGCCGGCGGCCCGTACGCCCTTGGCCACGCAGTGGCTGCTGGAGACGACGAGGTCGAAGCCGCGCAGGTCGAACCGCTCGATCGCGGCGGGGAAAAGAGGCAGCAGACTGCGGTAGCGCCGCGCCGCGCCCGGGAGCCGGCCGACGAACGACGCGTGGATCGGCCGGCTCTCGATGACCGGCGAGACGGAGCCCGGCACGTGCAGCAGCGTGAAGATCTCCGCGCCCGGCCACAGGCCGATCAGCGCTTCGAGCACGCGCTCACCGCCTCGCATGCCGGTGAGCCAGTCGTGCACCAGCGCGACGCGCATCACGCCTCCTCCGGGGGCTCCTCACGCGCGTGCGCGTGCGCGCCGGGAGAAGCCGCGCGCTTCTCCTCCGGGGGGCGAGGGTGCCCGACATCGCTGGCCGGCGGCGCGTGGCGTCGCCGCCGCGATCGCCGGACGGCCGGACCCGGGGACGCGTTCCGCAACGCGGGCGCGCCGGGATCCAACGATGCGCTCCGCAACATGGGCGCGCCGGGCTCCGGCGCCGCAGCAGTCTCCGGCGCCGCGGGCAACGACGCGGGTGCGGCGTCCTGGACGACGGGCACGGGCACCGGCGCTTCTGCTTCAGGCTCGCCCGCGACCTCGCGGCACAGCGCGAGCAGCGCGTCTGCCGTCGCGTCCCAGCGGTAGCGCAGCGCGTGGCGCCGGCCCGCCTCGGCCAGCGCGCGCCGCTCGTCGGGGGAGCGGAGCAGCCGCTCGAGCGTCTGGATCCAGCGCGCCGTATCCAACTCGACGATGGGTGCGATGCCGCCCAGCACCTCGTGCGCCGGCCCGTAGGGCGCGACCACGGCCGGCGTCCCGCAGCCCATGGCCTCGAGCGGCGGGCGGCCGAACCCTTCCGCCTCCGAGGGGAAGCAGAACACCGTCGCCGCCGTGTACAGCGAGCG
>DATCLK010000245.1:0-8704 GCA_036563975.1 Longimicrobiales bacterium | reverse complement strand
CTGGCCTCGAGCTCGCGCGGGTCGTGACCCGGCTCGTCCAGGTACTCGGCCGCGTGCACGCGGCGGGGCAGCGGTCTCACGTGCGCCGGGCCCGGGTGGACACGGGTCAGCCGCCTCCTTCCTCTGCTTCCGCCTCCGTGTACGGCTCGACGTGGACGACGACCTCGCGCGCGCCGACCCCGGCAGCGATGCGGCGCTCGACCTCGTCCGCGATGGCGTGCGCGCTCTCGACGTCCAGCGTCCGTGCGACGGCGATCGTCAGTTCGGCGAAGATCTCGCCCTCGCGGCCGCGGGAGCGCACGGCGTAACAGTCCTCGACGCCCGGCGTCTCCACCGCGATGCGCCGGATCGTCTTCTCCTCGACCGCGCGCTGGTCCACCAGCACGGGCACGGTGGTGAGCAGGATGCGCCAGCCCGCGCGCGCGATGACCAGTGCGATGAGGAGCGTGAACGCCGCGTCGGCGCGCGGGTAGCCCGCGGCCACGAGGACCAGCCCGACGAGCACGGCCAGCGACGCGTAGAAGTCCGAGCGCGTGTGCGCCGCGTCCGCGGTGAGCAGCTCGCTCCTGAGCTCGCGGCCGCGGCGCTCCTCGTAGCGGCTGACGATCGCGCTGACGACGGCCGAGACGGCCATCACCGCCATGACGACCGGCGTCGCCTCGGGCTGGGCCGTGCCGGCGATGAGCCGCCCGATCGCCGCCCCCACCAGCTCGTAGACGGTAATGGAGAGGAACGCGACGATGGCGAGCGCGCCCAGGGTTTCGAACTTGGCGTGGCCGTAGGGGTGCTCCTCGTCCGGCGCCTGCGCGGCGACGCGGGCGAGCAGGAGGCCCATCAGGTTGTTGAACGCGTCGACGGACGAGTGCGCCGCGTCGGCCAGCACACTGAGGGAGCCGCTGGCCAGCCCGGCGATCGCCTTCGCCACGACGACGGTGAGGTTGGCGGCCAGCGTGATGGCGAGCACGCGCCGGATGCCTGCGTGGCGCGACTCGCGGACGGCGTAGTCGGGTGTGGGCATGCTGCTGCGATCGGCCCGGGGATGTGGCGGGCTGCTGCCCGCGCACGCGGGCCTGCTGAACCTCGCCCGTTCACAATGCGCGGTGAACATGGCAGCGGGCGGGCGGGAAGGGCAAGACGCGGAGCCGTGAACTCGTCGTGATGGGACGCGTGCTCCGGAACGGCTCCGCGGTAGCGGGCGATCGTGGGCCGAGTCGCGCCCTATGAGAGGTTCGACTCGACACGACGCGGCGTGCTGTTGCGTGCGGACCGGGGCCGGGTGAGGCCGTCCGGGCGAGCTGCCGGGCGCCGGGTTGCGGGATCCGCATGCGCGGGCGCCCGTGCCCGGTTGCCGGCAATCGTGCGCAGCCGAAGCCGCCGTCCACGTCCACCCCAGCCATCTCGCGGGCTGGCCCGGGATCCGTTACGGACGGGGGCGCTCGCCCAATCGCATCCGTTCAAAACAGCCGTGAACTCTTGACGCCGCCCGCTGGCGGGTTGCATCTGTCACCGCGTCCCCACCCCTCATTCCACGGGAGGACCATGCCCCGGCTCGCGCGCGCTCGGACCGCGGTCCGCCGGCTCATGGCCTCGCTGCTCGCGGCGGCCGCGTGCACGGCGTGTGGCCAGCCGGCGGGCGAGGGCGTCGTCGTCCGCTTCTCGGGCAGCGCGCTGGGCGCGGAGGCGGAGGTGCTGCGCGCGCAGCTCGCCCGGTTCATGGAGGCGAACCCGGGCATCCGCGTGGAGATCCAGCCCACCCCCGACGCGGCGGATCAGCGGCACCAGCTCTACGTGCAATGGCTCAACGCGCGCGCCGGCGACCCGGACGTGCTCCAGCTCGACGTGATCTGGACGCCGGAGTTCGCGGCCGCCGGCTGGATCCTGCCGCTGGACCGGTTCGCACCGCCGGTCGACTCGTTCTTCCCCGCCACCATCGAGGCGAACCGCTGGCGCGGGCGGCTGTTCGCGCTGCCATGGTTCGTGGACGTGGGCATGCTGTACTGGCGGACGGACCTGCTGCCGCGCGCGCCGGAGACGTTCGAGGAGCTGCGCGCGTTCGCGGACGAGGCGCGTGCCCGCGGCGCGACGCCGTACGGGTTCGTGTGGCAGGGCGCGCGCTACGAGGGGCTGGTCACCGTCTTCCTCGAGCACCTGGGCGGGTTCGGCGGCGCGATCCTGGACGCGGACGGCCGCGTCGTCGTCGATGAGGAACCGGCGGTGCGTGCGCTGGAGTGCATGCGGGGCGCGGTCGAGAGCGGGCTGGTGCCGCGCGCGGCGCTGACGTGGCAGGAGGAGCAGACGCGGTTCGCGTTCCAGAACGGGCAGGCGGTGCTGATGCGGAACTGGCCGTACGCGTACGCGCTGCTGGCGGACAGCGCGCAATCGCGCGTGGCGGGCCGTTTCGCGGTGGCGCCGATGCCCGCGGCGCCGGGCGGCGAGCCGACCGCGGCGCTGGGCGGCGCGCAGCTCGCCGTGAACGCGTACACGGAGCACCCGGAGGCGGCGTACGCGGTGATCGAGTACCTGACGCGGCCGGAGCAGATGCTCGAGCGCGCGCGGGTGGTCGGGCAGTACCCGACGCGGCCCGCGCTGTACGACGACCCGGCGCTGGCCGCGTCGCTGGCGGTGCCACCGGCGCAGGCGCGGGCGATCATCGCGCGGGCGGAGCCGCGGCCCGTCACGCCGGTCTACACGCAGCTCTCGGAGCTGCTCCAGGTCCGCCTGCACCGCGCATTGACCGGCCAGCAGGAGCCGGCCGCGGCGCTGGCGGACGCGGCGAGGGAGATGCGGCGGTTGCTGGAGCGGGCCGGCCTCGGGCCGGGGGCGAGCGTCGCGGCCGGCGTGCCGGTGCCGGGCGGCGGTGCGAGCGCGGAGGCGCGCGTTGCTGCGGGGCGCTGAGGACGGGGGCGCGATGGGGCGCGCGCCGCGCAGCACGGTGCCGGCGCATGTCCCCGCCCGGGCACCGGGCGGAGGCGGGCGCGTCGCGGGCGGTCCGCCTGGCGCCGGCGTTCCCCCGGCCGCGCAGCGGAGCATGGAAGCCCGCGAGGCGCGGCTCGCCTGGGGCTTCGTGCTGCCGGCGCTCGCGGCGATCGCGCTGATCGCGCTCTTCCCGCTGGGCTGGACGGTCTGGGAGTCGCTGCACCTGCACGACCTGCGCATGCCCTGGCTGGGCCGGCCGTTCGTCGGGCTGGACCACTACGCCGAGGCGCTGGGCGATGAGCGCTTCTGGGGCGCGCTGCTGCACACCGCCATCTTCACCGCGGGCAGCGTGACGCTCGAGCTGCTGCTCGGGCTCGTGCTGGCGCTGGCGCTGAACCGCGCGTACCGCGGGCGCGGGCTGGTGCGGATGGCGGTGCTGGTGCCGTGGGCGATCCCGACGGTCGTCGCGGCGCTGGTCTGGCGTTTCATGTTCGAGGGGCAGGCGGGCATCGTGAACGCGGTGCTGGCCGACGTGGGGCTCATCGATCGCTCGTTCGTGTGGTTCATCGACGCCGTGGCGGCGTGGGTGCCGGTGATCCTGGCGGACGTCTGGAAGATGACGCCGTTCGTCGCGCTGCTGCTGCTCGCCGGGCTCCAGAACATCGACGCGGAGCTGTACGAGGCGGCGCGGATCGACGGCGCGGGCGCGTGGCGGCAGTTCGTGGACGTGACGCTGCCGCTGCTGAAGCCCGCGATCCTCGTCGCGCTGATCTTCCGCACGCTGGACGCGTTCCGCGTGTTCGACCTGATCTACGTGATGACGGGCGGCGGGCCGGGCACGTCCACGGAGCCGATCGCGCTGTACGCGTTCAACTCGCTCCTGAACTACCTGCGCTTCGGCTACGGCTCGGCGCTGTCCGTGATCATCTTCCTGGTCACGTTCGGGCTGGCGCTCTTCTACATCCGCGTGCTGGGCGCGGACCTGACGGGAGAGCGGCGATGAGGCGGACGGAGCATATCGGCGCCGCGGCGCGGGGCGGCGCGGGGAGCAGGGCCCGATTCGCTGTTGCGGCCGGCGACATGCTCGTCGTGCGGGAGGCGCGGCAGAGCCGGCCGGCAGGAGGGCCGCGGCGATGAGCGGCGCGCGCCTGGCGGACATCGCACGGGGGACGGTCGAGAGCGCGGGTCCGGCGGCGACGGCGGCGGGCGTGGGCGGCGCAGGTGCCGGCGGCATGCGGCGGCGCGGCGCGCGCGCGCGCGCCGGCCTCGGGCGGCTGGCTCGCGTGCTGCCGGGCCTGGCGGTCGGCGCGCTCGTGCTGGCGAGCGCGTTCCCCCTCTACTGGGCGGTGGTTTCGTCGCTGACGCCGGAGGCGCGGCTGTTCGAGGCGCCGTCGCTGTTCCCGCGGGAGCTGGTGCTCGACCACTACCGCGCGCTGTTCGAGGAGCGGGACTTCTGGCTGCCGATCCGGAACTCGCTGTTCGTGGCGGGGACGACGACGGCGCTCTCCGTCGTCCTCGGCGCGCTGTGCGCGTACGCGCTGGCGCGCTTGCGGTTCCGCGGCAAGGCGGCGATCCTGGGGTTCATCCTGGCGGTGACGATGTTCCCGCAGATCTCGATCGTGCCGCCGCTGTACCTGATGCTGCGCGAGCTGCGGCTGATCAACACGTACCCGGGCCTGATCTTCCCGTACATGACGTTCGCGCTGCCGCTCACGGTCTGGCTGCTCACCGGCTTCTTCCGCCAGCTCCCACGCGAGCTGGAAGAGGCGGCGGCGGTGGACGGCGCGGGCCGCCTGCGCACACTGCGCGAGGTGATCCTGCCGCTGTCCCTGCCCGGCATCGCGACGACGGCGATCCTGACGTTCCTGTACGCGTGGAACGAGTTCCTCTTCGCGCTGTCGTTCACGCTGGGGCCCGAGCGGCAGACCGTGCCCGTGGCGATCGCGTTGTTCCGCGGGCAATACCAGGTGCCGTGGGGCCAGATCCTGGCCGCGGCGGTGGTGGCGACGGCGCCCGTCGCGCTGCTCGTGCTGTTCTTCCAGCGTCGGATCGTGCAGGGGCTCACGGCCGGCGCAGTCAAGGGGTGACGCATGGCATCGATCCGACTCGAGGACGTCCACAAGGTCTACCCGAACGGCCACGTCGCGTCGGCGGGCGTGGAGCTGGAGGTGGCGGATGGCGAGTTCATGGTGCTCGTCGGCCCGTCGGGCAGCGGCAAGAGCACCGTGCTGAGGATGGTGGCGGGGCTCGAGACGCCGACGCGCGGGCGGATCCTGCTGGACGACGAGGACGTGACGCAGGTCCCGCCGCAGCACCGCGACCTGGCGATGGTGTTCCAGAGCTACGCGCTGTACCCGCACATGACGGTGCGCGAGAACATGGAGTTTGGGCTGCGCATGCGGCGGGTGCCGAAGCACGTGATCGCGGAACGCGTCGCAGCGGCGGCGAGGAAGCTCGGGCTCGAGGAGTACCTGGACCGGAAGCCCGCGCAGCTCTCGGGCGGGCAGCGGCAGCGTGTGGCGCTGGGCCGCGCGATCGTGCGCGAGCCGCGCGCCTTCCTGTTCGACGAGCCGCTCTCCAACCTCGACGCGAAGCTGCGCGTGCAGACGCGCGCGGAGCTGGCCCGCATCCACCGCGAGCTGGGCGCGACGATGCTGTACGTCACGCACGACCAGGAAGAGGCGATGACGCTGGGTGACCGGATCGCGGTGATGAACGAGGGGCGGTTGCAGCAGGTTGCGCCGCCGCTCGAGGTGTACCGCCGGCCGGCGAACGTCTTCGTCGCGGGGTTCGTCGGCTCGCCCGCCATGAACTTCTTCCACTGCACGCTCGAGACGGGCGACGACGGCGAGCCCCGCCTCGCGTGCGACGGCTTCGCGCTCGCGCTCTCCGGCATTGCGCTGGAGCGTGATCCGGCGGGCCGCGAGCTGCTGCTCGGCATACGGCCGCAGGACCTCGAGGTGGTGGCGCCGGAAGGCGCGGACCTGACCGCGCGCGTGGACGTGGTCGAGCCGCTCGGCAGCGAGCTGCTCGTGCACCTCGCCCGGCCGGGTGCCACGCGTGATCGCGAGCTCGTGCTGGTCACGTCCGCGGAGGTGGAGCTGGCGGAAGGGACGGAGGTCGGACTGCGGCTGCGCAGAGAGCGACTGCACCTGTTCGACGCGGCGGACGGGGTGAGGGTGAATCGCTGACGGAGCCGGCGCCATGGCACTGCTGCGCCGCGGCCCGATGGACCGCGAGGCGCTCTCGAAGCTCGTTGGCTTGGCCTTTACGGCGTGGGGAGTGTTCCTGATCGTCGTCGGGATCCTCCTCACGATCGCCGACCTGTCGGGCCTGAAGGCGGTGGCATTCGGGTTGGTGTTGCTCGCTATAGGCCGCGGTGTCCGCCGCAAGTTCGCCCCGCCCGAGGGCGCGCGGGCGGTCGAGGTGTCCGGCTATCAGGCACCCATCGGGACCGGCGAGGGCGCGCCGCGAATGCTCCGGCAGGCGAGCATCATCTACGTCGATGCGAACGCCACGGATGAAGAGGTCGAGGCCGCGAAGGCAGGATGGCTGCGCGAGCAGTGGCGTAAGCGGCCCGACTGGGTGGCCGGCCGGATCATCTCGCAGGACGAGCGGGCAAGACCGCTGGCGCTCGCGACCACGGTGCTGTGGTCTGCCTTCGCGGTTCTGCTGGTCGTGGGCGCGCTCGTATTCGGCGCGACTGTGGGCGTCCTGGCCGCCATTTTCGTGATCATCGCCGGCGCGCTGCTCGTGTACGCATTGACCATGAGACGGCACAGACGGAAGTTCGGGCGCAGCCAGCTCGTGCTCGAACGGACGCCGGCGTTCCTGGGCGACGTCTTGAGCGGCGAGGTGGAGAGCGGCATTCGGGAGGACACGGCCCCGCTCAGGGGCTTCCACATCCGCCTGCGCTGTGTGCACCGGTGGAAAGAGCTTCGGCGCGGCACTGGCGGAACGACCGGTGACACGATCCGCCGCCTGGACGTGCTGTGCGAGGCGGAGCAGTGGACAGACGGCCGCGTTCGCGCGGAGGACGGGGGCCTCTCCATTCCCGTGCGGTTCGAGCTGCCCGCCGACCAGCCCCCGACCACCCTTCCGGCCGGCGGCGAGGGGATTGTGTGGCAACTCGAGGTCACGGCGGAGATGGACGGGCTGGACTACAGGGAGGAGTTCGAGGTCCCGGTGCTGGCGGAGCAGGCGACCTCCTGGATCGCGGCGGGATAGCCGAGGTCGCCCTTCGCGTTTCGTGAGCTCGCACATCTCGCGGTCAGGGCCACGTACGTGCGGAGGGGCTCGAACCGGTCAAGGAGCGAGCTGCCGGTCTCAGACTCGAGCAGGTCACGTGGCCATGCGGATACGCGGCGAAGTCCGTGTTCGTGCCGGCGCATCCTCACGCGCGCGATTCGTCCTCGCGTTGCTGGCCTCAGCCGCGCTGGCGAGTCCGGCTCCTGCGTGTGGGCAGGAAGGAGGCGCCGACCCGGCCAGGATCCTGCTCCTCATGCCGCAGGCGGGCATCGCGAGCTTCGGCAGCACGGTGGGCGCCCGCCTGGAGCTCGTGAGCCCGCGCGCCGCCCTCCATCCCGCGGTCCGGGCTGTACGCGTCATCGAGCGTGGCCCGGGCCCAGGCGTCACCCTCATCGATGCGGGTCTGCGTTACGGCCACTGGCGTCCGGAACGGAGGCTGACCGGGTTCGCGGGGCTGGGCGCCGGCCTGGCCCTGTCGGACGTTCGTGTCGGTTACGGCCTGGTGATCGCAGGAATCGACGTGAGGCCGGGCAAGGCGACGATGTTCCGGCTCGAGAGTCAACTCTACGCGCGGCGCAACGGTCGCGGAGTGGATTCCGGGCCGGGAATTGCGTTGGGCCTCATGATCCCGCTGCCGCTACGCTGAGAAGCGCCCGGTGGCGCGGACGAGCAGCGGCTCGCGGCGCCCGGGCCGCTCGCGGCCCGATCGATCGGATCTGCAAGCGCCGTCCGAAGGCCACCTGAGCTGCACGAAGCCGCCTCCGCCGAGCGGCGCCACGACCCTCTGCGAGCGCCCGCCGCCTCCCGAGCGTGTCCGCCCGTCCATCATGCCTGCGAGGACTCGCCGCGGCGAGCCTCGTCGGGTCGATGCCGTGCAGCCCGCAGCCGCGCCGCCAGCTCTCGCATGCGCGCCGCCAGCGCGGCGATCTCGCCCGCGCGTTCCCGCTGCGCGTCGAACAGGATCCTGCCCCGCACCATCGCGAGCACCACATCCGCGCCGCGCGCCTGGTGGAACAGCGCGACGGCCGGGTCCTGCACGGGCTGCGCGTGCGCGCCAGCGAGCGAGACGGCGCAGAGGTCGGCGTCCTTGCCCACCTCGAGCGAGCCGATGCGGGAGTCGAGCCCGAGAGCGCGGGCGGCGTCCATCGTGATCATGCGCAGCAGCCGGTCGGCGGGCAGCGCATCGTGGGAGCGCAGCCGCCCGCGCTGCACCACCTGCGCGATCCGCGCCTCCTCGAGCAGGTCCAGCCGGTTGTTGCTGGCGACCGAGTCCGTGCCGACGGCGACGATGATGCCCGCGTCGAGCATCTCGCTCACAGGCGCGATGCCGTGGCCGAGCCGCGCGTTGGCGACAGGGCAGTGCGCGACGAAGGCGCCGTGGTCCGCGAGCGTGCGGATGTCGTCGTCGTCCACGGTGACGCAGTGGATGACGAGCGGCTGCGTGTCGAGCACGCCGGTCTCGCGGAGCAACGCGATGGTGGAGCGCGCGCGGGGCGGCGTGGCGATGCCGCGCTTCCGCAACCCTTCCGCGAACGGGCCC
>DATCLK010000244.1:0-2468 GCA_036563975.1 Longimicrobiales bacterium | reverse complement strand
CTCTACCCGGACGACCGGCTGCAGGACGGCACGCGCGTGCGGCCGGTAGTCCGTGGCGACGCTGTGGCAGGAGGTTGACGACGCCGCGCGTCCACCCTCACCGCGCCGCGGCCGCTCGGCCGGCGTGATCCGGGTCGCCGTCCTCGAACTCCTGGAGCCGTCTCCACCCTCATCGCGCCGCGGCCGCCGCGTCCGCCTCTGCGCCCGCGACGAGCGCGCGCATGACTGCGCTGCGCAGCGGGTCCACGTTCGGGTAGCGGCCCTCCGCATCGCGGCCGAGGTTCTGCCGGTTCGTCAGGAGGACCACGGCCAGCCCGTAGCGCGGAACGCCGGCGACGTATGTGCCGGTAAAGCCCGTGTGCGCGAAGCTCCCTTCCGGCAGCTCCCGCGGCAGCATCCAGCCGAGGCCGTGGCCGTAACGGTCCCGGCTCAGGAACGCATCCACCGTCTCCTCGCGCAGGTAGCGCCTGCCGCCGTACTCGCCCCGCCGCAGGAGCAGCTCCAGCAGCACGCGCAGGTCCGCCGCGGTCGAGAAGAGACCCGCGTGCCCCGCCACGCCGCCGTGCGCGTAGTACGCGTTGCCGTCGTTCACCTCGCCCACCAGCGTGTAGCCGCGCCAGCCGTCCCACGCGGCCGGGTCACCGGCGTAATCGTAGCCGAACGCCGTGTCGTGCACCATCTGGCGCTCGTACGGGTTGCCGTGCGACGTGGCCGCGAAGTCGTGGAAGCCCCGCTCGCGCGGGTTGAACGTCGTGGCGCGCAGGCCGAGCGGCCCGTACAGCTCCTCGCGGACGAATGCGTCCAGCGGCCGCCCGCCGATCCGCTCCACGATGTAGCCCAGGAGCATGAAGCCGAGATCGCTGTAGTGCCGCCCGGCGCTGACCTCGAACTCGAGCGGCAGCGTGCGGATGTGCGCGAGGGCTTCGGCCGCGTTGCGCGCGTGGTAGTAGATCGGCTGCCAGCGGTACAAACCGGACGAGTGGTTCAGGAGGTGCCGCACCGTGATCGCATCGTGCGGCGGGTCGCGCAGCTCGGGGAGGTAGCGGCCGATGGGCGCATCGAGCTCGAGCTGTCCGCTGTCCACCAGGAGCATGACGGCGAACGTCGTCGCCATGACCTTGGTCACGGAGGCCAGGTCGAAGAGGGTGCTCGCGCGCATGGGGCGCGGCTCCTCGAGTCGCACGATGCGGCCATCCCGCTGCTCGTAGAGTTGCGCGTAGCCGTACGCGCGCTCGTGCAGCACGCGGCCGTGCTGCGCCACGAGCAGCACCGCGCCCGGCACCTGCTCCCGCGCCACCGCATCCGCCACGATGCTGTCCGCTTGCGCGATGCCGCGGGCGAGACCGGGACCGGGGCGCTGCGCTGCGGCGGCAGGCGGAACGAGCAAGAGCAGGAGGCCGGCAAGGGCCGACGGGAACGGAAAGGCAGGGTGGCGGCGGAACAGCGTGCCGCGTGATGCGTGAGCCGGACTCATCGAGCCTCCATGGAACGACGGAGCGCGCCCGCCTGCCGCCCGGCTCCCGCGTCGGGCGCCCGGCGGGACTCGTCGCGCCTCCAGCACGCGACGGAGCGTGCCGTGGAAACCACCTCGATCCGGCAGCCGCCGATCGATCTGCGTGCCGGACGTCGTGCAACGAGAAAGCGCGCGGGCGGAAACTGCCCGCGCGTTTCGCATCCGGCAAGTGTGGCGGGACCGGGAGCTCGTGGCTCGAACCTCCGGGACCGGACGAGCGCGGCCGGCAAGTGTGGCGGCAACGGGGAGTTGGCCGCTGGAACCTCTGCGGCCGCAAGGGCGCGCCTTTGCGACAGTCGGCACGCCTACACGTCCCACCGCACGCCTCACCCGCGCGCCAGCACCGTGCCCACGCGCGCCCCGCTGCGCCGCAGCCGCTTCGACGCCGCGCTCGCCGCGAGACCCGCCAGGAGCACCGCCGCGCCGAACCAGGCGGGCGGGCGGCGTCGCGTCCGGCCGGCGCCCGGCACCGCAGGCTGCCTCGCCGCCGTCGCGGCGGTTGCCACGCCCGCCGTCGCCGCCATCACGCCCGCGGCCGTGCGCGTCCGCTCGACCGCCTCCTCGCGCATCCGCTCCTCGGCGTAGGCGCGGTACGCCTCCGGGAAGATCGCGACGTGGTAGTGCGGTGGCCTGCGCTCGCGCGTCACGTCCACCAGGCCGCGGCGCTCGAGCCCGACCAGCGCGTCCTCCAGCCAGCGGCGGCTCGCGGGATCGCGCGGCACGCGCAGGTCGACCGCCATCCCTGCCGGGTGCACGGACAGCGCGTGCGCGTTCACCGGCTGCCGCGTCGTCGGCCGCGCCAGACTCGTCACCACCAGCGGCGCGCCCGTCGCCTCACGGTACTGCCGGCCCAGCCGCTCCAGGAACGTCCGCACCTCCGGCCGCGCGTACGGGTAGCTCACGCGGCTCAGGTCGTAGTCTGCGTTGCCGCGCACCTCCACCAGCTCGCCCGCCG
>DATCLK010000243.1:0-8126 GCA_036563975.1 Longimicrobiales bacterium | reverse complement strand
GAAGCCGAGCGAAGAGCGGAAGCGGAAGTCGAACGCAGCGCGGCGGCGTGCGCGACGGCAGCAGATCCGCCGAGGCTGAAGGGCTCGTGACGCGCGGAGCGATGCGCCCGACCGGCATGGGAGCCGGTCGGGCGCTTTCGTCTGCGGTGTCGGTTTGCCGCCGCCGCGGGCGCCGCGTATCTTAACGGAAACTGGACCGTAGCCCGGAAGCAGCCGGATGAGCGAGCCGACGAGCCGCCCCCGCGATGTCGAACCGCAGGCGTACCTGGCGCAGCGCCGTGCGCGGTTGGAGCGCTTGCTCCAGAGGCCGCTCACCGTTCCCGCCGCGCGCGCGCTCCCGCCCGAACGCCGACGTTTCCTCAGGGAAGAGGCGGAGGAGCTGTACTGGAACGAGCTGGCGTGGGAGAAGCTCACGGGAAATGACCCGCGCGCGCGGGATGGGATGGCGGAGTTCGCATTCCCAGGATTCCTCGCGTTCATCGATGGACTGCTGGCGAACTCCGACGGCGCGGCCGGATCCGCGACGCCGCGACCGGAGGTGGTGGAGGATGTGCTCGTCTTTCTGGCCGAGCGGTGCATCGCTCCGCCCGACCCCGAGGAGGATGACGAGGAGAGCGAGGCCGCGCGTCATCTGACGGCGCGACTGCTCGATCTCGTGCTGTACCGGCTCTACCGACTTCCGGTGGACGACGTGGAGCGGCTCGAGCTCGCACGTCTGCGCGGAGACGAATGAGCGCCGGAGCAGGGGAGGCCGCCGTGTCGGGCTGGCGGGCGCGTCGTCACGGGATGCGCCATCCGTCGCTGGTGCGGCGGCCGCAGCTCATCGCGCATCGGGGTGGCGCCGGACTGTATCCGGAGAACACGCTCCTCGCCTTCCGCCGGGCGGTGGATGAGTGGGCGGCCGACGCGATCGAGCTGGACGTGCACGCATCCGCAGACGGGCACTGTGTCGTGATCCATGATCCGACCGTGGACCGGACCACGGACGGCACAGGGCGCGTCGCGGAGATGACGCTCGAGGCGCTGCGCCGGCTCGACGCGGGGTACCGGTTCACGCCTGATGGCGGTCGCACCTTCCCGTTCCGCGGGCAAGGCCTGCGGATCCCGACGATCGAAGAGGTGCTGGCCGAAGTGCCGCCAGAGGTGACCTTGATCGTGGAGGTCAAGGCGGGGGCGGCGCAGGCGCCGCTGTTCGAGGCCATCCGACGCGCGGGGGCGGAACAGCGCGTGATCGCGGCGGGCATGCGCGATGCAGACCGGGATCTGTTCGACCGCTACGGCGGGCCGATCAGCGCGTCCGTCGAACAGCTCCGCCGCTTCATCATCTTGCACCGGCTGCGTCTGTGGCGTCTTTGGCGGCCGCCGGTGGACGTGATCCAGATGCCGGAGCATTGGGACGGCCGCCGCGTGCTGACGCCGGGCCTCGTCGAGGCGCTGCACGCGTGGGGGTTGCCGGTGCAGGTGTGGACGGTCGATGAAGTGAGCGACATGGAGCGGCTGCTGGAGTGGGGGGTGGACGGGATCATCACGGACCGGCCCGACCGCCTTGCCGCCGTGCTCGTTGAGCGGGCCGGCCGTCCGCCGGCGCCGGCACTGCGCCAGCGCGGCGGCTCCGGGGGCGGGTAAGAGAGCCGGCCAGTCGCCGTCGCTCGGGCGCGACGCTAGAATGACGGTGGAATGGAGGTTGCACACGCGAGCGCGATCCTGATTCGCGCTGGCGCCGAGGCCGCATCGGGCGATGCGGCCTCGGCGCTTTTTTCGGTGCGGCGGGGCCCGGCGAACCGCGTCTGCCAGAACGGAGGGTGGATCCATGCAATTCGACCGAGAGGAGCGGTACGGGCGGAGGGAAGGGGCCAGCAGCCTGGAAGAATCGCTCGAGGGCGCGTACCGCGGTGAGGGTGCAGCGGCGGAGTCACGCCCTGTCCGGCACGGGTACGCCATGGGGTACGCCGGCGGGGCGCTGAGGAGTCGCGGGTCCTACCAGGCCGGACAGCTGCGATCCGGGCTGAATCCTCGCGATGAGTTTGAGTTCGAGTGGGGCGACGGATACGTGGGCGGCCGCGGGTACGGCGGAACGAATTACGACTACGAGCACGGCTACCGCGTCGGGACGCGCCGGGTGTCGGGTGGGGGTGAACGGGCTCCGCAGCCGGAGCGCACGCAAGGGGTGGAAGGGCAGTGGCGCGGATATGCGGAGCCGTACGGCCCCGCGCGGTACGGGTACGGACCTTACCACGAGCGGCTGCGCCGCCGTCGGCGTTCGGATGAGGAAATCCGGGAGGATGTCGAGGAGACGCTGTTCTACGATACCTGGGTGGACGCGGATCGCATCGAGGTGTCCGTGGAGGACGGGGTGGTGACGCTGCGCGGCACGCTGCCGAGCTACGACGAAGTGCGCTACGCGGTGGACGACGCCTGGGACGTGGACGGAGTGCGCGGGGTCCGGAGCGAGCTGCAGGTCGGAGCCCCGGCAGCGGAGTCCCGGGGTGAGAGCGCCGCACCGGCCGAGTCACCAGCCGCGGGCGAGGCGCCGCGAGCGGCGCGGCCGTCTGGAAGAGCGCGGGCTGCGGGCGGTGAGGCGGGGGGCGGGAGCGGTGCAGCCCGCTCCCGGGCGCGGACGCCACGGGCGGGCCGCACGGCGCGCTCGGGCTCGTGATGGGAGGGAGTGATGTACGGGCGTGAGTTCGAGCCGCCACGGACGCGGCGGCGGCGATGGGCGACCTGGCGGATGGGGAAGCCGCCGCGGCGGCCGGCTCGCGGCTACCCCGTGCGCGGGATCCACACGTACGATCTGGACTACGGACGCCAGGCCGGAGGACCCGCCACAGAATACAGCGGCCGGGCCGGTTGGCCGACCGGTGTGCGCGAAGAGCCCTCGATGCAGCCCGAACCCGGCGCGTGGTACCCCGGAGCGTGGTACGGCGGAGGGTGGCCGTGTCGCGGTCGCTGGTTCCCGATGGGCGGGGAGAGTCACTGGGCCGCAGCCGAGCGGTTCCGTTACATTCGACATCGCCGGAGGCGCCGCCGCGGTTGGTGGCCCTGAGAATGCGCGTGCCGCGGCGCGCTCCGGCCGACGGCGGGGCGAAGCGGAACGACGGCCGCATGGCCGTCGCGGTCCCCGGCCGGCTGGGTGATACGGATCGGAGCGTGCGATGGAGCGACGCGGCCGAGGAACGAGGGCGCCGGGCACGGCATCCGGAGGGGCACCCGGGCATCTCCAGGGGCGCTTCCGTTCGCACATAGCACGGAGCGGGCTGATCGAGCCCGGCGATGTCGTGCTGGTCGCCGTCTCTGGCGGCCTGGACTCCGTCGTCCTTCTCCACCTGCTCCGTTTCGCCCTGGCGGGGGCGGCGCCGCGAATCGTGGCGGCACACTTCGACCACGCCATGCGTCCCGACAGCGGGGCGGATGCGGACTGGGTCGCGGGCCTGTGCGCCGCGTGGGAGGTGCCGCTGGAGCGGGGGCGTGCGGATCCGGTCCCGCGGTCCGAGGCAGAGGCCCGGACGGCGCGCTACCGGTTCCTGGAGGAGGCGGCGGACCGCGTCGGGGCGACCCGGATCGCCACCGCGCACCACGCCGACGACCAGGCCGAGACCGTGCTGTTCCGCATCATCCGCGGCACGGGCCTGCGCGGCCTCGCCGGGATCCCGGAGCGGCGCGGTCGGATTGTCCGCCCCTTGCTGCCCTTCCGACGTGCGGAGCTGGCGGCGTACGCGCGCGCGGCAGGCCTACGCTATCGCGAGGACCCGACCAACCTGGCCCTGGGCTACGCACGCAACCGGCTGCGGCACGACGTGCTGCCGCGGCTCGAGCGCATTGCGCCGGGGGCAAGGGCGGCGCTGATCCGGCTGGCGCAGGAGGCGCGGGCGGCCGAGGCGGCGTGGGAGTCGCTGCTGGAGCGGATCGAAGGTGAAGTGGCAACGATCGATGAGAGCGGCGTAGAACTTGCCAGGAGCCAGTTGCTGTCGTATCATCCGCACGTCCGCGCGCGGCTGCTTCGCCGCCTGTTGCGCCGCTTCGGAAGCCATCCCGATCGCGCGGGAACCCGGGCGGCGCTTGAGTTTATCAAATATGGCGCGAGCGGCGGTCACATCGACGTGACCGGCGGCGTGCGCTTGGAGCGGGAGTTCGACCGTATTCGGGTGCGGCCGGACCCGCGGCGCGCGGAAAAGGCCGCCGTGGACCGGCCGCTTATCATTGCACGCCCGGAGAACGGGGAAGGCGTGGCGACTATCGGCGGACGCCGGCTCGCCGTTGAATGGGTCCTGGGGCGCGAAGCCGCGGCTCCGGATGCGGTGGCATTCGACCCTTCGGCCCTGCGCTTTCCCCTCGAGCTCCGCCGCTGGCGGCCCGGCGATCGCATCCGTCTGCCCTACGGAACCAAGAAGCTCAAGAAGCTTTTCGGCGAACGGCGGATCGGCCGGAGCGCCCGCGCGGTGACACCGGTGCTCGCGGATGCGGCCGGCGAGGTTGTGTGGGTGGCGGGGGTCGCACGCGCGGCGGGGACGGAGCCCGCTCCGGGGGCGCGCGCTTTGTATCTCAGGGTACGTGATGTCGGATCCGGGTGAAGGGCGTTCCGCCAGCGGCGGGAGCGCGGCGGCGGAAGCAGCGTCCAATCCGCGGACGGGCGGGCAGGCGCTGCGCCGCGTGGTCTTCAGCGAGTCGCAGATCGCGGCCCGCGTTGCGGAGATGGGGCGGGAGATCGCGGCGGCGTACGCGCCCGACGCGGACCTGCTGGTGCTCGGTCTGCTGAAAGGGTCGTTCATCTTCCTCGCCGACCTGGTGCGCCAGATCCCGCGCCCCCTGCACGTCGATTTCCTGGTCGCATCGAGCTACGGGGCACGCACCGTATCGAGCGGCGAAGTGCGGCTGCTCTATGATCCCGAAGCCGCACTCGAAGGGCGGCACGTGATCCTGGTGGAGGACATCATCGACAGCGGGACGACGCTGAACCGCCTCGTGCCGCTGCTGAGGGAGCGGGGTCCGGCGAGTCTCGAGCTGTGCGCGCTCCTCCACAAGCGGATCGCGGAGGACCTGGTCCTTGAGCCGCGCTGGGTCGGCTTCGATGCCCCGCCCGAGTTCCTGGTGGGCTACGGCTTGGACCACGGAGAAGATTTCAGGCATCTGCCTTACATCGCGAGTTTGTAAGGCCGAAGGAGTCAGTGAAGGAAGACGGAATGCCCGAGCGTGACGGCGGTCGAGGGAACCGAGGAGCAGGCTGGAGCCGTTTCTCCAGGACGGCATCGTTCTGGCTGCTCGTCATCCTGATCCCGGTTCTCATCATCCAGGTCCTGAGCCCGCGCAAGCAAGAGTCCGTCCCGCTGAACTACTCGCAGTTCATGGCGCAGCTCGATGCGGGCAACGTGACCAAGGTGACGATCACGGAGGGCCAGCGCATCGAGGGCACGCTCGAGACGCCCGTGATGGCGGAGGGGCGTGCGGTGCGGAACTTCCGCACGCTGCTGCCGATCAGGGACAGTGAGGACCTGCTGGCTCGGATCGAGTCGCGCGTGCCGGTCGTCGAAGTGGCCGAGCCGCGGCACAACTGGTGGGTCCTGGTTGCGCAATCCCTGCCGTGGATTCTGCTCCTCGGCGTGTGGTTCTTCCTGCTGCGGCAGATGCAGGCGGGCGGCTCGAAGGCGTTCCAGTTCGGGAAATCGAAGGCGCGCCTGCTGAGTGGGGATACGCCCAAGGTCACGTTCGCGGACGTGGCCGGCGCCGATGAGGCGAAGGAAGAGCTGCGTGAGATCATCGAGTTCCTGAAGGATCCGCAGAAGTTCAGCCGGCTGGGCGGGCGGCTGCCGAAGGGGGCGCTCCTGGTGGGCCCGCCCGGGACGGGCAAGACGCTGCTGGCCAAGGCGGTGGCGGGCGAGGCCGGGCGGCCGTTCTTCTCGATGTCGGGCTCCGACTTCGTCGAAATGTTCGTGGGTGTGGGTGCCTCGCGGGTACGCGACCTGTTCGAGCAGGGGAAGGCCCACGCGCCGTGCATCATCTTCATCGACGAGATCGATGCGGTCGGCCGGCACCGCGGCGCCGGGCTCGGCGGCGGACACGACGAGCGGGAGCAGACGCTGAACCAGCTCCTGGTCGAGATGGACGGCTTCGAGTCCAACGACGGGGTGATCCTGCTTGCGGCGACGAACCGGCCGGACGTGCTGGACCCCGCGCTGCTGCGGCCCGGGCGCTTCGACCGGCAAATCGTGGTGGACGCGCCGGATGTGAAGGGGCGAGAAGGCATCCTGCGGGTGCACCTGCGCAAGATCCCGCTGGCGGACGACGTCGATGTGACGACGCTGGCGCGCGGGACGCCCGGGATGAGTGGTGCGGACCTGGCCAACCTGGTCAACGAGGCCGCGTTGCTGGCTGCGCGCCGCAACCGCGACAAGGTGTACATGGCGGACCTCGAAGAGGCCAAGGACAAGGTGATGCTGGGCGCGGAGCGGAAGAGTCTGGTGCTCTCCGACTCGGAGCGGCGGCTGACGGCCTACCACGAGGCCGGCCACGCCGTCGTCGCGCTCAAGACCCCGGGCCTCGACCCGCTCCACAAGGTGACCATCGTGCCGCGCGGCCGGGCGCTGGGCGTGACGGCTTCGCTGCCGGAGGAGGACCGGCACTCGTACTCGAAGGACTACCTGCTGGCCCGGCTGGCGATGCTGTTCGGCGGGCGGGCGGCAGAGCAGCTCGTGTTCGGGCCGGACAAGGTGACGACCGGCGCGGGCAACGACATCGAGCGCGCCACGCAGCTCGCCCGGCGCATGGTCACGTGCTACGGCATGAGTGACCTGGTCGGCCCGCTGGCGGTCGGGGACGCGGAGCAGGAGGTGTTCCTGGGCCGCGAGCTGGTGCAGCGGCGCGAGATCTCGGAGAAGACCGCGGAGCTGGTGGACGCGGAGGTCAAGCGGCTGGTGGACGAGGCGTACCAGCGCGCCCTGCGTACGCTGGAGGAGAACCGCGACCTGCTCGAGTCCATCGCCGAGGCGCTGCTCGAGCGGGAGACCCTCGACCGCGAGGACATCGACCTGCTCGCCGCGGGCAAGCCGTTGCGCCCGCTGGCGTCGGCGGCCCGGAAGCAGGAGTCGGGGGCTCCGCAGGCGGAGGAGAGGGAGGCCCCTGCGGTGGCCGCCGCACCGGGGGTCGGGCAGGAGCCGCAAGCGGACGACGCGGGCCGGAGCGCGTCCGCTGCCCGCGAGGTTGCGGCCCGCCGGATCGGCGGGGCCGAGGCGGACCCGAACGCCGCGGGGTGATGCACGCGCCGGCGCCGCCGACCAGGTCTGCGCCGGTCTGGGAGACGGCGCGCGGGCCCGTCCATCTGGATCGCCCCTGCATCTTCGGAATCCTCAACATCACGCCGGATTCGTTCTGGGACGGCGGCCGCCACGCCGGGGTGGACGCGGCCATCGCGCACGCCGCGGCCCTGCTCGAGCAAGGCGCGGACGTGATCGATGTGGGAGGCGAGTCCACGCGCCCCGGCGCGCTGCCGGTGCCCGCGGACGAGGAGCTTCGCCGCGTCCTTCCGGTCGTGCGGGAGCTCGTCCGCCGCTGGCCCGACCTGGTCATCTCCGTGGACACGGTGAAGGCGGAGGTGGCGCGAGCGGCGCTCGCCGAGGGCGCCGCGGTCATCAACGATGTGTCCGGGCTGCGCCTGGATCCCGGACTGGGCCAGGTCGTGGCCGAAGCCGGGGCCGGCATCGTGCTCATGCACTCCCGGGGCCCGGTGGACCAGATGGCCAGCTATGAGCTGGCACGATACGGGCCGGACCCCGTCGGCGACATCGTGCGCGAGCTGGCCGAGGCCATGGAGCGGGCCCGTGCTACCGGCATCGCCTCCGCCGCCGTGGTCCTGGACCCCGGCCTCGGCTTCTCCAAGCGCACGGAGCACAGCGCCGCGGCCATCGCCCGGCTGGACCGGATCCTGGCGCTCGGCCGCCCCGTGCTGGTCGGCCCGTCCCGCAAGCGGTTCGTCGGCGAACTGGCGGGCGGCCTGCCCGTGGAGGAGCGGCTCGAGCCGACCATCGCCGCTTGCATCGTTGCGCTCCTGCGCGGGGCGCGCCTGTTCCGCGTTCACGACGTCCGTGCCGTCCGTCGTGCCCTGACCGTCGCCGAAGCCCTGCTCGACACGCCGTGAG
>DATCLK010000242.1:0-22364 GCA_036563975.1 Longimicrobiales bacterium | reverse complement strand
TCCCGTTCATGGTCAACAAGGCCCGGATGATCGAGCAGATCGCCGAGCTGGTCCGCGAGAAGAAGATCACGGACATCACGGACCTGCGCGACGAGTCTGACCGGGACGGCATCCGCGTGGTCATCGAGCTGAAGCGGGACGCGATCCCGCAGATCGTGCTCAACCAGTTGTTCAAGCACACGCAGATGCAGTCCACCTTCGGGGTCATTCTGCTGGCACTCGTCAACGGCGTGCCGCAGATCATGAACCTGAAGGAGCTCATCCAGCACTTCCTCGATCACCGGCACACGGTCGTCGTCCGCCGCACGGAGCACGACCTGAAGGAGGCCGAGGAGCGGGAGCACATCCTCGAAGGCCTCAAGATCGCCGTGGACGCGATCGACGAGGTCGTCGAGCTGATCAAGAACTCGCCGGACACGGACACGGCGAGCACGCGGCTCCAGGAGCGCTTCGGGCTCTCGGAGCGCCAGGCGAAGGCGATCCTCGACATGCGCCTCGCCCGGCTGACGGGCCTCGAGATCGAGAAGCTGGAGAAGGAGCTGGTCGAAGTCCGCGCGCAGATCGCCGACCTGCGAGACATCCTCGCCAATCGGCCGCGGCGGCTCGAGATCATCAAGGAGGAGCTCCGCGAGCTGGCCCGCAAGTACGGGGACGAGCGCCGCACCGAGATCGTGGGAGATGCCGGCGACATCTCGCTCGAGGACCTGATCGCCGACGAGGAGATGGTCATCACCGTCTCCCACCACGGCTACATCAAGCGCCTGCCGGTGACGACGTACCGGCGGCAGCGGCGGGGCAGCCGCGGGTTGCAGGGCATGGAGACGCGGGAGGAGGACTGGGTCGAGCACCTGTTCCTCGCCCAGACGCACGACTACGTGCTGTTCTTCACGCGCCAGGGCCACTGCTACTGGCTCAAGGTGCACGAGATCCCGCAGGCCGGCCGCAACGCACGCGGCAAGCCCATCGTCAACCTGCTGGCCTTGCGGCCCGACGAGCAGATCGCCGCGCTCGTGCCGGTGCGGGAGTTCCGCGATGACCGATACCTCATCTTCGCCACGCGGCAGGGTATCGTGAAGAAGACATCGCTCAGCGCGTACCGGAACGTACGCTCCTCCGGCATCAACGCCATCAACGTGCTGGAGGGCGACGAGCTGATCGATGTCCAGATCACCAGCGGCTCCGATGAGGTCATCCTCGCCACCCGCGAGGGGATGGCGATCCGGTTCCACGAGGCCGATGTGCGCGAGATGGGGCGGGCCACCACCGGCGTGCGCGGCATCACGCTCGACGACGGGGACCACGTCGTCGGCATGGTCGTCGTGCGGCGGGAGGCCGCGCCGGAAACCACGCTGCTCGTGGTCACGGAGCACGGGCGCGGCAAGCGCACCCCCGTGGACGACTACCGGCTGCAGCGGCGAGGCGGGAAGGGCGTGATCAACTTCAAGACCAACGGCAAGTCCGGGAAGGTCGTGGCGATCAAGGAGGTCCAGAAGGACGACGAGCTCATGCTCATCACGCGCAACGGCGTGGTGAACCGCCTCCGCTGCAACGAGATCCGTGTGATCGGCCGCGCCACCCAGGGCGTCCGCCTCATCGCCCTGGACGAGGGGGACCTCGTCGTGGACGTGGCTCGCCTGGTGCCCGAGGACGAGGAGAACGGCGGCGCGAGTCGCGCCGCGCCGTCGCCCGTCCCCGAGGAGGCGGACGAGCTGGCGCCCGCCGGCGGCGCGCCGTCGCTGGACGAGGAGCTCGGCGAGTGAGCGCGCTGGTCGCGCCGGAGGCGATCCGCGACGCCGCGCACGCTCTGCGCGGCATCGCCGTCCGCACCCCACTACTCCCCGCCGACTGGCTGACCGAGGAGGTCGGCGCCGAGGTCCGCCTCAAGTGCGAGAACCTCCAGCGGATCGGGGCCTTCAAGGTCCGCGGCGCGTACACCATGATCGCGCGCCTGCCCGAGCCGGAGCGGCGGCGCGGCGTCATCACGTACTCGTCGGGCAACCACGGGCAGGCCGTGGCGCTCGCTGCTCGCCACTTCGGCATCCCCGCCGTCGTCGTGATGCCCGTCACCGCCCCCGCAGTGAAGGTCGAGGGCGCCCGGCGACTGGGCGCCGAGGTCGTGCTCGAAGGGACCACCTCCCTCGAACGCCGGGCCCGCGCCGAGGCCATCGCCGCCGAGCGCGGGCTCACCATGGTCCCGCCCTTCGATCATCCGGACATCATCGCGGGCCAGGGCACCGTCGGCCTCGAGATCCTCGAGGACTGGCCCGACGTCCGCGCCATCCTCGTGCCCGTCGGCGGCGGCGGGCTGCTCAGCGGCATCGCCGCCTGGGTGCGCGCGCACCGGCCCGATTGCGCCGTCATCGGCGTCGAGCCCGAGAACGCGGACGCCATGAGGCAGTCGCTCGAGGCCGGCCTGCCCGTCACCATCGAGCCCCGCCCCACGCTCGCCGATGGGCTCGCCCCCGTCCGCCCCGGCGACCTCACGTTCGCCCACGCTCGCGCTCTCGCCGATGGCATCGTGACCGTGGGCGAGGACGCGATCGCTGAGGCCGCCGCCATGTTGCTCGAGCGCAGCAAGCTCCTCGTCGAGTACTCGGGTGCCGCTGCCGTGGCAGCCCTCCGCTCCGGCAGGTTCCGGCCGGAAGGTCGCCCGACCGCCGTTGTCCTCTCCGGCGGCAACCGGAGCGTTGCCACACCCGCCTCGGTCCCCTCCTCGCCGGCGGGGATCTGAGGGGACGGGCCGTACGCAGAAGCTCGACAGCGCCATGCAGTTGGAACCGCTGCCGGGGACTCCTCTCGCCCGGGGCCTGACGCGCCGGGGCCTGTGCGGCGGCTCTGCGGTCGATCCCGGAGCCCGGCCGCGAACCGGGGGCGGCAGGCCCGAGTGGGCACGGCGTGTGCGGGGGCTGTGCGGCCCGGCTGGGGCGCCGTTGCCTCGCCGTTGGCCCGCTCTTGACGCCGACCGATGCATTTCTACTAGATTTCTCGGCCGGCGCGCTACTGGTCCCGCACTTGCAGGAGAATCGCGGCCATGGCCGAGCTGCCCGCGAAGATCTTCATTGCGGACGACGATCCCCTCCTGCTCGAGGGGCTGAGCCGCGCGCTGTCGGGGCGCGGCTACACCGTGCGGACCGCGCCGGACGGGCCGAGGCTCCTGTCGCTGATGGAGCGGGAGAGCCCGGACCTCGTGGTGCTCGACATCATGATGCCGGGCATGAGCGGGCTGGACGTGCTGCGCCGGGTGAGGGACGACGGCCGCTGGCCCACGGTCCCGGTGATGATGGTGACCGCGCTGACGGATGCGGCGGTCATGGAGTCGGCGCGGAACGACGGCGCCTCGGATGTGATCCACAAGCCGTTCCGGCTCAAGGACCTGGTGGCGCGCATCGAGCATCGGCTGAGGCTGGCGCGGGCCGCGCAGGCGGTCGGTGACCCGCCCCCGGAGGACGGGTGCTCGCGGGGCTGAACGGTGCGGGCCTCGGCTAGGAAGGCGCGGCCGCCCCGGCAATTGCCGGGGCGGCCGCGCGGCATCTAGCTCCCAGATTCGCCGCTCAGGAGCCGGAGCCGCCGCGTGCATTCGCGGAGGATGGCGGTGCGGCGGCGGTGCGCGCTCTCGTAGCGCCGGATGACGCGGAGGGAGTCGGTGTTCGGGTCCGCCTCACGGATCCAGGCCAGGACCCCGTTCACGTCGAGGCCGTCGTAGCCGAGGAAGGGCTCCGGGTCGAGGGCGGTCCGCGCCTCGTGCCGCAGGTGGTCGGGCGGGCGGCCGGCGTGCCGCCGCGAGGCGTACGGCTCGCCTCCGGCCTCGACCCCCGCGCCGGCGGGCGCTGGCGGCAGGTCCGGCGGCGCGGCGTCGTAGGCGTCGATGGCGGGCTCGGGGTCCTCGGGGAGCCGGGTCGTCCGCTCCTCCGGCACGCGTCGTGGCATTGGCGCGAGCTCCCTCCTGCTTTCCGCTGTCTCGTGGGTGCAAGACGCGAGCCGGCCGGCTCGTGCTGCTCGAGGACGGCGGAAGCCCGCCGGAGGTCGCGCATGCGAGACGCGAGTAGGCCGGCCGGCGCCGGCCTGCGCATCGCGTGGTGTGGAGGGCGGCGCCGCAAGCGGGGCTACGATCGGCGCCGCCGAACGTCGAAGCAACCGGCGTGGAGCCCAACCATGACTCCCCTGACTGCGATCACCGCCACCATCACGCCGGAGGCGGGGGAATACCGCCGGCCCCAGATCGCGCTGTACGCGGTGTACGTCTCAGTGCTGGAGCGCCAGGGCCTGGCATCGGTCATGTTGACGCCTGCCCATTCACAGGCCTCGTGCCTGGCGCTGGTGCGCCACTGCCACGGCCTGGTCCTCTCCGGCGGCGAGGACGTGGATCCGGCGCGTTACGGCGAGCAAGCGCGGCCCGGCCTCGGCCCCGTGAACCCCGCACGCGACGAGATGGAGCTGGCGGTGCTGGAGGCCGCGCTCGAGCGGCGGATCCCGGTCCTCGGCATTTGTCGCGGGATGCAGTTGCTGAACGTGTATCTCGGGGGCACGTTGTACCAGGACCTGCCGACGGAGCGACCAGACGCGCTGGGGCACCGGCAGGAGGCCTGGGGCCTGCACGCGCACGAGGCGCGGATCGTGGAGGGCTCGCGGCTGGCGACGATCGTCGGGAGCACGCGGATCCGGACCAACTCCTTCCACCACCAGGCGATCAAGGACCTGGCGCCGGGCCTCGTCGAGGTCGCGCGGACGGACGATGGACTGATCGAGGCGGTCGAGGCGCGAGACTATCCATGGGTCATGGGGGTGCAATGGCATCCGGAACGGCACGAGGCGAAGGCTCCGGAGGCGGATCCCGACCGCCGGCTGCTCGCGGCGTTCGCGGAGGCCGTGCGGGCGCGGGCAGCGGAGGGGTGATGCCCGCGATCACGGCGGTGCCCGGCATCCGGGTCGGCCACGCGACCGACGCGGAGGCGCGCACGGGCTGCACGGTCGTGCTCGGCCCGTTCCACGCCGCCTGCGACGTGCGGGGCCTCGCGACCGGCACGCGCGAGATCGAGACGCTGTCGCCGCTCCACCTGGTCCCGCGGGTGGACGCGATCCTGCTGACCGGCGGCTCGGCATACGGACTGGCGGCGGCGGATGGCGTCATGGCGTGGCTCGAGGAACGGGGCGCCGGCTTCGACACCGGCGTCGCGCGCGTGCCGATCGTGCCCGCGGCGGTCATTTTCGATCTGGCCGTGGCCCGTCCCGGCCGGCGGCCGGACGCTGCGATGGGCCGCGCGGCGTGCGAGGCGGCAACCGCGGGCGCCGTCGCGGAGGGGCGGGTCGGCGCCGGCACCGGCGCGACGGTCGGGAAGCTGCGCGGCCCCGAGCACGCCATGCCGGGCGGAGTGGGAACGTGGGCGCTGACGGTCGCCGGCTACACGGTCGGCGCGCTCGTGGTCGTCAACGCCGTGGGAGACGTGGTGGACGACGAGGGGCGGATCATCGCCGGCGCGCGCGACGACAACGGCGGCTTTTACGACGCCGCGCGCGCGCTGCTCGAAGGACGGATCGACGTGGCGGTCCTGTCGCGGCAGCGCCTCACCGAGCCCGGCACGAACACCACCCTCGCCGTGCTGGCGACGGACGCGCCGCTCACGCGCAGTGGGCTGGAAGGCCTGGCGCGTGCGGCCGCGACGGGCATGGCCCGACGGATCGTGCCGGTGAACACGCCCTTCGACGGCGACGTCACGTTCGCCGTCTCGACCGCAGACCACGCGGAAGAGGTCCCCGCTCCTGTCCTGCTCGCGCTGGGCGTCGCCGCCGCCGAGGCGCTCGCGCGCGCCATCGAGCGGGCCGTCACCGTGGCGGGCTGAGGGTGGCCGAGGCCTTCTGCCCACCCGCGCCGAGACGCTCGAGGATCAGACGCTGGCGCCAGGCCATGCGCCCCGGCCTGTACCTGGGGTTCGACGTGAGCGGGTGCGGCAGCGTTGCCGCGAGCGCGGCGGCTTGTTCCAGCGTGAGGTTCGAGGCGGAGCGGCCGAAGTAGTACCGGGCCGCCGCCTCGGCACCGAAGATGCCGGGACCCCACTCGGCCACGTTCAGGTAGAGCTCGAGGATCCGGTCTTTCGGGAGAAAGAGCTCGAGGCGGCGGGCGACGACGAGCTCTTCGACCTTGCGCAGCAGCGAACGCTCCGGCGTAAAGTACAGATTCTTCGCGAGCTGCTGCGTGATCGTGCTGCGGCCGCGGACCTCGTGCCGGTGCCGGAGGTAGAAGGCGATCGCGTCACGCAGGGCGCGCAGGTCGTTCGGGTCGGTCAGGGAGAAGTCATCGTCGCCACGGTACTGTAGCTCCTCCCGCAGCGCGACCCAGTCGATGCCCCGGTGCTCGTAGAACCGCGCATCCTCCGCAACCAGCACGGCGCGCCGCAGGTTGCGCGAAATGCGGTGGAGTGGCACCCATTCCTGCCGGATCGCGAGCGTGTCCCCGCGCTCGGCCCGCTCGCGGATCCGGTACTCCATGAGCGCCGTGCGCTGCGGATTCCGCCACCGGGCCAGGACCGGCCACGGCAGTGCCAGGAACTCGAACCAGAGAGCGCCGACGAGGGCGAGCGGTAGCGCGACGGCGAATCGTTTCATGCGGATCGCGGGGCCGCAGGTGTGCGGCCCCGTGCCGCCCGCGCCCAGGGCCGCCGCGCGCCTCCGCCGGCAACGCGAACGACCGATGGCCTGGAGCCGCTCATGCTGATTCTCTTCGACATCGACGGCACACTCCTCTCGACCAACGGCGCAGCCCGACGCGCGTTCCACCGCGGGTTGCTGGAAGTCTACGGCACGGCGGGCCCGATCGCCACGCACGCCTTCGACGGCAAGACGGACCCGCAGATCGCACGCGAGCTGCTGCGCGCGGCCGGCCTCACGGATACCGCCATCGAGCGGGGGTTCCCGGCCCTCTGGCAGGCCTACCTGCGCGAGCTCGCCGCCGAGCTGGCGCTGCCGGGGCAGCACAGCACCGTGCACGCGGGCGTACCCCAGCTCCTCGACGCGCTGGACCAGCTCGGCGACCGGGTCATCGTGGGGTTGCTGACCGGCAACATCGAGCCCGGCGCCCAGATCAAGCTCTCCGCCGCCGGCCTGGCGGGCCGGTTCCGGGTGGGGGCGTACGGCTCGGACGGCGAGCAGCGGGAGGCGCTGCCCGCCATCGCGGTCGAGCGGGCGCGCGCGCTGACCGGGCGCGAGGTCCGCGGGCGCGAGATCGTCATCATCGGGGACACGCCGTACGACATCACCTGCGGTCGCTCCCTGGGCGTGCGCGCGCTCGGCGTCGCGACCGGGCGGCATGACGTCGCCTCGCTGGCCGCCGCCGGCGCGGATGCCGTCTTCCAGGACCTCTCGGATACCGAGGCGGCGCTGGCCTGGATCCTGGACGAGGGCAGGGCGGGGTGAGGGACGCAGGGGATTCCGGGGCAATCCCGCGGCTCCTCGCCTCGCCCCGCTGGCCGCCGCGCGCGCGGGAATCGCTGGAGGCGGCCGGCATCGCGCCGGCCTGGTTCGCCGACCACCTCCGCGAGCTGGCGCAGGGATTCGCCGACCCCGTGCTCTCGCGGCGCAGGCAGGCGGCCTCCCTGGACTGGCCCGCGGTGCGCGACGTCTACCGGCTCGGTCCCCTGGCGGACGACGCGGCCGCGGCTGCCGAGCGCGTCTGGAGGGACACGCTGGCCGCATTCCAGCGGCTGGCCTCGGCGGGCATCGGGGCGCGCCGCCTCGGGCTGCGAGGCGCCCGTCGCGCCCGCCTGGGGCAGGAGGAGCTCCAGCGGCTGCGCCGCCGCGTGGTCCGGCCTGCCGAGCCGCTCCGCCAGGCCGCGGAACAGTGCGCGCGCGCAACGGACCCGCAGGCCTGGGCGGCAGGGCGCGCCCGCCTCGAGGAGTGCTGGGCGGACGCCTGGGAGGGGGTTTCGGCGGCGGTCGTCGGGATCTGGACCGAAGAGTTCGCCCGGCGGCTGGCCAGCCTGAGGCGCCTCCGGTCCGGGCTGCCCGCCTGGGCTCTCGTGCTCGTGCTCGGCCTGGCGGCGATCCTCGCGCTCCTGGCCGTCGTCGCGCCCTAGACCCGCGTTCGCAGGGCCGGCGGCCGCCGCGCCAGGGCCGAAAAGCCGGCCGGGAGGCCTAGAGGTCCAGCACGGCTACGCCGCGGGCGATCGGCTCGACCCGGATGTCGCGGACCACCACGGCGCTGGGCGGCACCGGGAGCTCGGCCACGTCGATGACCGGCGCCTCGCCCGGCGGGATCAGGCCGATCACCCCCACCACCGTCACCGCCGCACCCGTCTTCAGCTCCGCATGCCGGCGCTTCCGGCCCGTGCGGGGGTCCAGAACGAAGACCACGTTGTCTCGCAGGTCGCGCAGCCAGAAGCCGTCCGCGACCACGGCGGCGACCGTGCCGTCCACGCGGACCAGCGTGCCCAGATCGTCCGTGGCGTCGGGGAGCAGCCGGTGCAGTTCGATCGCGTCGCGCGGCGAGCGTGGCACCTCCGCGGCCAGGGGCGAGCCGACCCCGCGCACCGCCTCTTCGCGCAGGGCGCCCACGAAGTCCAGGACAGCCCAGACCGCGATCAGGGTCGCGACGAGCGCGATCCCCCAGACCCAACCGGAGCCGAACCCCAGCCTGTTCACCTGCACCCCCCGGCCCTTCCCGGCTCTCCGGTGAAACACCGCCCGGCCGAGGCCCGGCCCGCGCATTCGCGGGCGCGGGGCCTCGGCCGGGCGCTCCGCACGCCTCCTCGGTTCGGCTGCCGTCGCCGCGATGGCTCAGCCGCGGTCGCGCGGGCTCAGCTGCCGCCGCGCTCCCGCTCCTCGCCGCGGCCGCGGCCTCTCCGCCGCTGCTCGCGTTCCCGCTCCTCCTCCTCCGTGCCCATCTCGCGGACGCGCCCGTGCCTCTCGATCTCGATCTCCTCGCGCCGCAGATCCGCCTCGATCTGCTCCGTCTCCTCGACTGGCCGCTTGCGGACGATGAGCTCTTCGCGGACACGCGGGCGCTTCTCCACCACCAGCTCCTCCTCCGAGACCGGGACGCGGAGCTCTTCTTCCCTGATCTCGCCACGGCCCCTCGCCGCCCGCCGCTCGACCTCCACCTCTTCGACCTGGCGGGTCACGGGCCGCCGCACGTGCTCCGTGCGCACGTGCTTCTCCACATCCACCTCACCCGCCCTGACGTCGCGCTTCCCGATCGCCAGCTCTTCCTCCGACCGCGTCATGCGCGCCTCGCCCTCCTCCAGGCCCCGCCGCCGCGGCTCGTAGAAGCTCTCGGCGCTGTAGCGCGGGTGACGCAGCCGCTCCTCACCGCCGGCCATGCCGCCCGTGAACACCGCGTGCAGCCGGTCCTCCGTTTCGCGCCGCAGCGGCAGCCCCTCGAAGGGGGGCAGCGAAGCCACTTCGCGGGACGAGATCGCGTCCACGACCACCTGATCCGAGTCCTCGTCCAGCCGCGCGTAACCGATCGGGATCAGGATGTGCCGATCCCGCAGCTCGGCCGCTCCGAGCGCCTCCTCGTTCACGTCCACGTCGAGATAGCGCACCTTCATGGCGGACGTGTCCACGACGAGGTCCTTCACCTCGCCGATCGCGCGCCGGTCCGAGGCGATCACCTCCCAGTTCCTCGGATCCGGGTCCTCATCCGCGACGTCGAAGTCGTCCAGCTCGGAGAGCATCGCGAGCCGGCCGGCCTCCTCGCCGCCCGTGCCTTTCACGGCCGGCCGTTCGCCCGCGTACTCGGGGCGCGCGTAGTAGTGCTCGCCCGTGTAGGCCCCCGCGTATGCGGCCGCCACCTGATCCTCGTACTCGCGCGTGATTCGGTCGGGGTTGTGGTCGTACTCTGGCACGTCCTTGAGCTGGTCCTTCGTCATCCCGGGCACCAGGACCACGTCCTCGGCCTCGTCGACGCGTGCCTGGCCGATGGGGAGGAGGACGTGCTTGCGGAACCGTCCGAGGTCCACGTCGAGGTAGCGCGGGTTGCCGCTCTCGTCGACGAGGATGTCATCGATCTTTCCGATCTTCTCGTTGTCCGCCATGGTCCGGACATCCCAGCCCCGGACGTCGAAGGTGCCGGGCGGGAAGTTGTAATCGGGCTGGTCCGAGAGGGAGATGAAAGCCATGCGTACCTCCGCTGTGCGGTCCCCCGACCGACGGTCGCGTGGTGGTCGTCCCGCAGGCCGGTCCGAGGCGGCGCCGGCAGCCCCGGGTCGGGGCGCGGGTACAAACATTTGACGCAAGGCGTATTCCACGCCGCACTTGCCCCACCCCCGCGCTCCGGCCATCTTTGAGGCGGAACCGAAACGGCGACAAACCGCAGAAGTAACGACGAAACAAGGAGATCCACTGTGGGGCGCCGGAACGTTGCCGCTGCCTCGAAAGGGCGTGGTCTGCGGCCCTTCTACATCATCCTCGGACTACTGGCCGTGATCGGCATCGCCGCCATCGGCTACGCCGTCGTGGGTAGGGGCGCGGGCGGCGCCGCGCTCGAGCCGATCCCGGTCGAGGGCGCGGACGATCCGCGCACGCTCGTCGAGAGGGCGGAGGGCATCAGCGTGGGTGACCCGTCCGCGCCGGCGAAGCTCCTGGTGTTCAGCGACTACCAGTGTCCGTACTGCGGCCAGTTCGCTGCCCAGATCGCGCCGCTGTTGAAGGCGGAGTTCGTGCAGTCGGGCGCGCTCGAGCTGGTGTACTACGATTTCCCGCTCGGGGGGCTGCACCGGTATTCGTTCCTCGCGTCGCGCGCGGCGCGGTGCGCCGGCGAGCAAGGCAAGTTCTGGGAGTACCACGACGTGTTGTTCGGGGAGCAGTCGCGTTGGGGTGCATCCAGCCGCCCGCCGCTCGACGAGTTCGAGGCGTACGCGGAGCGCATCGGGCTCGACCGTCAGGCGTTCAGCGCCTGCTTGCGGAGTGACCGGTTCGCGGACGTCGTCTCGGCGAACAAGCTGCTGGGCGAACAGCTCGGCGTGACGGGGACGCCCACGCTGATCCTGAACGGGCGGCGCGTGATGAACTGGAGCAACTACGCCGAGCTGAAGGCGTTGATCGAGCGGGAGGCCGGCGCTTGAGCGTCGCGGCGGTTGACGTGGTACATGGACGGGAGGCGGCGCCGCCCATCACGCGCATGGGCATCGCCGTCCTGTCCCTCGCCGGGTTCTTCATCGCGACATACCTCCTGCTGCACCGGCTGGGCGTGGTCGGGACGCTGGCGTGCGGCGCGGATGGCGGCTGCGCCGTGGTGCAGGGGTCGCGCTGGGCGGTCTTCCTGGGCGTGCCTGTGCCCGCGTGGGGAGTCGGCGGCTACGCTCTCCTGCTCGGCACCGCGCTCGCGGGCGTGCAGCCCGGCCTCGCCGGTGACCGGCGGGTGGCCGCCGCGCTCCTGGCCCTGAGCGCGGTCGCGTTCCTTTTCTCGGCGTATCTCACCGCGCTGGAGGCGTTCGTCATTCACGCCTGGTGCCGCTGGTGCCTTGCCTCGGCGGGCGTGGCCACGGCGATCTTCCTCCTCTCCCTTCCCGAAATCCGGCGGCTGCGCCGCGGCTGAGTGATGGTGGAATCCATGGCAGGTGAGCGGATCCCGGTACGGCTGGTCTTCGCGGATCGCGGCGCGTTCCACGATCTCGTGGTGCGGCTGCCGGCGGACGTGCTGGAGCGCTACGAGCGCATCATCGACGCGCTGCGAGAGGATCCCACGATCACCGCGGAGATCTACGTGGACCCGCGGCGGCTCGTCGCGGCGTACCTCGAGCTGGAGCAGGACTAGCCGGGGCCGCGGCCCTCAGGGCTGCGAGCCCCCCGCCGCCCTGCGTAGCGCCTCCTGGAGTAGCCGGTCCCAGTCCTCGAAGCTCTTCAAGCCGATCACGGCCTGGTCCCGGTTGATGAAGAAGGCCGGCGTCCCCCGGACACCGGAGCGGGCGGCGAAGATGACGTCTTCGAGGATCAGCGGCGCGACGACGTCGCTGTCGATGCAGGCCCGGAACTCGGCTTCGGGCACGCCGAGCTCGGCCACGTAGCTCACGAACGCGGCGACGGGGTCCGGCAGGCCGGCCCATTCTTGCTGGCGCGCAAAGAGCCGGTCGTGCGCGGCCCAGAAGTCGTCGGCGAGAGCGCCCGCGCACAGCGCGGCCTCCGCGGCGCTCCAGGCGTGGTGATGCGTGGGCAGCGGCAGGTTGACGAACACCCACCGGACCTTCCCCGGGCGAATGTAGGCGCTGTCGAGGCGGGGGAAGGTCTCCTTCCAGAAGCGGGCGCAGTAGGGGCACTGGAAGTCGGCCACCTCGAGCACCAGCACGGGCGCGCTCTCCGCGCCCTTGGCACGGCTCGCTGCCGCGCGCTGCTGGAGCGTGAGGCGCTCGTGCGGCTGCGCGGCGAGCGGCGCGGCCGCGAGCGCGAGCAGGATCACGGCCGATCCGATGGTCACGCGGAAGCGCGGCCATCCGGCTCGCCGTGCACCGCGGCCGCCGCGTGGATGAGACACGCGGCCCGCGCCGCGACTGCTCTCGTTACGGTCGTTCGTCGTCCGTCCACGCATGAGATGGCTCCCGCGGCAAAACCTGGTCGCCCGGTTCCTACAGCCCGCCGGCGCCGAAGGTTTCGGCAGCCGCGCCGCTCTCGGCCGTCCGGGAGCACGGCGGGCGTTCAGGCGCTCTCGTCGATGCCGAAAGCGCGCCGGCAGCGCTCCAGCGTCCATTCCGTGACGTGCGGCGGCGGCCACGCGGGCCCGCGGGCGGCGCCCAGGAGGCGGTCGGCTTCAGCCCGCGTGGCCGCCGCCAGCTCGGCGGTGATCCACCCGCGCTCGATCGCCGCCTCCAGCTCATCCTCGTCCAGCAGCGCCACCTCCCCGCGCCGGCTCTTCCACACGTCGAGGAACAGGTCGGTCGTCCGCCACTCGTCATCGGCGAGGAATTCGACGGGCGTGATCACGTTCGCGTAATAGCCCGTGAACGTGCCGTCCAGCCGGTGGAACCGGCCGATGTCGTGCCACGCGCCGGGGAAGGTGAACCACACCGCTGGCGCTCCCGGCTCCAGCGCCACCTCGCCGCCGACGACGAGTGTGCGGTCCAGCGGCGTGCGGTGCACGTAGGTGACGATGACGTCGTCACTGCGATGCACGAGCTGCTGAACGAAGAGCGCTTTGCGATCTGGCGGCCTCAGGTAGTGGATCCGGACCGTGCTCATCGGCCGCACACCGGCTTCCGCGCGTTCGAGGCGTGAGGAGTTCGTTGCGTCATGCGATCGCGGGCCCGGCTGGAGCCCAGCGCGGCCCACTCAGGCGTAGAAGCCCTTGCCCGCCGCGGCCCGCTCGCGTAGCCAGGGCGCGGGGTGGAAGCGGGGGCCGAACTCCCGCTCGTGGATCTCGAGCCGTTGCAGCACGGTCGGGATGCCGAGCGTGTCGGCGTAGCGCAACAGCCCGCCGCGGAACGGCGGGAAGCCGATCCCCATGATGAGCGCCAGATCCACATCGGCCGCGGTTTCGACGATCCCGTCCTCGAGCGCGCGCGCGGCTTCGTTGATCATGGCGAGGACGGCGCGCTCCTGGATCACGGCGGCGGGGATCTCGCGCCGCTGAGCCGGCACGGCGTCGCCGAGCAGCGTGTAGACGTCCGGGTCGGGGCCTTTCTCCCGGTCGTTCTCGTAGCGGTAGTACCCGAGCCCGCCCTTTCGGCCCAGCCGGCCCGTCTGCGCCATCGCCGTCAGGGCAGGCGCCGGCCGCATGCGCTCGCCGAACGCCTCGTACATCACGGCTGCGGCGTGCCGCGCCACGTCCAGCCCGACCTCGTCGAGCAAGCGGAGCGGCCCCATCGGCATCCCGAAGTCCAGCATGGCGCGGTCGATGTCTTCGATGCGCGCGCCTTCCCCGAGCAGCCAGCCGGCCTCGTTGAGGTACGGTGCGAGGATGCGATTGACGAGGAATCCTGGCCCGTCGTTGACGACGAGCGGCGTCTTGCCCAGGCGGCGAGCGAGCGCGACGACGGTGGCGAGCGCTTCGTCGGACGAGGCAGCGCCGCGCACGACCTCGACGAGCGGCATGCGATGCACGGGGTTGAAGAAGTGCATGCCGCAGAAGTTCTCCGGGCGCGCGAGCGCGTGCTGCATCTCCGTGATCGAGAGGGAGGACGTGTTGGAGGTCAGCACGGCATGCGGCGGCACGCGCTCCTCGACCTCGCGCAGCACCTGCTTCTTCACATCCATCTTCTCGACCACCGCCTCGATCACCACGTCCACGGTGCCGAACCCGGAGTAGTCGAGCGTGGGGGAGATCCGGCGCAGCGCCTGTTCGGCGTGGCGGCGCTCCATGCGCTTGCGCTGCACGGCCTTGTCGAACAGCTCGCGCGCGTGGCGCAGCCCCTGCGAGATGGCCTCCGCACGGATGTCCTTGAGCCGCACCGCGAGGCCGCGGTCCGCGAGGAGCTGCGCGATGCCGCCGCCCATCGTCCCCGCGCCGAGCACCGCGACGCGCTCGACCGGGCGGGCCTCCGCACGCGGCCCCGCCTTCTTCGCCGCCTCCGTGAGGCGGAACACGTGGATCAGGTTCTTGCAGACGGCGCTCGCGATCAGCGGGCCGACGGCCCGCGCTTCGCGCGCCAGGGCCTCGTCCAGCGGCGTCGAGGGGGAGACGTCCGCCAGCACGTCGAGCGCAGCCAGCGGGGCGGGGTAGTGTCCGCGCGTCTCGCGCAGGACGCGCTTGCGTGCTTGCGATAGCACGAGCCGGCGGCCGAGGGGCGTCTCATCGAGGAGTCGTCCGGCGAGCCCGGCCCGGCGCCGGCGTCCACCTGCCGCTCCCTTCCGCTCCGCCAGGGTCAGGGCGAGGTGGCGGGCCCGCTGGATCAGCAGGGGCGCAGGGACGCACTCGTCCACCAGGCCGATGCGCTCCGCGCGCCGCGCGTCCACCGTGCGGCCCGTCAGGATGAGGTCCAGCGCCGCGCGCAGGCCGATCAGCCGCGGCAGGCGGACCGTGCCGCCGAAGCCGGGGATGATGCCGAGCCGCACCTCGGGCAACCCGATGCGGGTCTCGGGCGCATCGCTGGCGAGCCGGACGTCGCACGCCAGCGCCAGCTCGGTCCCGCCGCCGAGGCAGGCGCCCTCGATCGCGGCGATGGTCGGCGCCGGCAAGAGATCCAGCCGCCGGAAGATGCGCTGCCCCTCCCGCGCCAGCGCCTCCGCCTCGGCCGCGTCGGTGAGCCCGGCGATCTCCTCCACGTCCGCGCCGGCGATGAACGTTCCGGGCTTCCCGCTCCGCACCACGACGGCCCGGATCCGCCCGGCGCGAATGCCCTCCTCCACGTCGGCCAGGAGCAGGTCGAGCCGGGCCATCACCCCCGAGGCCAGGAGGTTGACCCGGCTCTCCGGCCGGTCGAAAACGAGCCAGGCGACGCCGTCGCTGTCCACGTCCAGCGCCAGCGCCGCCTGCTCCGTCGGGACCGTGCGTGTGATCGCCATTGGGCCCGGACCGCGCCTCCGGTGTCGGGGTCCGCGCGTCAGTACCTGGGTCGCACCTCGGCGTTCTGTCGGGTCAGTTCCACGACGAGCGGCTCGCCGCCCGTGACCTCGACCGGCACGTTCCAGTACAGCTCCTCGTTCGCCAGCGGGTAACGGGCGTAGACCCACCACTGCCCTTTGGGGACCCTCACGCGAATGCTGCCCGTCGCGTCCGTCGTGTCCGCGACCTCCTCGCGGCCCAGCGCCTTGAGGCGCGCCGCGATGATCGAGTCCACCGGCGCGAACGCCCGGTCGGCCCAGGCCTCTTGCTTGAGCCGGATCTCCCGGAGCTGCGCGGCGAGCTGCTTCTGCAGCCGGTCATAGCGCGCGAACTCCGCCTCGCGCGTGCGGTTGACCTGACGCTCCTCCGCCTCGAGGCGGTCGAAATCCAGGTACAGGACCCGGTACTCCGGCGAGGTGCGGCTGAGCTGCTCCATCCGGTCGCGGATCGTGCGCATGCTGTCCCGCACCTCGTTCCATCGCGCCTCGGCACGCTGCCACGCCGCCTGCGCCGCGATCATCTCCTCCCGGAGCCGCAGCACGGAATCCGGGACCTGCGGCTCGGGCTCCGGGTAGGCCGCCTCGAGCGAGTCGAAGATCACGTCGCGGTCGTAGGGAAGCAAACGCACCGGCAAATCGGCCAGCGCTCTCGGCTCGTCGCCGTCGTTCGCCGCGACCCGGGCCTGCACGACGATGTCGCCACCTCCGCATCCAGCGAGCAAGGGGGTTCCTGCGGCCAGCAGCAGCACCAGTCGTCTCATGGAACCAGCTCTCCGCGGGTGGGTTCGGAATTGGCGCAAATTACTGGCTTTCGTGCTCCCGAGCAAGCGTGGAGCGGCCCGCCCGGCTCATTCCGGGCCGAGGACCGCGTGCGCGGGGCTGCCCAGGGATGCGGCGGCAAGGCGTAGCCGTTCCGGGGTCAGGTCCCGGACGGCCTCGTCGGGCGGCCGGTGCGAGTGGTCGAAGAAGAGCTGGCGGGCGGCGTCCAGCGCACGGGCCTCCGGCGTCGCGAGCTCCAGCAGGCGCCACCCCAGGTAGCGGCGCGTCAGGTCGCGGAACGCGTTCTCCGGCAGCCGCGCGACTCCCGCCCGCCTCACGAGGTCCTCGATCCTGGCCGCCCACCGGGGCGCGTGCTCGGGCGCAGCGACCAGCGAGATCAGGAGCGCGCCCCCGGCGCCGTGCCGCTCCACCGCGACGGCGATGTCGTACACCTCGGGGTGGGCCGGCGAGGGCCCCGCGGCCTGCTCGATGCGGAAGGCCAGGAGCTCCACGGCCTCGGGGTCGGCGTCGGGCGGGAACGGGTAGGCCCACCCCAGCCAGGTCGTGACCGTCGGCTGCGTCAGCCACACCCGCCGGCTCGCCGGGGGTGGCTGCGGGCGGGGCAGCAGCACGGGCAGGGAGACGTCGCCCAGCTCCCGCCCCAGCAGGTCCAGCGCCTCGCGGGGGACCACCGGCCCCACCACGGCCGCCACCGCCCGGCTCGGCACGAAGCGGGTGCGGAGCATGCGGCGCACGTCCCCGGCACCGTAGGACGCCACGTCTTCGGCCCGGCCACAGGGCGGGCGGGCCCAGCGGCTGTGCGCGCCGTAGTGCGCCTCACGCAGGGCGGTTCGTGCGTGGGCGGCCGGGCTCGCGTCGTCCATCCGGAGCGTCGCCTCCAGCGCGGCGCGCGCCCGCGCCACCGCGCCGTCGCCCGGCGACGAGAGGAACAGGGCATCCAGGAGGAGCGTGGCCGCAGGGCGCCACGTCTCGGGCGGCGCCAGCAAGGTGAAGCCGATGGCCGTCCCGCCGCAGTGCACCGACACGGTCGCGTCCAGGGCTTCCAACCGCGCGGCGACCTCCTCGGCCACCGATCGGGCAGCCAGGTGGCTCAGCCCGGCCTCGTCTTCCGCTTCCCACCCGCTGCCCGCGTTCAGCAGCACCGCGAGCGCCACCGCCGTCCCGCCCGGCTCGGCCAGGACCGCGACCCGGCCGGGCGCGGGCTGAGCGTGCGCGCCGGCCAGCCCCCAGACCCCTGCCAGCCCGAATCCCGCGGCCGCCGAGGCCACGCGCGCCAGGGCGCGGTAGCGGCTCAGGGCGCCACCTCCACGGCTTGCGGCTGCGTGCGGCCCAGTGCCCGCAGCGCCGTCACGACCGCCCGCGCGTCCACTCGCTGGAGCGCAGCCAGGAATCGGTGCGCCGCCATGGGCTCTCCGGTTCGATCCAGCATCTGGCCGAGGACCTCTGCCATCCCTTCCGCCGTCCGGGCGGCGAACAGGATGTCCCGGACCAGTCTGCGGCGGACTCGCAGGACCTCTGCCGCCGCCGGCCGGTCGGCCATGTCCGCGATGGCGGCCTCCAGCCGTTCCCGGAGCGACGCGCCCGCCTGGCCGTCACGGCCGGCGGCCGCCGCCCGCTCCGAGGCGAGCAGCACGAGGGCCCTGTTCTCCCCGTTCCACCAGAGCTCGGCGGTCGCGCCGGGGATCCCCGAGCGGGCGAGCCGTCGCTCCAGGAGCGCGGCCGCGACGGCGAGCACGGCGGGATCCAGCCGGTGCGCCCGGTAGCCGAGCCCTGCGGCCCTGTACACCACCTGAGGGGCGGGCGGGGACGCGCGCTGCGGCGCCGGCCGCTGCGGGCCTCGTTCCCGGTCCCTGGCCGCCCCCGCGGCGGGCCAGTCCTCGAACTCTGCCGCCACCAACGCCGCCTCGACTCCGCCGGCCACCGTCACCGCCACCCGGGACGGGCGGGCGGTCGCGGCCCACCACTGCGCCAGCCGCTCGGCGGTCAGCGGCGCGGGGCCGGTCTCGCCACCCTGGGACCCGGCGAGGGCGGGGAACAGCGCGTCGCGGAGCAGGGAGCGCAGGAGCGGCCCCGGCGTGTCCAGCTCGGCCGCGGCCCGCGCCTGCGCCTGGATCCGCGCCGCATCCAGCGCCGTCGCCGTCGTGCCCGCGGGCACGACCAGCCCGCGCCGCAGCAGCGCCGCCAGCCGCTCGAACTCGCCGGCCGGGCCGACCACCCGGAACACCAGGTGCGACGGCGCGACCTCCACGGCCGCCCGCGCCCCCAGCTCCGCGGCCCCCGACTCCAGCCGGGGACGCACCACCTCCGCGAGGATCCGGGCCGCCTCGCCCGCGGGCTCGCGCAGCTCCACGGCGACCCGGATCGCCACCAGGCGCGACTCGGGCTGCTCGCGCACGACCACGAGGGGCCCGCCGGCCGGCCGGATCACCGCCACGGGGCCGAGTGGGCCGGCCGTATCGCCGGGCGCCGCGGTTTGGGGGCGCGCCTCCGGCGCCGCCGCGGCGAGCGCCGCGCACCACGCCGCCGCCAGCACCGCCCGCCCGGCTCCGTACCGGTTCCGCACCATGGCAACAAAAAAGCGCCTCTCAGGCGCTCCGTCTCCGGCAGTCCGCCCCGCGGGCTCGCCGCGGGTCTGCTCGCCACCAGTCCGGGCCGGCTGGCGACCCGCCGACCGCACCGCCTCAGTCCGGGATCACTTCTTCGTTGAGGATGTGCAGCTGCGGGTTCACGGGCCGCCCATTGACCAGCACCTCGTAATGCACGTGCGGTGCCACCGCCAGCCCGGTGTCGCCAACCTCCGCGATCTTCTGGCCGCGCTCCACGAGCTGCCCCCGGCGCACCAGCGTCCGCGACGCATGCGCGTACCGTGTGACGTACCCGCGCCCGTGATCGATCTCCACCATCAGCCCGTAGGCGCCGTTGCGACCCGCGAACGTGACCCGGCCCCGGGCCGTCGCGTAGATCGGCGCACCCTTCGGCGCCACGATGTCGACCCCTTCATGCGGCCGCGGACGCTCGAGGATCGGGTGCCAGCGCTGCCGCGAGAACGCGCTCGACACGTAGCCCACGACGGGGGCAATCGACGGCGTCGCCTCGAGCTCCTCGTAGCGTTGCTCGAGGGTGTTCAGCGCCGCGTCCCAGCTCGCGGCCAGGACCTGCGCGCGGCGCAGCATCGTGTTCAAGTCGTATGCCGTCGTGAACGTCTGCTCGCCGAGCCGGGTGTCCAGCTTCCACAGCGGGTTGGACTCGAGCGTCTCCGTGCCGGGACCGCCGATCCCCGCCCGCAGCACCTCCTCGTCCAGCGGTTCCAGCCCGGCGACCAGCCGGAAATGCGCGTCCTTCTTGGACAGCTCTTCCAGGGCGGCGCGGAGCGCGGCCATGCCCTCCTTGATGCCGGCCAGCTCCGCCTCGAGCAGCGCGTTCTTTCGCGCCAGCCGGCGGGCCGTGACCCGCTCGCTCTCCTTGACGAAGAACCCGACGGCGAGCGACCCCAGCGCGGAAAAGACGAGCAACGCCACCGCCACCGCGAGCCGCACGGCGTCTCGTGACAGCCGCACCTGACGCACCCGTGTCGGGTCATCGGACACGATCACCAGCGTCCAGCGGCCTCGAGCCATCGTCGCCCATCCGGTGGTCGGGTACGCACTCGTCGCGTCGGGACGCGGGGCCGTCAGCGGCACCCACTCCGCGCCAAGGTCGGTTAGCCGATTCTCCGGGGAACAACGGAACGGGATTTCAGGATAGGGCCAGGACCACAGGATTGTCAACCCCGGCGGCTCCGCCGGCGCAATTGGGCGCCCCACGCTGTAGGCCCGAAACGCGACGAGGGCGCCCCCAGGGGGACCCACGCCCTCGTCACGCTCCGCCGGCCGGTCCGCTGCGACCATGGACTCACCGCTCCTCTTTGGGGAAGAGCACCTCTCCTCGCCGCACCGTGCGGCCGGCGAGGTCCAGGCCGGGTAGCTCGTCCAGCAGTGGGACCCGCTCGAGCCCCAGGCGCCCGGCGAGCGACGCCATGCTCGCCGGCAGGAACGGCTCGAGCAGGGTGCAGAGGGTGGCCAGGGTCCGCGCCAGCGAAGCCAGGGTCGCATCGAGCTCGGCGTCCCTTCCTTCCCTGGCCTGTTGCCAGGGCGCGCGCTCGACGATGAACGCGTTCGCCCGGGCCGCCAGCTCGAGCCCGGCGGCCGCGCCCTGGTGCAGCAGGTTCGCGTCCATGGCCTGGCGGTAGCGGGTGACGATGCTGGCCGCATGGTCGTCCAGGGCGGTGCGTGCGCCGCGCGGCACTGTCCCCCCGCGGTAGCGCTCGACCATGGAAAGGGAGCGGTTGACCAGGTTCCCCAGATCGTTGGCCAGGTCCGCGGTGTAGCGCTCGTCGAACCGGACCCAGGAGAAGTCGCCGTCGCCGTTCCACGGCATCTCGCGCAGCAGGTAGTAGCGCAGCGCGTCGGGGCCGTGGCGTGCGATCGCATCCCGGAGCTCGACCCACACGCCCGCGGACTTCGAGAAGCGCCGCCCCTCGAACGTGACGAAGCCGTGCGCCCAGACCCGGCGGGGCAGCTCGAGGCCGGCGCTCATCAGCATGGCCGGCCAGTAGATGCAGTGGAAGCGCGTGATGTCCTTGCCGATCACGTGCACGTCTGCCGGCCAGAGCCGTTCGTAGCCCCGGTCCGGGAACCCCGCCGCCGTGAGGTAGTTCGTGAGCGCGTCGATCCACACGTACACCGTGTGGTCGGGGTCGTCCGGCCAGGGGATGCCCCAGGGCAGGCGAGCACGGGAGACGGAAAGGTCCTCGAGCCCGCCCTCGATCACGCGCAGCAGCTCGTTGCGCCGCGACTCCGGCTGGACGAAGTCGGTCTCCGCGATCAGCCGCCGCAACGGCTCCTGGAAGCGAGAGAGCCGGAAGAACCAGTTCTCTTCCTCGACCCAGAGCAGCGTCCGTGTCGGGTGCAGCGGGCACACCAGCCCTTCGACGCGCCGCGCCTCCTCCTGCCCCGGCGCCTGGGATGCGCCGCCGGGGGGCTGCGGGGCGGCGGCTCCGGCGGGGGCCGGGATCAGCTCATCCTCGCCCTTGTACGCCTCGCAACCCACGCAGTAGTAGCCCGCGTAGACGCCGCGGTAGAGGTCGCCGGCGGCCCGCATCCGTTCGATCATCGCCTCGACCGCGCGGCGGTGGCGCGGCTGCGTCGTGCGGATAAAATCGTCGTTGCTGAGGCCGAGCTGTTGCCATGCGGCCTGGAACTGCGCGGCGATGTCGTCGACCCACTCGGCGGGCGAGAGGCCGTTGGCGCGCGCGGTCTGCAGCACGTTCAGCCCGTGCTCGTCCATCCCGATGACGAAATGCACGGCCTCGCCCTTGAGGCGGTGATAGCGCGCCATCGCATCCGCCCCCAACTTCTCGAGCGCGTGCCCGAGGTGAGGCGGCCCGTTGGCGTAGTCGATCGCGCTGGTGATGTAGAACTTCGCTCCCCCGCTCACGTCCGCCGTTCCTTCCCGTTCGTACCGTTCCCTCCCGTGTTCCCGCCGCCGGCGGGCCGGCCCAGCGGCGCGTCACCCTCCGCGGCCCGCGCCACTTCCGCCTTGAGCACGTTCAATGGCACGGTCCGCCGCGCCCCGTCCTCGTCCTTCAGCACGACCAGCTCGCGCCAGATGTCCACGCTGATGACCTTCTCCTTGCCTCGCGACGTGTTGAGCGTCTTGCCTTCGCGCGGGAACTTCTTGCGCGCCTCCACGTAGGCGTCGTGCTCGTAGATGAGGCAGGACATCAGCCGCCCGCACACGCCCGAGATCTGTGACGGGTTGAGCGAGAGCCGCTGGTCCTTCGCGAGCTGCAGGCTGACCGGCTTCATCTCCCGCAACCACGTCGAGCAACACAACTCGCGGCCGCACCGCCCGATCCCGCCGAGCAGCGCCGCCTCGTCCCGCACCCCGATCTGCTTCAACTCGATGCGGGTCCGGAAGGTGCGCGCGAGATCACGCACGAGCTCCCGGAAATCCACGCGGCGCTCCGCCGTGAAGTAGATGAGCAGCTTGTTGCGGTCGAACTGCCACTCCGCATCGCTCACCTTCATCTTCAGGCCGTGCTTCTGGACCTTCTCCCGCGTGATCCGCCGCACCCGCGCCTC
>DATCLK010000241.1:0-3866 GCA_036563975.1 Longimicrobiales bacterium | reverse complement strand
TCGCCGCCGCAGGGCACCGGCCAGGACCGCGGCAACAGCGGCGTCTTCTTCATGGGGCGCTACGAGGTGCAGATCCTCGACTCGTACATGAACGAGACGTACGCGGACGGGCAGGCCGCGTCGCTGTACGGGCAGCACCCGCCGCTGGTCAACGCGAGCCGCCCGCCGGGCGAGTGGCAGACGTACGACATCGTCTTCCGCCGGCCCCGGTTCGACGCGAACGGCAAGCGGATCAGCCCCGCCATCGTCACGGTGTTCCACAACGGCGTGCTGGTGCACGACCACGCGGAGATGCTCGGCCCCACGGCGCACATGGCACGCCGGCCGTACGAGCCGCACCCGGATCGCCTGCCGCTCGTGCTCCAGGACCACGGTCAGCCGGTCCGCTTCCGTAACATCTGGATCCGCGATCTCGAGCGGACGCAGCTCCAGCCATGACTATAGCCGTCCGCACAGCGTGTGGTGGAGAACGGGAGAAGCGGCAATGAGCGAGGCGAGCGTTGGCGGGCCGGCGTCCGGCGATCGGGACCATCCGCGACCTGCCATCGGCGAACGCGCGCCGGACTTCTCGCTACCGGACGCGGATGGCGCCCGGCACGCACTGGCGGACTACGAAGGCCGGGCGGCCGTCATCCTCTTCTTCCTGCGCGCCTTCACCTGAATCAACTGTATGCTCCACGCCGCCCAGTTGGGGCGGAAGAGCGGTGAGCTGCGCAAGGCCGGCGTCGAGGTGCTGGTCATCGGACCGGGCGGCCGGGGCGCCGCGAGCGCGTACCGGCGTATGACGCGGCTGCCCGTGCCCGTGCTCGCGGACGAGAGGCGCGAGGTCTTCCGCGCGTACGGCTTCGAGATGAAGCTGCGGGTCCTCCAGCAGAGCGGCACGGCGCTGGTGGACCACAACGGCGTGCTGCGCTACGTGCGCCGCGCGACCAACCCGCAGAACGCCCTCGACCTGGACGAGCTGCTTGACGCGGTGCACGGGTTGTCGTCCTGAGGCGCCGGGCCTGCCAGTGCGTCGCCCACGCGGGGCGGCCCGAGCCGGCGGCGCATCAGGTGCCTGCTCCTCGACTCGTCAGCTCCGGTCGCACGGTGAGGATCAGCGCGCTGGCCGCCCGACCGCCCGTGCCCTCGAGCTGCGGCGCCGTTCCGATCACCATCGTCTGGCCGAGCGGCACGCCGACGGTCGTCTCGAGGAGGGTCCCGATCTGCGGCTGCCGCAGCTCGACCGAGAGCTGGACTGCGCCGCTGCTGTCCTGCCGGGGGACGGACAGCAGCCACGTCTCAATGAAAAACAGGCGGTCGCCTTCTCCGAGGGCCTGTTGCACACGCGAGTCCTCCGTGCCCACCACGACGGCCTCCGCCGCCAGCCGGTACCCGCGGAAGCGGAAGAGCTCGCGGAGCGCAGCCTCTACCTCGGCGATGGACGGGTCGCCCGTTTGGAAGCCGTTCGCCTCGATCACCTGGAAATGCAGCGTCACGGTCGGTCGCGGGACATCGTACTCGGCCAGCATCGCGCCGATGCGATCCAGCGCGTCCGGCGTCTCGCGCACCGTGATCGCGCCGATGTTGCCGCCTTCCGGCGACGTCAGCGCCGCGTGCTCCGAGCGTACATACGGCTCGATCAGCCGGATCGCCGAGGCGACGCTGATGTGCTCGAGCCGGAACGTGCGCGTCTCCAGGTCCTGTCCCGAGGTCCAGCCGCACCCCAGGGCCGCGCTCACGACCAGCATCGGCAGGATGGTGCGAATCCTCATCGTTCATTCTCCGTTCAGTAGATCCAGACCACCGTGATGCGCCGGTCGCTCGTGTGGAACAGCGCCGCGTTGCGGCCCTCCGGCGCGATCACCGTCGGGAGCGCGGCAGGCGGCGCGGGCGCCACGGACCGCGGGCGCGTGACGTCCTCGAACGCTGGCGGCGGCACGTCGTGCCGCACGAGCAGCAGCGCGACCGCCGCAGCGGCCGCGAGCGGGAGGAGCGAGCGCAGCGCCTGCCGCCCCCGCCGAACTCCCCCGCCCGCCGCCACCCCGCGGCCTCCCCACCCGGATGGCGGTGCGGAGGCGGCGCCGTCTCCCGGGTCGCGGAGGGGAAGGGCAGGGCCAATTCCACCCGCGCCCGCCGTTCCCGGGGGCGCGGACTGGCCAGCCGCGGCCCCAAGCACCTCCTCGATCGCCTCCTCCACCCCCACCCGCGGCGGCACCATCAGCTCGGCCGCGAGCATCGCCTGCGCCTCCAGCAGCCGCGCCGCTACCGCGCGGCAGCGCACGCACGCGCGGACGTGCTCCGCTGCCGCCCCTCCGCCCCGGCCCGCGAGCTCGTCGGGCTCCGCCTCCAGCAACCACTCGATCGCCTCCCGGCAGGTCATGCCTGTCACTCCTCCAGCAGCTCCGGATGCGCGTCCAGGATGCGCTTTCGAATGGCGCGCCGCGCGCGCAGCAGGTTGGTGCGTACAGTCACGGGGTCGATGCCGAGCAGCTCCGCGATCTCGGCCGCGCTGTGCCCGTGTACGTCCGCAAGGACGAACACCTCGCGCTGGCGCGGCGGCAGGCGCTGGTGTTCGTCGAGGACCAGGCGAGCCAGCCGCGCGCGCACGAGCCGCTCCGCGATGTCCTCGCCACCCGATGACGGAGCGCCCGTCGCGGCGTACTCCAGTCGCGCGCGCTCCCGCATCGCAGCCCGTCTCTTCCGCGCCCGCGCGTGCTCGGCTGCCGCGTTGCGCGTCACGCGGTAGAGCCACGTCGAGAGCGCCGCGTCCCCGCGGTACTCGCCTAGGGAGCGGTGCAACTTGACCAGGACGGCCTGCACCACGTCCTCCGCGTCATCCGGCTCCCCGGTCACGGCAAGCGCCCAGCGGTGGATCTGCGCGTACCAGCGTCGCACGAGCGCACGGAACGCGTCCGCATCGCCCGCCTGCACTCGCGCCAACAGCTCGGCGTCGCCCCGACCTTCCGCTTCCCGCGCGATCAACCGACCTTTCCCGCTCGAACCCGTATGCGCCGCTGCCGCGGCAGCCCGGGTCATGCCCACGGCGTGCCCCCTCCTCCGGCGGCCCACAATCTGCACGACCCTTGGACGACGCCGCGGGGCGCTGCGTTCACTCGGCGGCGCGTGTGACCGCGGGCGGCCCGCGCGCAGGGCTGGTGCTCCCCGCCCGGCGGCCGCACACTTCACCGGCAGCGCCCTGTCGGGCGACGCCGGCGCCGTGCGGCCCGGCGGCTCTCGTCACGCACTCGATCCGTATGAGCGGGCCGGCCCCGGACACCTGGAACGTCACCCCCGCCGAGGCGCGTGAGATCCAGCTCCGGCTGCGGGAGCGGCTCATCACGCACCCGCCGCGCGGCTTCAACCCGCGCCTCGTCGGCGGCGCGGACCTGTCCATCCAGCGCTTCGGCCGCCGCGGCTACGCCGGCATCGTGGTGATCGACGCGGAGACGATGGAGACCGTGGACGAGGCGACCGCCGCCGTCGACGTCACCTTCCCCTACATCCCGGGCCTGCTCAGCTTCCGCGAGCTGCCCGCCATCGCCGCTGCGTGGAAGCGTCTCCGCCGGAAGCCCGACGTGCTCATCTTCGACGGCAACGGCTACGCACACCCTCGCCGCTTCGGCCTCGCCTGTCACGGCGGCCTGCTCTTCGACCTGCCCACGGTCGGCTGCGCCAAGTCCATCCATATCGGCCGCCACGGCCGGCTAGGCAAGAAGCGCGGCGCCACGGCCCCGCTGATCGATGACGACGAGGTCATCGGCATGGCCGTGCGGACGCGCGACGGCGTGCGCCCCGTCTACGTCTCCATCGGCCACCGCATGGACCTGCCGACCGCCGTCGAGCTGGTGCTGCGCATGAGCGTGGGCTACCGCGAGCCGGAGACC
>DATCLK010000240.1:0-11167 GCA_036563975.1 Longimicrobiales bacterium | reverse complement strand
AGCACGGTGTGGCAGCCCGGGCACCAGTTGACGGGCGCCTTGCGGCGCTCCACGAGGCCGGCCTTGAAGAGCTTGACGAAGAGCCACTGCGTCCACTTGTAGTAGCGCGGGTCGGTGGTGTCGACCGTGTGGTTCCAGTCGTACATTGCCCCCGTGCGCTTGAGCTGCCGCGTGAAGTTCTGGATGTTGCGCGGGATCAGCTCCATGGGGTGGACGCCGACCTTGAGCGCGTAGTTCTCCGAGTGGATTCCGAACGCGTCGAAGCCGATGGGCTCGAAGACGTCGTAACCCTGGAGGCGCTTCCACCGGCCGTAGATGTCGGCGCCGGTGAAGGCATAGATGTTGCCGACGTGCAGCCCCTCCGCGGAGGGGTAGGGGAACATCATCAGGTTGTAGAAGGGGCGGGCGGCGGTGCGGAGCTGCTCGTCCGTGAAGGTGTTGGTGCGCCGCTCCTCCCAACGCTGCTGCCACTTTCTCTCGATCGCGCCCGGATCGTATGCGGTTCGGTCGTCGCTCATCGTGCGCCTGTGTTCGGGTACGGTGAACCCTCAAATATAAGCGCAACCGCGCCAACCTTGCAGGGGCAGAGACGGGGTGATGCGGCGGCGCGGGGCGGGTCGCGGCGCTCGCTCCTGGATGGGTGCGCCGGGGGACCGGGATCCAGACTGCGTGGGGGCGGGCCGGCACGTCGCGGCGCTCCCGCTGCGCGGTAGGGGCGCCGGGGGCCCGGCATCGGCGGCCGGGGCCCCGCGCTCAGTGGGCTGGAGAGTCGGGGTGGGGGGCGGCGTCTGGGAGCCCGACCACCTGCACGCCGCCCGGCCGGATGCGGATCCGGACCGCGTCGCCGGGGACGAGGCGCAGGCCGGGCGCGACGTGGGCCACGACGGCTGCCGTGCCGTACGGCGTCTCTTCCGTGACGAGCTCGACCTCGTCGAATCCGGCGCGGAAGGCGACACGGCGGACGGTGGCGCGCACGCCCAGGTCATCGGACGGGACGAGCAGGATGTCGAACGGCCGGACCGAGACGGTGACGGTGGCCCGGCCGGCCGCGGCGGGCGGGGTCGGGACGGGCCCCAGCGGCGTCCGCAGCGTGCCGTTCTCCACCACGCCCGCGACCAGGTTGGTCTCGCCGAAGAGCCGGGCGACGTAGGCGTCCCGGGGCGTGGCGAAGACGTCGCGCGGCGGGCCGACCTGCCAGAGGCGGCCGTCCCGCAGGATCGCCACCCGGTCGGCGAGGGAGAGCGCGTCCTCGTGGTCGTGGACGACGACGAGCGCCGTCGTCCCGGCGCGACGCAGGATCCGGGCGACGTCGTCCCGGAGCGCGGGCTTGAGCACGGCGTCCAGGTTGCTGAACGGCTCGTCGAGGAGCAACACGGCAGGCTCGGGCGCGAGCGCACGCGCGAGCGCGGCGCGCTGCTGCTGGCCGCCGGAGAGCTGGTGCGGGTAGCGGCCGGCCAGGTCGGCGAGGCCGACCAGCTCCAGCGTCTCGCGGATCCGCTCGCGGCGCCGGCGCCGCGGCAAGCGATGCAGGCCGAAGCCGACGTTCTCCTCGACCGTGAGGTGGGGGAAGAGCGCGTAGTCCTGGAAGACGAGGCCGATGCCGCGCTGCTCGGGCGGCAGGGACCGGCGGCCGTCGCAGAGCGTGCGGCCGTCGAGGACGATGGTTCCGGCGGTCGGCACCTCGAGGCCGGCGATCAGTCGCAGCAGCGTGGTCTTCCCCGCGCCGCTCCCGCCGACGAGCCCGACGATCTCGCCGGCCTCGATGCGGAGCGAGACGTCGCACACGGCATCCCGGTCCGCGCCGGGGTAGCGCTTGGTCAGGCCGCGCAGCTCGAGCACGCTCACACGCCGCGCCTCCCGACCAGCCGGTTCGCGCCGATGATCGCCGGGATGCCCGCGATGATCAGCACGAGCGCGGCGTTGGCGGACTCGGCGACCTGCTCGTCCGAGGCGAGCTGGAATGCGCGCGTGGCCAGCGTGTCGAAGTCGAAGGGCCGGAGCACGAGCGTGAGCGGCAGCTCCCTCAGCACGTCCACGAACACGAGGATCAGCGCGCCGGCGAGCGCGCCGCGCAGGAGCGGCAGGCCGACGCGACGCAGCGTGGCGAGGGGCGGGACGCCGAGGCAGCGCGAGGCCTCGTCCAGCCCGCGGCACTCGCGCTCGAAGCCGGCCTCGACCGGCAGGTACGCAACGGCCAGGTAGCGCACCGCGTAGGCGTAGATCAATGCCACCACGGTGCCGCCGATGATGAGGCCGGGCGCGGACCCGGTGAGCGCGTGGACCGCGCCGCCGAGCGCCCGGTCCAGCGCGCCGAGCGGGACAAGCACGCCGACGGCGACCACGGCGCCGGGCACGGCGTAGCCGAGCACGGCGACGCGGGCGAGCCCGCGGACCAGCGGCGTGCGGGCGAGGCGCGCCGCGTACGCGATCACGAGGGCGAGCAGCACGGCCAGCGCGGCCGCGCCCAGGGCGAGCGCAAAGCTGCGCGCGAGCAGCAGCACGAACTCCGCATCCACGACCCGGTGGGCGGTCAGCGCGGCCCAGTAGCCGAGCTGCGCCACGGGGATCGCGAAACCGAACAGGACGGGGATGGCGCACGCGACGACCGCCGCGGCCGCCGCTCCGCCGCGGAGCCGGTACGGCTCGAGCGGCCGCTGGGTCTCGCTGGACGGCGAGACCCGGGCCCGCCCGCGCTGCATGCGCTCGAGCGAGAGCACCGCGAAGACGAAGAGCAGCAGGAACGCCGCCAGCCGGATCGCCGCGTCCAGGTCGCCGAGCGAGAACCACGCGCGGAAGATCCCCGTCGTGAAGGTCGTGACGCCGAGGTACTTCACCGCGCCGTAGTCGTTCAGCACCTCGAGCACGACCAGGCTGACGCCCGCGACGAGCGCAGGCCGCGCCAGCGGGAGCGCGATGCGGAAGAAGGTGCCCGTGGCCGAGCGCCCGAGCACGCGGGACGCCTCCAGCGCCGTGCGCGACTGCCGCAGGAAGGACGCGCGCGCCGCCACGTACACGTACGGATAGAGCGTGGCGGCGAAGATCAGGATCGCCGGCACGATCCCGGCGACCTCGATGTGGAGGAAGCGGTCAGCCAGCGCGGGGAACAGCGTCCGGATCACGCGCTGCACGGGACCCGCCACGTCCAGCATGCCCGCGTACGTGTAGGCCGCGACGTACGCCGGCACCGAGAGCGGCAGCACCAGCGCCCAGCTGAACAGCCGGCGCCCGGGGAATGCGCAGGCCGTCACCAGCCAGGCCGTGCCGACGCCCACCACGAGCGCGAGCAGACCCGCCGCGAACGCGAGCAGCGCCGACGTCGCGACGTAGCCCGGCAGCACCGTGCGCACGAGGTGCGCCCACGCCTCGCCCGCGGGCGCCAGCACGCCGCGCGCGATCACCAGGACGGGGACCCACAGCACGAGCGTGACCAGGGCCGCGGCCAGGGTCCACGGGCTCCACGCCAGCCGCGGTAACGACACGCGGAGCGGAACGGCCCGCTGCCCGGCGCGCGCCGGCGCAGGCCGCTCAACCGGCAGCCGATCCGGCCGGTCGATCACACGCGCCCGCGCGGGCGCGACCGTTGCACGCGCTGGCGCCGCCGTCGGACTCACTTCCAGCCCACCTCGTCGAAGATGCGGACCGCCGCAGCGTTCAGCTCGCCGAGCACGCCCAGGTTCAGCGTGTCCGCGCGGAACTCGCCCCAGGAGCGGAGGATCTCGGACGCCTCGACCCCGGGCTTGACCGGGTACTCGTGATTCGCCTCCGCGAACATGCGCTGCGCCTCGTCGCTGGAGAGGAACTCCAGCAGGCGAATCGCGTTCTCGCGGTTCTTCGCGTGCGCCGTCACGCCCGCGCCGCTCACGTTCACGTGCGCGCCACGCCCGTCCTGCTCCGGGAAGATCACGCCGAGCCGCTCGCCGACGCGCCGCTCCTCGGGATCCTCCGACGCCATCAGCCGCGCGACGTAATACGTGTTCACGATCGCGACGTCGCCTACGCCGGCGGCCACCGCCTTCGCCTGGTCCGTGTCCGAGCCGCTCGGCGGCCGCGCCATGTTGCGCACAACACCCGCGGCCCACGCCCGCGCCGCATCCTCGCCTTCGTGCGCGATCAGCGACGCGAGCAGCGACTGGTTGTAGATGTTGTCCGAGGAGCGGACCAGCACCCGGCCCCGCCACCGCTCGTCCGCCAGATCCGCGTAGCGCTTGATCTCGTCGGGCTGCACGCGATCACGCGCGTACACGATCACGCGCGCGCGCCGCGTCAGGCCGTACCAATAGCCCTCCGGATCCCGCAGATGCGCGGGCACGTTCGCGCGCAGCACTTCGGAGTCCACGGGCTGGAGCAGCCCGCGCTCCTTCGCCCGGTGGAGCCGGCCAGCATCCACCGTGATGAGCACGTCCGCTGGCGAGGCCGCGCCCTCGGCCTCGAGCCGCGTGATGAGCTCGTCGGCCGAGGCCGTGACGACCTTCACCTCGATGCCCGTGGCCTCGGTGAAGCGGCGGAAGAGCTCCCGGTCGGACTCGTAGTGGCGGTGCGAGTAGACGTTGACGACGCCGCCGGTCGGGTCTGCCGCCTCGGGTCGCGGGGCGTCGGCGCCGCAGGCGGCCAGCGAGGCGGCGAGCAGGGCGGCGATCCAGGTTCGAGCGAGCACAGTTCGGGGTGGTTGTAGTTGAGATTGATTCTCAAGCGCACGTAGTCTACCCCGCGGCCAGTGGAAATGTCAAGCCGGCCGCGAGGGGCTGCCGGGGAGACCCCGACCCCCCCCGGCTGCCGTAGGCAGGGGACGGCCGGACCGAGGGGCGAGGCCGGCACGGGGTGGCGAACGCACGGGTGCCGGAGGGACGCGCGCGCGGGCAACCGGACGGGGCGGCGGACGGACGCGAGGCAAACGGCCAGGCCAGCGAGCGGAGCGGACGGCCGACGAACGCCCGGCCTCCAGGCGGACGGCCGCCGTGCCGCCCCCGGACCGAACGGGCGCCCACCCACCGGCGTGGGGCGCGAGCGTGCGGGTCAGGGGGCGGTCAGCCGGCTGACCGCGTCGAACGGGTCGGCGCCCTCTTGGGCAGCGGCGACGATGCTGCGGATGGTGGCGGGGAGATCCTGGCCGTGGCGCTGGAAGGCGGCCTCGAAGAGGTCGAGCCGGTCGTAGTAGAGCCGCCGGGCGATGAGGGTGGCGTTGTTCAGGGGCGAGGTCAGGAAGCTGCCGAAGGTGTAGCTGCGCAGACGCGGCTGGACCTCGGTCCGGAAGCGGTCCCGGGCGCGCTGGAACACGACCTCGCGGCGCGCCAGGCGGTCTTCCAGCGGGAGGTCGACGCGGGCGTACAGGGCCTCCAGCTCGGCGACGAGCTCCTGGAGGAAGCGGCCGAAGAGGAGGTTGTCCTCCCAGCGGTCACGGGCGGTCCGGCACCTCTGGCCGTTCTCGCCTTCGATGCCGCAGAAGAACGCGATGGCGCCGCGATCGCCGACGAAGCTGGCGAAGCTCTCGTTGAAGGAGACCTGGCTGGGGACGTAAATGGTGTTGTGCGCGAGCTCGTGGATGACGGTGGAAACGAGGTCCACGTCATCGGCACGGAGCACGGTGGAGAGCAACGGGTCGTCGAACCAGCCCAGGGTGCTGAAGGCGGAGGTGGGGCGGATGTAGGTGTCGTAGCCCTGGCGTTCGAGCTCCTCCGCGGCGGCGAGCGCGGCCTTGGGGCTGAAGTAGCCCTTGTAAGGAACGTGCCCGACGATCGGGAACCACCAGGTCTTCTGCTCGAAGCGGTCCTTGCGGGCAGCGGACAGAACGAGAGCGAGGGTGTCGCGGTCGACCCACGAGTAGGTCGTGTAGCTGCCGCCGACGTCGAGGCCGAGCGCGCGGGATGCGAACGTGCGGGCCTGGAGCACGAGCTCGAGCTTGCGGCGTTGCCCCGCATCGGTTGCGGGGTCGCCGAGGATCTGTTCGATCGGCGTCCTCCGGCTGAGGATGCGGACCTCCTCGATGCCGGCGCGCAGCACGTAGACGGGGGAGCAGGTCAGGAGGATGGCGGCGGTCGCTGCCGCGGCGAGAAAGAGGAGCAACCTGCGAATCATGTGCGCGCGGATTCGGGTTCCGGCCGGCAAGAACACCGTCGAGTTCCGGCCGGCTTAGACACCGCGTGTCGGGGCGGGTTCCGGAGGCCGGAACGCAGGCTCCGCCCCCGAGCCGCGGCGGGTGTGCCGCCCGCCCGGCGGCAGGGAGTCCGTGCGGTCATGCATTTCTTGACATCCCCGGCCGGCGCCGCGTAGACTGGGCGCACATCACGGGACAATCGGCGATCATCATGGATCGGATCTTCGTGGCGGCGGGCGCGCTGCTGGCGTGCCTCTCGGTGGCCGCGGGCGCGTTCGGCGCCCACGTGGCCGCCGGGCGGCTGCCGGAGCCGCGACTCGAGACGCTCGAGCTCGCGGCGAGGTACCAGATGTACCACGCGCTCGCGCTGGTCGCGGCGGGTTGGGCGGCGAGCCGGTGGCCGGGCAGCGCGTCGACCGCGGCCGGCGCCTTCTTCCTGGTCGGCATCCTGCTGTTCTGCGGCAGTCTCTACGCGTTGAGTCTCGGCGCGCCGCGCTGGCTGGCCGCGATCACGCCGTTCGGAGGGACGGCGTTCCTGCTGGGCTGGCTGGCGCTTGCGTGGACGGCGTGGCGCGCCGGCGCGTGACGGGTGCTTGCGCATCGGCGGCGCGTTTTGCATCATGGGTGCCAAGCTGAAAAAAGTCGCAGGTATTCGGGGGCCGGGGCGGGACGCGCTCGTCCTTGCTTGCACACCGATAGGCATCCCGTCGCGCGGCGCGGGTGCCGGGCGGCTTTGCCCGGGAGTCGCGGTCCTTAGCGGTCCACGCAGTACAGGAACTCGCGGACCCTGTCGGCGCGGTACCGGCGGTTGACGCCATCGGCATCCGAGCGGTAGCGGCGGTACGTGCAGGCGTACCGGCGGTAGGTGGATGCACGGCCGCACTCCTTGAGGATGCGCTCGATGGCGCGTTCCGGGATGATGCCCTCGGTGTTGTAGCTCATCACGAGGCGGCGCCAGCGCGCTGTGGAGACCAGGGTGGCGAGCGCCTCCTCGCAGCGGCCGCGGCGGGCCCAATCGCTGCGCTTGTCGGCATCCGGGAGCAGGCCGGTCTTGCCTCGCAGGGTCGGGGCGTCGCCGAACCAGCCGAGGGCGATCAGCTCGGGGATGTGGTAGTAGGCGGGATACTGCCGCGTGTTGTAGGGCGGATCGAGGTAGAGCAGGTCGAAGGGCGGCAAATCCCGCACGAGGTCGAGCGCATCGCTGCGGAACGCGCGGCAGCCGTTGCCCGGGAGCAGGGTGGGCGCGCGGAGGTGCAGCGGCCGGAGCGCGTTGGGCTGCCAGCTCTTGACGAACGCGGCGTAGACGCCTGTGGTGTTGGCGACGCGGTCCGCGGCTTCGAGGAGAGCGGCGAGCAGGACGTGGAGGCCGTCGTCATCCAGGAGCCCGGCGGCGTGCCAGCGGTGCAGGGTGGCGCGTACGGCGTCGATGCGCGCTGCGTTCTCGGGGGTGAAATAGCGGCGGCCGTGAATGCGGCCCTCCGCGCCCTCCGGTGAGAAGTGGCAGTGGATGAAGCCGGGCTCGGGCGGCAGCCGGTTGAGGTGGGCGATGACGCCGTGCAGCGTCGGCGGCGCGCCGGCCAGCTCGGATTCGAGGCGGGAGAAATCGGGCTCCGTCGAGACTTCGACGTACGCGCGCGCGAAGACGTACGCGTACTGCATGATGTCCGCCGCGACGACGCGGAACCCTTGCCGCTTCAGGGCGCGCGCGACGCTCGCGGTGCCGGTGAACGGGTCCACCGCGGTGCCGCCGCGGATGCCGCGGCTGGCGAGGACGCGGTTGATGAAGCCGAGGAGACGGGTCTTGTTGCCGATGTAGCGCATCGCCTTTCCGGGCGGCCGCTACGGCGAGCGGGGGACGGAGGAACGGAGGCGGCCCCGCGGCGTGGCGGGGTCCCCGGCGGCCGGGACGCAAGTGGTTGTGCGGCAACGAGTGGCCCGATTATTGCACTTCACGTTGGCTATACGTTTAACAGTGGAGCGTTCTCGATGACGACAGTCGGCTCTTCCCGCTCCGTAAGCGGCTCCAGCGGCCCCATCCATTCCGCCATCACTCAGGCAGCATTGGACCTGGGGCTGAACCCGTCCGATCTCGCGGCGTGGCTCGCCACCGACCATCGACTCACACGATTGCTTTCGGCCCTGGCGCTGATTGCGGCGCATCCGCTCATCGGCGACAGCGACGTCGAAGGCCTCTTCGCGGACTACCTGCGCTTCGTGGACGAACAGGAGATCCGCAGGCGCCTGGAGCTGGTCCCGGCCGCGCGCGCCTGAGCCGCCCACCCAACGGCGGCAGCGCGGCAGGGGCGAGGGGCGCCTCACGGAGCACGCGCCGTTCGCCGATTCACTGCGCGAACCCGCCCGTGTTCGTTGTCCGCGAACGGCGGACCGCGGGCGGGTCGCGAGGGGCGTCGAGCGCGGCGGCCGCGGGCCGGGTCGCCGTCCCCGGCTCGCCGGCATTGCCTACCGCGACGGCCGCGCCGAATATAGGCGGGCAGCGGGTGTGCGTCCATCGGTGGGTGCCCCCGCGTCATTGCTGTTCTCATCATCGATGATGCCCGCTCTGCGGGACCCATGAATCGCTACCGGGTCACCATCCGATTCGGCTCGCCTCGATCGCAATACCACGTAATGGACGTGGATGCGCCTGACCTGCGCGAGGCGCTCTTGCGCGCCGCCGAGGCGTTCCCGGCCGAGGCGCAGGCGACGGCGGACCTCATCGAGATCCGCCGGCAGGTCTCGCCCGAAGCCCGCGAGTACGCGCCGGGCTGAGATGCGGCCGGCCCGGAATCGCGAGGTGCGCGTGGCCGCGGCCGAGGTGGTGTACGAGGCCGCGTTGCTCGGCGCGCGCGGCGTGCTCGCCCTCGCGCGGCCGTTCCACGCCAAGCTCGCCCGCGGGCTGGAGGGGCGGCGTGGGGCTGTGGCTGCGCTCGAGGCGTGGGCGGCGGCCGCCCGCGACCCGGCGCGGCCGCTGGTTTGGGTGCACGCGCCGTCGGTCGGCGAGGCGCTCATGGCGCAGGCAATCGTGGGGGCGTTGCGCGAGCGGAGGCCGGACCTCCAGGTCGCGTTCACCCATTTCTCTCCATCCGCGGAGCGCATCGCGGCACGGGTCGGCGCGGATGTCCACGGCTACCTGCCGTGGGATGCGCGCGGCCCGATGCGGCGCGCGCTGCGGGCGCTCCGCCCCGCGGTCATTGCGTTCATCCGCACGGAGGTCTGGCCCGTGCTGGCGCGGGAGGGGAAGCGCGCGGGCTGCCGGGTGGCGCTGCTGAACGCGGTGCTCGCGTCGTCATCGAGCCGGCTGCGGCCCGCGGCGCGCTGGGCCCTGCGGCCGGCTTACGGGCGCCTGGACGCCGTAGGGGCCGTGTCCGCGGAGGATGCGGCGCGTTTCCCGCTGCTGGGCGTGGAGGCCGCGCGCGTCCGCACGACGGGCGATGCGCGCTTCGATCAGGTCTGGGCCCGCGTCCAGGCGGCCGGGCGCGGCGGCGCCGTGGCGGCGCTGATCGAGCGGCTGCGCGCGGGGGCGGGCTTCATCGTGGTCGCCGGCTCGACGTGGCCTCCGGACGAGAAGGCGCTGGTGCCCGCGTTCGCGCGCCTGCGCGACGAGGGCCGCGCGCGGCTCATCGTCGCACCGCACGAGCCGGATGAAGCCCACCTCGCCGGGCTGGAGCGGGCGCTCGATGCGGCGGGCGTGCGCCACGTCCGGCTCGCACGGGTGGAGGCGGGCGAAGCGCCGGCGGATGCGGTGGTGGTGGACCGCGTCGGGGTCCTGGCGGACCTGTACGCGGCCGCGGACGCCGCCTACGTCGGCGGCGGGTTCCATGCGGCGGGGCTGCACTCCGTGGTGGAGCCGGCGGCCCTCGAGGTGCCGGTGCTGTTCGGCCCGCGGCACGGCAACGCGCGCGAAGCGGCGGAGCTCGCGGCGGCCGGCGGCGGCCGGCAGGTCGCGGATACCGAGGAGCTGGCGGCGGCGCTGCGGTGGCTCGCGCAGGATCCCGACGGGCGCGCCGCGGCAGGCGCGGCGGCGCTCGCGTTCGTGCGCTCGCGCCTGGGCGGCGCGCGGGCCAACGCGGATCTGCTCCTGGAGCTGATCTGATCTGTCCTGCGCCCGCGAGCCGGGCGGCCGCCCGTGCGCCGTGCTCTCCGGGCGGCTGCACGCCGCGGTGCCAGCGGGACCATCGGCGCGCGGCTGAACGGCTCCACGCGGCCGCCGCGTGCTACGTTCGCCCGGCGCGTGCGGGCCTCGCGGCGATGCATCGAGTCGAGAGGTGATGGCCTCGTGTCGGCGTCGGCGGCGATGGTGATCCGGCTCGCGCCGGGCGTGCTGGAAGCGGTGCGCGGGCATGCGCGGCGGGCGTACCCGCACGAGTGTTGTGGCGCGCTGGTGGGGCGTGCGGCGGAGCAGGCCGGAGGCGGGGGGCTGGTCGTCCGGACGGTGCCGCTGGAGAACGCGGAGCGGGTGGCGCCCGGGCTGGGGTACTCGATCCCGGCAGCCGTGGTGTGGCGCGTGCAGCGGGATGCGGCGCAGGAGGGGCTCGAGCTGGTCGGCTTCTACCACTCGCATCCGGACGGGGCCCCGGAGCCGTCCGGAGTGGACCGCGAGAACGCGTGGCCGTGGTACAATTATTTGATCGTCGCGGTCGCGGACGGCGAGCCGGGGGACGTGCGGGTGTGGCGGCTGGCGGAGGACCGCAGCCGATTCGACGCGGTGGCGATCGTGGTGGAGGACGGGGGTTGAGCGTGGAGAATCCACCATGCCAGACGGGGGAGGTTGCGTCGATGAGCGGGCTGCCGGCCGTGGTCGTGCGGATCCCAGCGCCGCTGCGGGCGTACGTGGGGGGAGCCGGCGAGGTGGAAGTGCGGGGCGAGACGGTGGGCGCGGCGTTGCAGGACCTGACGGCGCGCTTCCCGCAGTTGCGGCGGCACCTGTACGGCGAGGATGGGCGGCTGCGGAGTTTCGTGAACCTCTACCTGAACGAGGAAGACGTGCGCCATCTCGGAGGCGAGGGCACGGCGATCCGGCCAGGCGACGCGCTGACGATCGTGCCGAGCATCGCGGGCGGCGCGGAGGTCGCGACG
>DATCLK010000239.1:0-4501 GCA_036563975.1 Longimicrobiales bacterium | reverse complement strand
GCCGTCGCCGTCGCGGTCGCCGTAGCGCGTGGCCCATTCGAGCGCGCGCAGCGCGGTGTCGCGGTGCCGGCGGAGCAGCCCGTCGTCGCCCGTCCAGTGCCACGCCTCGGAGAGCAGCAGCACGAACATCGAGGGCGTGGTCTGCGTGCCGTAGTAGGCGTCGGTCGGGCGGATGCGGAGGTCGGCGAGCGGGCCGCGGTGCGCCTCGTGGATCAGCTTGCCGGGCTCCGCGTCGCGCCAGGCAGAGTCCTCGGTAGCCTGCGTGCGGGCGACGATCTCCAGCGCGCCGCGCGCGAACTCCGCGCCGATCATCGCGCCCTGCCAGGATGCGGTGAGGATGTCACGGCCGAAGAGCGCCACGTAGGCCGGAAGGCCAGCGTTCACGACCCATTGGCCGGGTTCGGTCTCGAGGTCGCGGTTGCGCAGGCAGAACAGGTCATCCGCCGCCTGGTCGAACGCCGGGCCCACCACGCGATGGGCGCACTCGAGCCGCGGCCGCTCGCTGCGCCAGCGTTCGCGCTCGCGGTCGCGGGTGGTGCCGGGCAGCGGCGCGTCCGGCGGCGACTCCTCGAGCGGCACGCGCCAGCGCCCATCCACGAGCGACTCGTAGCGCAGCGTCGCGCTCCACACGCCGCGCGGCGCGAGGTCCAGCGGGAAGCGGAGCCGGCGGCCGTCGCGCGTGGGCGCGGTGTCGGAGGCCGTCACACGGATGCGGACCGCGCGGTGCAGCACGCGGCCCCCGTGCTCGGCGTGATCATCGAACGTGAGGCAGCGCTGCGCGGCGTCCCACCCGACGTCGACCACTCCGCGCTGCTCGCGCTCGGTGCCGACCTCCTGGATGTCCCGGAAGTCCGCGTCGAGCTCCAGCACCAGCTCGGTCTGTGCCGGCGCCATGCTGTGGTTGATGACCCGGATGCGCTCCTCCATGCCCGGGCCCACGCGGCGGAGGACGGCGAGCTCGAATGTGTCCTGCGGCAGCAGCGGCCCTGCGGGCGTGCCCCCGGTGCGCGGCACGCGCAGGTGTGCGTGCCAGCGGTCGCACTCGAGCGCGCCGGCCGCGTCGAGGACGGGCTCCCGGCCATCGAGCGTCGCGTGCCAGCGCGAGAGGATGCGCGTCTCGTAGTCCCAGAGCCCCTCGCGGCCCGCGCCGGAGAGCGAGCCGTCCGGGTTCGTGACGAGGACCGTGTAGTCGGCGTGGACGGTCTGCCACGGATGATGGGCGTTCAGCGCGATGGCCATGTGGCGCGGGGCGGCTGGGCCGGGTCGCGCGAGTGCCATGCCGTCCTCCGGTGCGGCGCGTGCTGCCTACCGGGACGGGCAAGACGGGGGCCAGGACGTCGTCCGCCTACTCGTGCCTCAGGGCCACGGCCGAATCGACGCGCGAGGCGCGGCGGGCGGGCAGCCACAGCGCCGCGGCGGCAACGGCCGCGAGCATGCCGGTCAGCGCCGCAAAGGTCGCGGGGTCCGTCGGGCTCACGCCGAACAGCAGCCCGCGCATCACTCGGGTGAGTGCGAGCGCGCCCGCGAGCCCGATGGCGACGCCCGCGGCCACCACGGCGCCGCCTTGCCGCAGCACCAGCCAGTGGACGTCGGCGGCCCGCCCGCCGAGCGCCATGCGCACGCCGATCTCGCCCGTGCGGCGGCTCACCGCGTACGCGACGACGGCGTACACGCCGACCGCGCCGAGCAGCAGCGAGATCAGAGCCGCGAGGCCGATGAGGGTGAGCGCGAACGCGGTGGGCGCGGTCGCTTCCGCGATCAGCGCCTCGAGGGTGCGAACGCGCGCGAGCGGCAGACCGTCATCGAGGTCCCGCACGGCGGCCCGCACTGCCGGGATGAGCGATTCCGGTTCGACAGCCGACTTCAGCACATAGATCATCTGGTGTGGCGGCGGCCCAGGTTTGTGCTGCGCCGTTGCTGGCAGGTAGATCAGGCGCTGGAAGTCGTCCGTCGCAACGCGCGACTTCACGTTCTCCGCGACACCCACGATGGTGAACCAGTCGTCCGGACCGGTGCCGCCGAAGCTGACCCGCTTGCCGAGCGGGTCCTCGCCCGGGAAGTAGGCCTCGGCCGTGGCCTCGCTGATCACGGCAACGCGCTGGCCGTGATCGCCGTCATCCGGCGTCAGCCCGCGGCCGCGCACGCGGATGCCGATGGCGTTGAAGTAGTCGCCGACGACGGCGCGCGCTTCGGTCACCGGCGGGACCTCGCCCTCCGCGGGCGGCCGCCCTTCGACGCGCAGCGCCTCGCCCCAGCACATGTTGCCCGAGAGCGGCAGGCACGTCGCGATGGCGCCGACGGACTCGACGCCCGGCAACGCGGCGAGGCGCTCGCGCAGCGCGTCATGGAACGCCTTCGCCCGGGCCCAGGAGTCGTAGCGCATGACCGGCAGGCCGATCTCGAACGTGAGCGCTTTGCGCTCGCTGAAGCCGAGGTCGACCGCGCGCAGCTCGCGGAACGTGCGGAACAGCAGTCCCGAGCCGATCAGCAGGACCAGCGCGAGCGCGACCTGTGCCGCGACGAGGATGTTGCGGCCGCGCAGACGGCGGCGGCCCGTCGTCGTCGAACGACCACCTTCCCGGAGCGCGGTGGCCAGCGCGCCACCGCGCCGCAGCGCCGGCACGAGGCCGATCAGCAACGCCGCGGAGATCGAGAGGCCCAGCGCTACGGCGAGCGACGGCCCGTGGAGGCCGACCTCGTCGAGTCGGGGAACGTTCACGGGCGCGTAGCGCTTCAGCAGGTCGACGCCCACGGCCGCGCCCGCGACGCCCAGCACTCCGGCGGCGAGCGAGAGCAGCAGCGCTTCCGCCGCCCACATGCGCGCCAGCCGGATGCGGCCCGCGCCCAGCGCCGCACGCATGGCCGTCTCACGCTGCCGCTCCTCCCCGCGCACCAGGAACAGGTTCGCGATGTTGGCGACCGCGATCACCAGCGCGACCCCAACCGCGCCGAGCAGGATCCAGAGCGTGGCGCGGACCGAGCCGACCACCTCGTCCTTCAGCGCGACGACGCGCGGGAAGATCTTCGCCTCCTCGAAGTACATCCGCGCGCGTGCCGGATCGTCGCTGGTCTCGCGCAGGATGGGGAGCAGCGCCTCCAGCTCTCGCTGGAGGTCCGCCGGCGTGCGTCCGGGCGCCAGCCGCGCGATGGCCTGATCGTTCCAGCTTCCCAAGCCCGTCGGCGGGACGTGGCGCGCGACCCACAGGTCGGTGCGCGCGTCCGGGAACGCGAAGCCCCGCGGCATCACGCCGACCACCTGCACCGGCCAGCCCTCGAGTGTGATCATCCGGCCGACGATGCCCGGGTCCGCGCCGAACCGCTCGCGCCACAGCCGGTCGGAGAGCACGGCGGCGCCGAAGTCACCACGCTGCGCTTCCTCTGCCGTGAACCAGCGCCCCAGCGCCGGCCGCACGCGGAGCACGTCCGCCAACGTGGGCGTCGCGCGCACCACCTTGAGCTGCACCGGCTCGCCCGCGCCCGTCAGCGTCGGGGTCCAGTTGCCGAACATGGCCAGCCCCGCGGCGCCCCGGGCGCGCTCGCCGTAGAAGCGGTAGACGCCGTACGTGATCCCGAGCCCCTGCGAGAACCCGATCCCGTGACCGCCGTGGTCGACGACGACGAGCTCGTCCGCATCCGGGTACGGCAGCGGGCTCAGCACTACGCCGTGCACCAGCGTGAACACCGACGTCGCCGCGGCGATGCCCAGCGCCAGCACGAGCACCGACGCGAGCGCGAACGAGGGCCGGCGCGCGAGGCGACGCGCGGCATGACGCACGTCCAGCCACCACCCACCCCAACCACCGGCGGCGAGCGCGCCGGCGCGCGCGGCGGCCAGGTGCTCGCGCGGCGCGCGCGTGGCGAGGTCCACGAGCGATGCGAGCAGCGTCTGCGCGACCGCGACCCGCCCCCGCCCCGTCCGCGCCTCCACCGCGAGCCGGTCGAAGCACTGCACCAGCTCTTCGCCGAACTCGAGGCGGAACTCGCGCGGCAGCAGGATCAGGGCGCGGCGGTAGAGGGCGCTGGCGATTCGGACGGTGGTCATGTTGGCGCCTCCCCGGATGCGAGATGGGCCCGCGCGAGCCGGGCCAGCGACTCCAGCCGCGCCGCCTCCGCCGCGAGGACCTCGCGGCCGAGCGCCGTGATCGCGTAGTAGCGCCGGCGGGGGTCGTCGTCCGGGCCGCCCGGGCTCGCCGTCTGCTCGATCAGTCCCCGCCGCGCAAGCTCCGCCAGCGTGCCGTACAGTGTCGCCGGCCACAGCCGCACTTCACCGTCCGTTCGCGCCTCCACCTCCTGCCGGATCGCGTAGCCGTGGCTCGCGCCGCGGGCGAGCGCGACGAGGATGTGAAAGCTCTTGGGGTCGAGCGGCAGGAATTCGTTCGTCGCTGTCATAGGTATGACTGTATATCTATCATGGCGGATAGTCAAGGGCGCCGGTGCGGAGCCCGGCGCGGGTCCGAGCCGCGGGCCTCGGCGACGGCCCGTGAGGCATGCCGCTTGCCCC
>DATCLK010000238.1:0-6934 GCA_036563975.1 Longimicrobiales bacterium | reverse complement strand
CACCAGCTTGAAGAAGCGGCTGAGCTCGCCGTCCGTGCGCTCCTGGTAGAGGAACGCCAGGTTCTTCTCCTCGAACTTCGCGAACCAGTCGTCCCAGGAGATCTCCTCGAGCGACTCCTCGGCGTAGCCCGGGAAATCGATCCGGAGCATGCCGGGGTCGCCGCCGTCGCCCGTGCCCTTGACCCGCGCGGGGCGGCCACCTCGCTCCTCCGCCCATCGGCGGATGACCTCGTGGTCCGTCGTCACCTTCGCTGCTCCCGCCATCCCGCACCTCGGTGTGAGTGCACGCCGGGCCTGCCGGCGTAGCCGCGCCGGCCCTGGACACCCGACACGGCGGCCGCACGGAGCGTGCCGCCGCGGGGGCGCAGTCCGCGCCGCGCATTGGGTCGTCCGCAGGTGGGATCTCGGCGGCACGGCGATGATCCGCGGCGGCCGTGGGCCCACAGCAGGAGGAGGATCGTGGCTGCCGCTCCCTTAGCAGGACCGACGTGGCCGCCGCCGCGGGCAGAGGGAGCCCCGTCCGTCCGCGCGCGGTTCAGCCCTGCGAAGCCGCTCGCCGCTTGCCGGCGGCCCCGCTTCCGGCCGCGACCGCGCCGCCGCCCGCGATGGCGCCGGCGGCACCGGCCGCGTGCCCGGCCCGGCTGGCCGCGGCGACCGCCTGGTCGGTCAGCCACGCGACCGTGCGGTGCTCGAGGGCGCCGCGCAGCGCGGCGCTCAGCTCGTCATCCACCGCGGTCAGCGCCGCCGTGATGCCGGCGCCGATGGGGCATTTCGCGTTCGGTGGCTGCGGGTGGAGCGGAAGCAGTGGCCCGGCGCCGCGCGTGGCGCGAAAGACCTCTGCGAGCGTGATCTCGCGGGCCGGCCGCGCGAGCGTGTAGCCGCCGCCCGCGCCCTCGCGGCCGCGCACGATCCCGGCACGGACCAACAGGCCGAGCACGCGCCGGACGCGTGCGGGGTGGGTGCTCGCGCTCGCCGCGATCAGCGAGCTCGTCGCGCCCTCGTCGCCGGCGAAGGCGAGGAGTGCGGTCGCGTGCGCGGCGAGCGCGAAGGAACTGGTGACGCTCATACTGAGGGGATCAAAACGCCGCGGGTCGCCTGTGTCAAGCCCGCTGCCGGGGCGCGGGGCCGCGGCGTGTGGGCGTAGCCGCGACCTTTTAACGAACCCGGCCCGCCAGGCGTCGGGTAAGACGGAGACCCGACGCACGGGAGGCCGCCATGCTGGTCCACGGACGTTCACGATCGGGCGCCGCGCTCGCGGCGCTGCTCGCGGGCTCGCTGCTCCTCGCGCCGGCGGGCCGGCCGGCTGCCGCGCCGGCGGGCGCGCGCGTGGCAGGCGCCGGGGTGGGGGCGCCGCCACGGGAGGCGGGGCCGGGCAGCCATGCCGCGGCTCCGCAGCAGGGCGTGTGCGCGGCAGGCTCGCAGCAGGAGCCGAGCGGAGCGATCCCGCACGCCCACCCGCGCGCCGCGGGCGCGGAGGACCGCGCACGGGCCATCCACCTCCTCCAGCGCGCCACCTACGGCATCCGCCCGGGCGACGTCGAGGCGGTGCTCCGCGTCGGGATCGAGCGCTGGCTCGACGAGCAGCTCCACCCGGAGCGCATCGATGACAGCGCGCTCGAACGGCGGCTCGAGGCGTTCCCTGCCGCGCGCATGACCCCCGCAGAGGCGTACGCTGCCTACCCGTCCCCGGCGCTCGTGCGTCGGCAACTGCAGGCGGCGGGCATGGACTCGGCGGCGCTGGCGACGCCGGAGGTGCGCCGGCGACTCGCGCAGAGCAACCCGGCCCGCATCCTGGCCGAGCTCGTCGGCGCGAAGCTCGTACGCGCGGTCTACTCCGAGCGTCAGCTCGAAGAGGTGATGACGGACTTCTGGTTCGACCACTTCAATGTCTTCTTCAACAAGGACCAGGACCGCTACCTCGTGGGCGCATACGAGCGGGAGGCGATCCGGCCGCACGTCTTCGGCCGCTTCGAGGACATGCTGATCGCCACGGCGCAGCACCCGGCCATGCTCGTCTACCTGGACAACTGGATGAGCGCGGCGCCGGACTCGCTCGACCCGGACGTGCGACCGGGACGGCAGCGCCTCCAGCGACTGGCGCAGCTCTCGCCGGAGGAGCGCGAACGCCTGCTGCGGCGGCGCGGCGCCTCGCCCGAGCAGATCCGCCGCACCGAGGAGCTGCTGCGCCGCATGCAGGCAGGCGGGCTCCCGGCCGCGGGCCGGCGCCGCGAGCGCGGCATCAACGAGAACTACGCACGCGAACTGCTCGAGCTGCACACGCTCGGCGTGGACGGCGGCTACACGCAGCAGGACGTGATCGAGGTGGCGCGCGCGTTCACCGGCTGGACGATCACCACCCCGCGGCCGCAGCGCGCGTTGCAGGGTGAAGCCGACCAGGACGCGTTCCGCTTCGTCTTCCGGCCCGAGATGCACGACCGCGGCGAGAAGACGGTCCTCGGGCACAGGCTGCCCGCCGGGCGCGGCATCGAGGATGGGCTGGACGTGCTGCGCATGCTGGCGCGCCATCCATCCACGGCCCGGCACATCGCGACCAAGCTCGTCGAGCGCTTCGTCTCCGATTCACCGCCGCCCGAGCTCGTCGCCGAGCTGGCCCGCGTGTTCCTGGAGACGGATGGCGACCTGCGCGAGGTCACGCGGGCGCTGTTCCTGTCGGAGACGTTCTACGACCCCGCGTACCGCGGCACGAAGTTGAAGCGGCCGTTCGAGCTCGTTGCCAGCACGTATCGCGCGACGGGCGCGGAGGTCGGCGCGTCGCGCCGCACGCTCGAGTGGCTGCGCACGCTCGGCCACGTGCCTTACCTCCAGTCCGCGCCCACCGGCTACCCGGCCAGCTCGGAAGAGTGGGTGAACACCGGCGCGATGCTGAACCGCCTGAACTTTGCCTTCGCCTTCGCCGCCGGCCAGCTGGATGGCGTACGCGTCGACCGGCGAGCGCTCTTCGGCGGCGCGTCCGGCGCCGACCTCGTCGCACGGCTCACGGATCGGCTGCTCCCGGGCGTCGCGACGGAAGAGCTCCAGCGCGTCGTGCTCGAGGACATTGCCGCGCTCGACGCGGCGCCCACCGCGCCGGCGCAGGAGCGCGCCGCGCCGGGCCGGGCGCGTCGTGCCAGGGCCGCTGCCGCGCCGGACGTGACGGACCCGAACGTCCGCGCGCTCGGACTCGTTCTCGGGTCGCCCGAGTTCCAGAAGCATTGACGGATCGGGACGACGCGGTGCAGCCGCGGTCGTCGCCCACGCATGCCCCGATCCCGGAGCGAGACCACGGCCCGCATGCGGGCCGCCACACGGGAGGTTCGATGAAGCCGATAGGACGCCGCGTGTTCGTCAAGCACGGCGCGCTCGCGCTGCTCGCGCTCGGGCTGCCGCCCGATTTCCTGACCCGCTCGCTGCTCGCCCGCACGCGCGCGCGCAAGAAGACCGTGATCTGCATCTTCCAGCGCGGCGCCGTGGACGGGCTCAGCATGGTCGTCCCGTTCGGCGAGCAGGCGTACTACCGGAGCCGCCGCTCGATCGCGATCGCTGCCCCCGGCCGGGGCGAGGACTCCGCGATCGACCTGGACGGCTTCTTCGGCCTGCACCCCGCGCTCCGGCCGCTGCACGAGCTGTACGGCCGCGGCGAGCTGGCCATCATCCACGCGGTCGGCTCGCCCCACCCCACGCGGTCGCACTTCGACGCGCAAGACTTCATGGAGACGGCCACGCCCGGCGACAAGTCCACGCGCGACGGCTGGCTCAACCGCGTGCTCGCCGAGACCGCGTGCGCGGACTGCGCGGGCCGGACCCTGGCTGACCCGCGCGCCCACGCCGCCGACCACGTGGCGGGCCAGATCGGCATGGCCTCCCGCAGCGGGCTCGTCCTGCCCGCCAGCGCCGCGCTGCGCGGCATCGCCATCGGCACCACGCTGCCGAAGTCGCTCGAGGGGGCACACCCCGCCCTCGCCATCAGCGACCTCGCCCGCTTCGGCATCGCCGGCGGCCGCGACCCGGAGCTCGAGGAGACCATGGCGCGGCTCTATCGAACCGACAGCGGCGACGCCATCAGCGCCGCGGCAGGCGACGCGTTCGAGGCCATCGAGATCCTGAAGAAGGCCGACCCCATGCGCTACCGCCCGCGCGACGGCGTGCAGTACCCACCCGGCGAGTTCGGCCGCGCGCTCATGCAGATCGCCCAGCTCATCAAGGCAGACGTCGGCGTCGAGATCGCGTTCGCGGACATCGGCGGCTGGGACACCCATTTCGCGCAGGGCGGCGCGCGCGGGCAGCTCGCCCGCCGGCTCGACGAGCTTGCCCGCGGCATCCGCGCGCTCCACGACGACCTCGGCGACCGAATGGAAGACGTCGTCGTCCTCACCATGTCCGAGTTCGGGCGCACCGTCGCGGAGAACGGCTCCGGCGGCACCGACCACGGCCACGCCAACTGCATGCTGGTCCTCGGCGGCCCGGTGCGCGGCGGCCGCATCTACGGCGAGTGGCCGGGGCTCGAGCGCGAGCAGCTCTACGAGGGGCGCGACCTCGCCCTCACCACGGACTTTCGGGATGTCTTCGCCGAGGTCGTCTCGCGCCACCTGGGCGCGGAGCGGCTCGACCGCGTCTTCCCCGGCCACACGATCCGCCCGGACCGCATGCCCGGCGTGCTGGGGTGAGGGGCGGCGCGCCTCCCCTCCGCCGCGTGCCGGCCGCCCGGCGGGGGCCGCCCCGGCGGCGGCACGTCCACCCCTGCGACGTGCCCGCCCTTGCGACGTGCCCGCCCCGGCGGCACGCCCGCCCTGGGGGCACGCCCTGACGGCAGGCCCGCGCGCCGGCGGCAGGCCCGCCCTGGCAGCACGCCCGCCCCGCCGGCAGGCGCCGTCGTCCCGCGCGGCTCCGTCAGTCGAGGGGGCGCCGACAAGGCGCGACCTGCCGCCCCCATTCACGGCGGCTGACCGGCGCCGCCATGGCCGCGGAGGGCCCGTCCGCTTCGGCCGCGCAAGGATGGGGCGGCAAGGTAAGTTCGGTTGGCGCTACGTGCGGCACCCCGCTCCGGGCGAGAGAACAAGACTCTTGCACTTCGCGATAGGTAGAGACTAAGTTCGGCACGATGATCGGCGGCAACGCTGCGCCGTTCAGCCGCCCGATGCCGGACGGCCCCTTGCTGTCCGGTCGTCGTGTCCTCGCGTCGCCGGCCAGCCCCACAACGCGCCCCACCGACGCGTCTCCCGGGAGACCGGCGTCCACTAAACCCCAGAGTGCCGGAAAAGAAATGCGTGCCAGGGGTGGGAGCGAGCACATTGCCAAGAGCGAGGTGCCGAGAGGCGAGCGCGTCAACCGGGCGTACCAGAAGCTGCGGGACCTGATCGTGCGCGGCCGGCTCGCACCGGGGACGCGGATCATCGAGACGGAGATCGCCGCGCGTCTGGGGGTCAGTCGCACCCCCGTGCGGAGCGCGCTGCAGCGACTCCAGCAGGAAGGGTACATCGTCACGCCGGACGCCGGGCGCCAATCCCGGCCCACCGTGGCGCCGCTCACCAAGGAAGACGCCCGCGAGCTGTTCCTCATCGTCGGCGCCATCGAGGCGCTCGCCGGCCGGCTGGCAGCGGGCCTGCCGATCGAGCGCCGCGCGATCCTCACCGCCGAGCTCCAGCGCTACAACTCGGACCTGTCCACGGCGGCCAGCGCCGAGAGGCCGGACGAGAACCGCGTCTTCGACCTGGACATGGGGTTCCACCGCTGCTACGTCGAGGCCGGCGCCGGGCCGCGGCTGCTCGCCCTGCACGACGCGATCAAGCCCCAGGCGGAGCGCTACGAGCGGCTGTACATCAGCGCGCTCATGGACGAGATCCGCACGTCCGTCAAGGAGCACGAGGCGATCATCCAGGGCATCAGGGACGGGGACGGGCCGGCGGCGCAGCTCGCGATCGAGACCAACTGGCGCAACGCGGCGGAACGGCTGAGCAAGGTCATCGACAGCATGGGTGAGCGCGGGAGCTGGTAGGTGCTCCGCGCGCGGCCGCACCGTCGAGCAGCGGCACCAGCACGCGCCGCTGCGAAATTGCTCCGCGCGCGGCCGCGCCGTCCGGTTCGGGCGGCGCGGCGGGGCCCGGCGGTGATGCACCGCGTCCGCCCACCGGTGACCCATATCTCCACCCTCACCCTCGCCCCCGCCCTCGCCCTTGCCCTCGCGCCGGCACTGGCACCATGACACGTTCCGCCTGCACGCGCGCGACTGGCTGCCCGGCCGCTTTTTCGCCACGTTCCGGCTGGATGCTTCCGGCTCGCCCGCAGCGCACGACGTGGAGAACCTGGCGGTGTTCCGGCGTGTAGCGGACACGCCACGCGCTTCAGTCAGCAGTCGACGACCGGGAGAGGTGCCGAATGGAGCCGCACCGCGTGACGGTGGAGCGGCGGAGGACGCCGCCGTACTCGATCTCCGAGAGCGTGAGCCAGGCGCGCTTCGCGTTCGCCGGGCCGATCGCATGGCCGGCCGTGCGCGAGCGGCGCCCGGGGAGATCGCGCGAGCGGGACGCGTCACTGGCGGCAGATCAAAGAACCGCCGCCGGGCGCGAGCAGCGCCCGGCGACGTGCCGCGGGCGGGAGCGCGCGAGGCCGATTCCCGTCGCGGCCAGGCGGGCTCCGTGCCTCTTCGCCGTGAGCGCCCTCGCGGCTCTGTTGGCGGCGACCCCGGCCGGGGCGCAGGAGCGCATCGGCCCACGGGAGGACTACGCCGCCGTCGCGGCCGTGCTCGAGCAGTTCATCGAGCACGAGATGCGGGACAAGCGTCTGCCGGCGGTGTCGGTTGCGCTGGTGGACGACCAGGAGGTGGTGTGGGCGCGCGGGTTCGGCCTGGCGCGGCCCGAGGAGGGTGTGGCTGCGACGGCGCAGACGGTCTACCGCGTGGGCTCGGTCTCGAAGCTGTTCACGGACATTGCCGTCATGC
>DATCLK010000237.1:0-12014 GCA_036563975.1 Longimicrobiales bacterium | reverse complement strand
ACCCGGACGGACGCGCTGCGGCGCGAGCTCGGCCTGCTCGACGCCGTGGGCATCGGCGTGGGCGCGATCATCGGCGCCGGGATCTTCGTGGTCACGGGCGTGGCGGCGGGCGTTGCCGGGCCGGCGTTCCTGCTGGGGCTGCTGCTCGCGGGCGGCGCCGCGGCGGCGAATGCGCTCAGCTCGGCGCAGCTCGCGGCCGAGTACCCGCGCTCGGGCGGCACGTACGAGTACGGCTACCGCGTCCTCTCGCCGGCGTTCGGCTTCGCTGCGGGCTGGCTGTTCCTCGCCAGCAAGATCACGGCGGCGGGCACGGTCGCGCTGGGGCTGGCGGGCTACCTCGAGGCCCTCGCGCCGGGGCTGCCGCCGCGCGCCGCAGCCGTCGGCGCCGTCGCCGTCTTCACGGCGCTGAACTACTTCGGCATCCGCCGCTCGAGCCGCGCCAACCTCGTCATCGTGGCGGTCTCGGTGGGCGCGCTGTTGCTGTTCGTGCTGTTCGGCGCCCCATCGTTCCGCGTGTCGAATCTGCGGCCGTTCGCGCCTGCCGGCGTCGAGGGCGTCCTGCGCGCGGGCGCGCTGCTCTTCTTCGCCTACACCGGTTACGCTCGCATTGCGACGCTGGGTGAGGAGGTGCGCGAGCCGGAGCGCACCATCCCCCGGGCGATCGAGATCACGATCGGCGGCGTGCTGCTGCTGTACCTGGCCGTCGCGCTGGTCGCCGTGGGGGCGGTGGGGACGGACGCGCTGGCCGGCACGGCGGCTCCGCTCGAGGTGGCGGCGCGCTCGTTCTCTGCCGGCTGGGTGCGCGCCGCCGTGGCGGTCGGCGGCGTCGCGGCCATGCTGGGCGTGATCCTGTCGCAGCTCCTGGGGCTGAGCCGGATGGTGTTCGCGATGGCGCGGCGAGGCGACCTGCCGCGCTTCTTGGAGGCGGTGCACCCACGCCACGACGTACCGGGCAGGGCGGTCCTCGCCGTCGGCGCGGCCGCGGCCGTCGTCGCCGGCACCGGCACGCTGGCGGGCGTGGCGGCCACGGCCTCATTCACCATCCTCTTGTATTACGGGATCACGAACCTCGCGGCGCTGCGCATGCCGAAGCAGGCGAAGCGGTTCAGCGATGTCGTGCCGGCGCTGGGGCTTGCCGGCTGTGTGCTCCTCGCGTTCTCGCTCTCGCCGCGAATCATCCTGGCCGGGCTCGCGATTCTGGCCGCGGGGTTCCTCCTGCGCGCGGCGGTGCGGGCGGCCGGAGCGGCAGGTAGACCGTGAAGGTCGAGCCCTTGCCGACCTCGCTCGTGACGGTGATGTCACCGCCCAGCATGCGGGCCAGGCGCCGCGCGACCGTGAGTCCCAGGCCGGTGCCGCCGACCTCGCGGGTGAGCCCGCGCTGCTCCTGCCAGAAGGGCTCGAAGATGCGCTCGAGGGATTCGGCAGCGATGCCGATGCCGGTGTCGTGAATGCGGAAGACGGCCGTGTCGTCGCTGCGCTCGAGCGTGAAGCGGATCCCGCCTTTTTCCGTGAAGGATACCGCGTTGTTGAGCAGGTTGAGCAGGACCCGGCGCAGCTTGGCGGGATCCGTTTCTGCCTCCAGTGGCTCCGGGGGGAGGACGACGTCGAACGTCAGGCCCTTCTCGCGTGCCACCGGCTCGACGACATCCGCCGTCTCCCGGGCCAGTCGCGCCACGTCCGTGTGCTCGAGCCGGACCGACTCGCGGGCGGTCTCGAGCCGGGAGAACGTCAGGATCTCCTCGATGAGCTCGCGCAGGTGGAGCGCGCTGACGCCGATGCGGCGGAGGTACCTCAACTGCTCGTCCGTGACCTTCCCCGCGAGTCCCCGCTCCAGCAGCTCCTCGTAGCCGATGATCGCGGTGAGCGGCGTCCGCAGTTCGTGGCTCATGACGGCCAGGAAGTCGGATTTCGCCTGGCTCGCGGCCTGCGCGGCCTCGTAGAGCCGTGCGTTGTCGGCCGCGATGCTCGCGCGGCGCCCCAGCTCTTCCGCGAGCCGCAGATCGTCCTGGTCGTAGGACTGTCCCGCCGCGGTGCGGAACAGGCTCAGGAGGCCGAGCACGCGACCCCGTGCCCCCAACGGCACGAGGATGGCGGAGCGCGGGTGCAGGGCGCGGAGCAGTCGGAGGTGCTCGTCGTTTTCCGCCGCCGTTCGGAGCCACTCCTCGTCGACGTGGCGGATGATCTGTGGCCGGCCGTTGAACAGGACGCGCCCGAGGGGGCTCCGTGCCGGATCCGGCGCGAAGGCGTGGAGTCGCTCCGCGAGCTCCTCTCTCGTGGGGTCGCGATGCACAACCGCGACACGGCGGATCTTCCGGGTGTCCGAGGCGACGTCCACGATGCAGAGGTCTGCGAGCCGCGGCACGGCGAGCCGCGCCAGCCGCTCGAGCGTCTCCACGTAATCCAGCGAGGACGTGAGCGTGGCGGTCGCTGATGCGAGGAGCTCGTGCTCGTCCAGCCGGCGCTGCAGCTCCTCGACGAGCGCGCGCAGGCGCGCCTGCTCCGCGGAGTCGCACCCGTTCTTGCTGCCGGCGCAGCTCGCGCCAGCGGTGGATCGCGCGCCGTCGGCGGCGCGGTCGGGCCGCGAGGCAGGGCGGGCGTCAGGCGCCCGTGCGGCCGCCTCGCGGGGCGCGAAGCCGACGGGCAGGTCGCAGGGCAGCCACAACGTGAAGGTCGCGCCCTTTCCTGGTTCGCTCCGGAGCGTGATGTCGCCGCCCAGCAGACGAGCGAGCCGACGGCTGATCGCCAGCCCCAGCCCCGCGCCACGACCCCGGCCCGGCTCCAGGCGGATGAACTCGCCGAAGACGGCCTCCTGCATTCCCGCCGGGATGCCGGGCCCCGTGTCGGATACCTCCACCACCATCCAGCGCCCCGGCCCGGGTGCCGCGGCCTTTCCATCGCCGCGCTCCGCCACCACGGTGATGCGGCCACGGTCCGTGTACTTCACCGCGTTCACGATCAGGTTGGCCAGGATCTGGCGGATCCGATCCACATCGGACCGGATGATGGGCAGCTCCTCCGCGAGCCGGATCTCGAGCTCGAGCCCCTTTGCCTCCGCCGCGGAGCGGTACTCTTCGGCCACTTCCTGGACCACGCCGCGCACATCGGTCGGCTCCAGCTCCACGGCGAGCCGGCCGGCCTCCGCCCGCGCCAGCTCGACCAGCGAATCGATCAGGCGGAGGGCGGTGCGGATCGAGCTACGCGCGCGCTGCACGCCCTCGCGTTGCCGTGGCGCAAGGTCGCCGAGCACGCCGTCTTCCAGCAGGGCGAGCTGACCCTCCGCCGCGCCGAGGGGATTCTTGACGTCGTGGCTGAAGCCGCGCATCAGGCGAGCGCGGCTCTCCAGCAGTTGCTCCAGCTCCTTGCGCCCGCGCTCCGCCTCCTCGAGTAGATGGATCTTGCGCAACGCGAGCGACGTGAGGTGCGCAAACGTGTCCGCGCGCCCGCGCTCCTCCACGTCGAACGGCCGGCGCTCCGGCACCCGCACCAGGATGAGCGAACCGATCTCTTCGCCCGCGTCCACGAGCGGGATGACGATGGCGTGGCAGCGGCCGCACGAGCGGCGCACCTCCTCGGGAAGGCCCGTGGCTTCCCACGCCGCGACGTTCTCGCTCTGGATGCCGCCGCGCTTCAGCACGCGCCACGTCGCGGAGCCCCGGAACGGAAATCGCTCCCCCTCCGGGGGGACGTGCGTGCCGGCCGCGGCCGTGACGCGCAGGTCCCGCAGCTCGGGCTCCAGCTGGAGCACGAACGCGCCGTCCGCGCCCGTCGCTTCGAGCGCGGTGTCCGCGATCTGCCGGATCACTTCCTCGGGCGAGTACGTCTCCGTCAGCGCTTCCGCCGCTCGACGGAGCACGGTCTCCTGCTGCGTATGCCGCTCCGCCTCCCTCCGCGCGGCGTCCGCTGCCGCGCGCGCCTCCCGCTCCCGCGCGTACAACCGTTCGCGTTCGGCCTCAGCCTTCTTCTGGGCGGTGATGTCGCGCGCGATGGTGGACCAGCCGATCACGCGGCCCGCCGCGTCGCGAACGGGCGAGACCGTCAGGGAGATGTCGATGTACCGCCCATCCTTCGCCCGGTGCACGGTCTCGAAGTTCTCGATCCGTTCGCCGCGCCGGAGCCGCTCCAGCAGCGCGGCCACCTCCCCCTCGCGCCCGGGCGGCGCGACCTTGTACGCGGATTCGCCCACCATCTCCGCGGCGCTGTAGCCGTACATGCGCTCGGCTCCGCGGTTCCAGCTCCGGATCGTGCCGTCCAGATCGCCCCACGCGATCGCGTCGCTCGAGGACTCGACGATGGCGGCGAGCTGCGCCTTCGTCCGGGCCTCCTCGACGCGCTCGGTGACATCGCGGCACAGGCAGGCCACGTGCTCTGGCTCGCCTTGCGCCGAACGGAACACGCTGCCCCACATCTCGACCCAGCGCGTCGCGCCGTCTGGTCGGATCGCGCGGAACTCGAGGTGGTACGACTCGCCGGACTCCAGCGCACGCTCGATGACCGCATGCACGCGCGCCCGATCCTCCGGGTGGGCGACCCACCATAATCCTTCGACCGAGCGAGGAACGGACTCGGAGCCGAAGATCGCCTCCAGCTCACGCGACCAGGTGACAGCGCCGGTGCGCACGTCCCAGTCCCACGTGCCCAGTTGGGCCGCTTCGAGCGCGAGGCGGAGCCGTGCCGCCGCGCGTTCCCGCTCCGCGCGCGTCGACTCGGCGCGCTGCAGCGCACGCCTCCGCGCCTGCTCCAGCCGGTGCACGGCCCACGCCGTCCACCAGACCAGCGCCATGAGCGCGGCGATGCCGAACGTGAGGGCCAGTGTGAGGCCGGTCACGGGCCCGAAGAGCCGGGCCTCCAACCCCAGCACGCGAACCAGCCCGAACAGCAGCGGCACGGCCAGCGCCACGGGCAGCAGCTTGCGCGCGGTGTCTCCGCCGAGGTCCTCGGCAGTCACGATGCGCATCAGCCCGCGGTCGGGTCGCGCGAGCAGGAGGCCGACCGCCAGCACGAGCATTCCGAGCGCGCTGTGCAGCGCCATCGGCGTGTACGCCTCGCGGCCGATGAGGACGTCGATGTCGTAGACGTACAGGATGAGCGCGTTCAGAGCGATGAAGGCAGCGGCCAGCGCGAGGACCTGCGCAGCGAGGACGCCAGCTCGCACGCGCAGCGCCAGGGTCAGGAGCGCGACTCCGATCAGTGAGAACCCGACCGCCGTGCTCGTGGCTGGCCAGGGGTCGGGCCTCGGACTCCTCGCTGCGCTCGCCGCCGGGAAGAGCAGGTTCGCCAGAGGCACGGCGTCGCCCGTGACCTCGTGCGTGAGGTTCAGGAGGCTCAGCAGCGTGAGCACGCCGGCGAGGGCCGCACCGATCGCGCGGCGGGCCCGCCCCACATCCGCCGGGCGGATCAGCAGCAGCGTGATGCCGCCCAGGACGAACTCCAGGGCGGTCAGGGGAAGCATCGGCGCGTACCCGCGCCCGACCTGCATCAGCACGCGCGCGTCCAGCGCCCAACCGGCCAGGACCGCGAGCCCCAGTGCGAGCGCCAGAAGCGCCGCGACGCGAGACAGCGTCCCGTACCGCTCCGCCCGCGCCGCTTCCGCTCCCCTCCGCTCCGCCTCGCCCGGCTCGGGCCGGCTTCCGTCCGCTCGCACACTGTGCTCCCGCTCGGGGCCTGTGGCGCAGGTCCCGAGCGAGCATCAACCATGCCGACTGCCGGGCGCGCTACCCGGCCTCAGCAAGCGGGAGTGGTATGGACCCGCCCACGAACGGTCTGGTCGCGCCGCAGGGCCACGGCGGCTCGGCTCCCCTTCCCTGGCGTGCCGGCGCCGTCGGGCGGCCCGGCACGTGCTCAACTCTCGCACGTCCGTTTGCCGGAGCTGCGCCCCGTGCGTCGTCTCGCGACCGTCTTCGCCCTGCTCGCGCTGCTCGCCGCAAACCTCCGCTGGGCGGAGCCCTACTACAACTGGGACATGCTGGGCTACGTCGGCGCGGCGCACCGGCTGGCCGGCGCCTCACCCGTCGAGGCGCACCGGTGGACGTTTGACCGTGCCGCCGAGGTGGTCCCGCCGGAGCAGTACGCGTGGCTGGTGGAGGGCAGCGAGCTCGGGCAGACGGTCGCCGCGGATCCAGCCGCGTTCACTCAGCAGCTCCCCTTCTACAGCGTGAAGCCAGCGTACCCGCTCCTGATCCGCGCGCTCGATGCGCTGGGCCTGGAGCCGATCCTCGCGAGTGTGTGGATCTCTCGCGCGGCCTACGCCGCCATCGGGCTCGTCATCCTGCTCTGGCTGTGGCGCTTCCTGTCGCTCGGCGCCGCGCTGGCGACGGCGTGGGCGATCATGGCCGTGCAGGTCGTGCTCGAGACCGGCCAGCTCTCCACGCCGGATGCGCTCTCGGCGGTCGTCGTCCTGAGCGCGCTGTGCCTGGTGTTCGAGGCGCACCGGTTCGGCACCGGCCTGTTCTTGCTGCTGCTGTCGATCGCGATCCGGCCGGACAACCTGCTGTGGCTGATGATCGTGGCGGGATACGTTGCGCTGCAGGATCGCGGCGCTCGCGCCCGTGCGGGCGTTGCAGCGGCGGCGGGCGTGGCGGCCTTTGTCGCCCTCTTCGCGTGGGCCGGCGAGCCCGGGTGGCGCGCCCTCTTCCACCACGCGTTCGTCGAGCCGCTACCCTACCCCGCCGCGCACGCCCCCTCGCTCGGCCTGGGCGGCTACGCCCGGGTCTACCTGCGCGAGACGCACCCCGCGAACCTGCCGCCCTTCGTCGTCCTCTTCGCCTTGCTGGGCGCGTGGCTGCTCGTCTCGCGGCTGCGCCGCTTCGGCCGGGGCGACCCGGGCGTCGCCCTGCTCGCGGCCGTGGGCTGCTTTGCCGCGGTGCACTGGCTGCTCTACCCCGACGAGGACCGGCTCCTCGTCACCGGCTATCTCGTGGTGCTCGTCATGCTCGTGCGCACGCTGGCCGAGTTCGCCGCAGGCCGCGCGATCCGCCGCACGCGGCGCGGCCCGACACCGCGCGCGCTCCCCATCGGCCGCATTCCCCGGCTCGAGGCGCTGCTCGGCCGCACGCGCGTCAGGCCTGGCCCGTGACGGCGGCATCGTGCGTGGCGGCCGGCGTGCGCGTTTCCGCCTCCGGCGCCAGCACCACCCGCGCGTCGACGGCGATGGCGCCGTGCTCGAAGGCGATCAACGGGTTCACGTCCACCTCGGCGATCACGGGGAAGTCGATCGCGAGCTGCGACAGCCGGCGCAGCGCATCCGCGAGCGCGCCCGTATCACACGCGGGCTGGCCACGGACACCGGTCAGCAGGCGCGCGCCTCGCAGGCCGCTCACCATCCCCGCGGCATCGAGGTCATCGATGGGCGCGAGGCGGAAGACGACGTCCCGCAGCACCTCGACGAAGATCCCGCCCAGCCCGAACATGACGAGCGGGCCGAACAGCCGGTCGCGCGAGATCCCCGCGATCGTCTCGCGGCCGCCCTCGATCTGCGCCTGCACCAGGACGCCGTGCACCTGCGCGCCCGGCGCCGCCGTCGTCGCGATCCGGAGCAGCCGCTCGTACGTCGCGCGCACCTCCTGCACGTTGCGCACGCCGACCACCACGCCGCCGACGTCCGTCTTGTGCACGATCGCGGGCGAGGAAAGCTTCATCACGACGGGGAATCCGCACTCCGCCGCGAGGCGCACGGCTTCCTCCTCGGTGCGGGCGAGGCGTGAAGGCGCGATCTGGATGCCGTACGCGTCGAGCAGCTCCAGCGACTCGAGCTCGCTCAGCCGCCGCCGGCCCTCGCGCTGCGCGCGCTCGAGGATCGCCGCGGCCCGTGCGCGATCCACCGGCAGCGGCGTGGGCTCCGTCACCGGCCGCTCCAGCCAGGTGCGGTAGCGGTTCAGCGCCGCGAGCGCGCGCGCCGCCGACTCCGGGAACGTGTACGCGGGGATGCCGAGCTCCTCGAGCGCGGCCCGACCCTGCGGCAGCCCCTCACGGCCCATGAGCACGGCCAGCACCGGCTTCGTCCTGCAGGTGCGCGCCGCTGCAGTGATCGCCTCGGCCACGTCCTCCTGTCGCACGCCGAGCGGCGGGACGAAGATCGCGATCGCGGCGTCCACGCCGTCGTCACACAGCACGGCTTCGAGCGCGCCGCGGTAAGCGGACGGCCGGGCCGTCGCGATCATGTCCACCGGATTGCGCAGCGATGCCTCCTCCGGGACCAGCGGCTTCAGCCGCGCCACCGTCTCCGGCCGCAGCGTCGCGAGCTCGAGGCCGTGCATCTCCAGCGCATCCGCCGCGAGGATGCCGGGCCCGCCGGAGTTCGTGACGATCGCCGTGCGCGGCGAGCGCGGCAGCGGCTGCGCGCCCAGCGCCATCGCCATGTCGAACAGCTCCTCGACGGATGCCGCACGCAGCACGCCCGCCTGCGCCAGCAGCGCCTCCACCGCGGTTTCGTCCGCCGCGAGCGCGCCGGTGTGGGAGAGCGCCGCTCCCGCGCCCCCCTTCGAGCGCCCGGCCTTGAGCGCGATGATCGGCTTCTTCCTCGAGACCCGCGAGGCGATCTCCCGGAACTTCCGCGGATTGCCGAAGCTCTCCACGTACATCAGGATCACGCCGACCGACGGGTCATCTTCCCAGTACTCGAGCAGGTCGTTGCCGCTCACGTCCGGCTTGTTCCCCACCGAGACGAACTGCGAGATGCCCACGCGGTACTCGCTCGCGTAGTCGAGAATGCTCAGCCCCAGCGCGCCCGACTGCGAGAGGAAGGCGACGCGCCCGGGCGGCGGCATCACGGGCGCGAACGTCGCGTTCATCGAGACGGACGGGTCCGCGTTCAACACGCCGAGGCAGTTTGGGCCCACCAGCCGCATCCCGTGCCGGCGCACCACACGGACGAGCTCGGCCTCCCGCTCCGCGCCCTCGCGCCCCACCTCCCGGAACCCCGCCGAGATGACCACCAGGCCGCGCACGCCTTTCGCCGCGCACTCCGCCGCCACGCCCGGCACCAGCGGCGCCGGCACCGCGATCACCGCCAGGTCCACCGGGCCCGGCACGTCCGCGATGCTCGGATACGCGCGGATCGAGTGGATCGCGTCCGCGCTCGGATTCACCGGGAAGACGGCGCCGGTGAAGCCGCGGCGGACGAGGTTCGCAAGGATCTGGTGCCCGATCGCATCCTCCGAGCGCGACGCGCCGATCACCGCGATCGTGCGCGGCTTCAGGATCGCGTCGAGCCCCGTCGCGCCCGCGGGCCGCCGCGCGACTGTCGCTCGCTCCACAGCGGTCATCCTCCGTCCTCCTTCCAGTGGCCAGGCTCCTCGCCCCGGGCGCCGCGCTGCCACACGGCCCGGCGCTGCCCGACGCGCGCCGGCCTTCCGCACCCGCCGCACGGATGCGCGAACCCGCCAGCGCGCCGTCCAGCTCTGATTCTAGGCGCGACAGCACCGGCGCGCTGGCGGGCCACTCCCGCAACCCCGGCCCGCCAATCCCCTACAGTCTTTCCTCCGCACCCGGACAGATTCGCGCCTCGCCTCGCTCTAACTTGCGACCATGCAGAGGACCGTTGCCCGGCTATCCCCCAATGGAGAGGACCGAGACATGTACCGCAATATCATGGTCCCGCTCGATGGCTCGCCGTTCGGCGAGCAGGCGCTCCCGGTCGCCATTGCACTGGCCAGGCGTTCGGCCGCACGCCTCCACGTCGTGCACGTGCGAACCAGCAACGCACGACCCGTGCGCGGCAGGGCCGGCATCCACTGTGATCCGGAGCGCGATTACCTCAACGCCATGGCCGACCGCGCCTCCGAGGAGCTCGACGAGTCCGTCTCGTTCGCTCTCCTCGCGGACACGATCGCCGGCGTCTCCTACTCGAACCCGCCGCGCCGCGCGATCGCGGACGTGCTCGAGACCTACGTCCGCGAGCACGGCATCGACCTCGTGGTCATGACCACGCACGGCCGCGGCGGCATCAGCCGCGCGTGGCTCGGTAGCGTGGCGGACTCCTTCATCCGCCAGGCCACCGCGCCCGTGCTGCTCATCCGGCCCGAGAAGGATCCGGCGCCGGCCGCGGGCGGCGCCGGCCGCATCCGGCACATCCTCATCCCGCTCGACGGCTCCGAGGCCGCCGAGGCGGTCATCGGGCCGGCCGTACGCCTGGGGACGCTCACCGGCGCACGTTATTCGCTGCTCCGCGTGGTCTCGCCGATCTCCGCCGTCGCGGACTACGGGCCGCCCTCCGCGGTCTTCGATGACCCGACCCTCTCCGAGCGCAGGCGCGTGGCCGTCGAGTACGTCTCGCGCCTCGCTGAGCGAATGAGTGATGACGGGTTCGAAGTCTCCGGCGCGGTCATGATCGCGCCCTCCGCCGCGGCGGCCATCACCGAGTACGCGGAAGCCAACGGCGCCGACGCGATCGCCATCGGCACGCGCGGGCTGGGCGGGCCCCGGCGCATGCTGCTCGGCAGCGTCGCCGACAAAGTGGTGCGCTCGACCGACCGGCTGGTCCTGGTGTGCAACACCGCGCTCGTGGCCGGCGACGAGGCGCGAGAGGAGGCGTTGGAAGCGACGGCGGCGGCCGTCGTGTAGGGAATTTCCTGACGAGGGTTGCGGCTCCGCCGGACAGACGGCGCGGCCTCGGGCCTCCAGAATCCATGTAGTGATGCGGTTCATGGAAACCAATCCGGAGCCGAGGCCGATGCCCCGAGAGCCGGTCGCCGCAGGACCCGAACGCGCTCAGGGCGAGGCCGAGGCTGCTCCCGCCGGGGCGGCTGCGCGGGCCGGACGCCCCATCGTGGCGCGTTTGCTTGGCGTGAGCCTGCCGATCAAGATCCTGGTCGCCAACGGCGCGATCGTGACGCTGGCGATGCTGGCCGCCGCCGCGGCGGCGGTGGGCCTGATCGCCGGCCCGATCGACACGGCCGCGGTCCTGCGCATCGTGCCACTGGTTCTGGTCGGCGCGGCGGCGAGCGTGGCGGTGAACGCCGCGCTGGTCCGCCTCGCCCTCGACCCGCTGCACACGCTGGAGCACACGGCGCGGCGGATCGCGGCGGGGGACATGGATGCGCGCGTCCCGGAATCCCGGCTGGCGGACAGGGATCTCAGGGCGGTCATCCGGGTTTTGAACGAGATGCTGGATCGCCTGGCGATCCACCGCCAGCGGTTGCGTGCGATCACCGCTCGCGCCCTGGAGGCCGCGGAGGAGGAGCGGAAGCGGCTGGCGCAGGAGCTCTACTGCGACACTGCGCAGTCGCTCAGCGAGCTGATGATCCGGCTGCGGCTGGCGCGGACGCGGCCGGATGGCGCGGCGGCGGACCCCGGCCTGGACGAGGTGCGGGATGGCCTCGCCGCCGCGATCGAGCGCCTGCGCCGCTACGCGTCCGACTTGCGGCCGCCCGCGCTGGACATGCTCGGGCTGGTCCCGGCGGTGGATGCGTACACGCGCACGCTCGCCGAGTCGACGGGGCTCGAGATCCAGGTCCGGACGGAGCCCATTGCGGGTCTGCTCACGCCCGAGGCGGAGCTGGCACTGTACCGGATCATCCAGGAGGCGTTGAGCAACGCCGCGCGCCACTCGGGCGCGGATCGCGTCGAGGTGCGGATCGGGCGGAACGGGGACCGCGTCGTCGCGACGGTCGAGGACCGGGGGCGCGGCTTCGACCTGGCCGAAGCCGAGCGTGCGGGGGCGATCGGGCTGCTGGGGATGGAAGAGCGGGCGGCGTGGGTCGGAGGACGGGTCCGGGTCGAGAGCGAGCCCGGGCGGGGGACGCGGGTGGAGATCGAGATGCCCGTGCGGCGAGAGGAGGGAGTCGAGTGTCGGACGTGATCCGGATCCTGCTGGCTGACGACCACGCGATGCTGCGGGCGGGGCTGAAGGCGCTGCTGGATGCCGAGGACGACATGCGCGTGATCGGCGAGGCATCCAACGGCGCCGAGGCGGTGGATCGCGCCAGGGCGCTCAAGCCCGACGTCGTCGTGATGGACCTCTCGATGCCCGGCATGAACGGGCTGGAGGCGACGCGCGAGATCGTGGCGCTCGGGCAGAA
>DATCLK010000236.1:0-11681 GCA_036563975.1 Longimicrobiales bacterium | reverse complement strand
CCCGGCAGCTGTCCATCCTTTTCCGTCAGGTTACCCCATGGCCATCGTCGCCGCTTTGCTTCCCGACCGAATGGACCGGGAAGCACTACGGAACGCGGCCCCCCCGCACGAGATCCTCTGGGCGGAGTCGTGGCGTGAGCTGTACCGGCTGGTGAGGAAGCGGCCGGTCGCCGCAGCGGTTGCGGACATCCACGCGGAGGACCGCAAGGACGGCGTCCTGCGGGTCTACCGCTTCGCTCAACGTTTTCCGATCACGCCGCTGATCGTTTGGGGCGAGCTGGACGGCCGCGATCTCTTCCGGTTGGGCAAGGCAGGCGCCTGGGACGTGGTCTCATCGCGGGACGCCGATGACGAACACCTGGTCCGCGAGGTGATGCAAGCCGCGCTGACCGGCGGGCTCGCGCCGCTCGTGGATGCGCGGTTGCGCGGGCGGGTCGGGGAGGATGGACGGGAGCTGGTGCGATTCGCGGCGGAGCGCATCCCGGATCAGATCCAGGTGCCGGATGTCGCGGAAGCGCACGGCATGTCGGTCTCGACGCTGGAACGCCGGTGCGAGCGTTGGGGGCTGCCGACGCCGGGACGGCTCCTCCTGTGGCTGCGCGTGCTCTACGGTCTCCGCTGGCTGCTGGAGCCGGGGCGGAGCGTCGAGTCGGTGGCGTATCAACTCGGTTATTCTTCCGGGGCGGCGTTCCGCCGCGCCATCAAAGCGACGATCGGCGGCCGGCCGACTCCGCTCAGGAGCGAGAAGGGCCTCGACCGCGCGCTCGACATGTTCGTGGCCGAGTGCCCCGGCGACGGCGTGTACGAGCGACTCACCGCGACTGGATAGGGCTTATGGCACGTTACGATCGTATCGCACCGCTTCCCATGCCCGATCGGGCGCGGGTGTTCCCGGCCTGGTACGCGCTGGCGGATCTCGAAGGCCGGGAGCGAGACCCCGACCTGGCCCGGCGCGCGAGGCTGCGCTTCCTGGCGCTGCGGCCGGTGCGCCGGCTGCTGCGGCAAGGGATCGACCGGGTGCCGGTGGAGTCGTTCGAGCGGCAGATCGAGGGGGTCCGCGAGGAGCTGGGGCACCTCTCGGCTCGTGACCCCGAGCGGGCGAGCCTGGCCCGGTTCCTCCACCGGATCCGCGAGCGCACGCCCACGGCGGTGGTGCGGGCAACGCTGGAAATGGGCGAGGTTATCGAGGCCAGCGGCCACTACCGCGCGGCGCAGGAGTACTTCCTGACGGCGTTCGAGCTGGCGGAAGCGTGCGGGCTCGGCGAAGAGCAAACGACCGCGTTGCGGCTCATCGGGCGGTTGTGCCGGAAGGCGGCGCGCTGGGACGATGCCGAGGCGTACTATCGCCAGGCGATCGCGCGGTCCGAGGCGATGGGGCAGCGCCGGCAGTGGGCGCGCGCGATGGACGGCCTGGCGATCGCGTACGCGTCGCAGGGTGGCTACCCGAAGGCGCGGATGATCCTCGAAGAGGTCCTCAAGCGCGGCCGCGAGTGGAAAGACGACTACGTCGTCGCCACGGCCCTGAACACCCTGTGCGCCACGGCCCTCACGGCAGGGGACCTGGAGCAAGCCCTCGAGTACGGGTGGACGGCGGTCCGTCTCATGGACAGTGAGGAGGAACGCAACCCGATTCTGGGCAACCTCGGCCGCGCGTTCAGCCAGCTCGGCCTCTATCGGTCCGCCGAGCGGTGTTACGCGATGATCATCGCCTCGTCCAAGCAGCTCCTGACCCGGAACCAGGCGAAGGCCGACTACGTGCTGGTGGCCGCGCAGGCCGGCAACGTCGAGGAGTTCCGCGCCCGGCGCCAGGCGCTGCTCAACGAAGCGGCAGAGTGGCGTGACGAGCCGTGGTCGAGCACGTACATCCACCTGCATGTCGGCCGTGCCTGCATCCTGGTCGGAGACATCGACGACGCGCGCGAGCACCTGCGCACGGCGATCGCGCTAGCGACCAGGCACCGCTACAACGAGCAGCTCATCCGGGCAGAAGAGGCGCTCGATCTCTTGGAAGCGACGGTGGCGGGCGCCCGGCCGGCGCCGGCTGCCGTGGGGCAGCCCGGCGCCGTGGCGGTCCGCATTGCCGAGGAAGTGGAAGCAGCTTGCGCTGCCGGTGCGCTCGTGCCTGCAACGGCTTGAGCGCTGCGGGCCTGGTCAGTTGTTGTTGAAGTAGCCGTCCTCGGCCTGGACGACGTCCGTCGGCGAGTTGGTGCAGGCGGTCGCGAAGGAGGCCGCAGCGAACAGGCTGAGGACGAGCAGAATGGAACGGAGAGCGCGCGTCATGGGGCTTCCTCCGGCGTCAGAAGGTTTCCGTGTGCCGCGCTACGCGGCGTCGGTGCGATCATCACGCTAATGCGACGCGCGGCCGCCGCCTAAACCTTTCTCCGGCACTCTCGGGCCCTTTTCCGTCAAGATTCCGACGGCACGGTTTCCCCTCAAAGATCGCCGATCCGGAGCGGCCGGCCGAAGCCCCGTAGCGGCCCCACCCGGGCCGCGCCGGCGCCTGCCCACACGCCGCCGCGAGCACGGGTGCGCCGTTGGCGGGCGGGTACCCCGGCCGGCCGCCCGGGGCCGCGGCCCGGAATCGCGTGGTGCCCGACGCCCGGCGGCGCATGCTTGACGGCCGGTGGCTTCCAACGCCGCAGCCCGACGCGCGTGCCCCCCGGGTCGCGCGCGGTGGGCGGCGGGCGCGGTGCGACGCCGCCCGGCGCGCGTTCAGGACAGGACGTCCCGCTCGCCGGCAGCGACTTCCCGGACCCAGAGCTGGTAGTCAATGGCCGCGGCGAGGGCGGCTTCGATGCTGCGGACGACGTCGGTTTCGCCGACCTCGCGGCGGGCGCGTTCGACCAGCGTCGCGTCCAGGAGGAAGGTGTAGGGCCTGCGCTCGCGGGCGGCGGGGCGGCCGGGTCCGGGCGTGGGAGCGGATCGATCCTTGGTCATGCGGGTTACCTCCGATGGTCGGGGACTCGTGCCGGTGGAGCGGGCGTCCACGGTGCTTGGTCCGGCGGAGCAGGGCCATAGCGGGATCGGGCGCCCCGGCCCGGTGGCCGAAGTCCTTGCGCTGTCGCATGTTTCACCCATATTCCATCGATCATGGATGCGAAGGGGAAGCAACTGATCGTCGTTGGTGACCGGGTGCTCATCGCCCCTGAAGAGGGCGAGGAGCGGAGCCGTGTCGGCCTGTACCTGCCGCCGAGCGCGATCGACAGCCAGGCCGTGCAGGGTGGCACCGTCGTCGCGACGGGGCCCGGGACGCCCATCTCCGCGCCGACCGAGCTCGACGGCGAGCCGTGGAAGATCTCGAGCGGCGAGCCGCGGTACCTGCCGGTCCAGGCGCACCCGGGCGATTACGCCATCTTCTTCCGGCGCGCGGCGGTGGAGATCACCTTCGAGGCGAAGAAGTACCTGGTGGTGCCGCAGGCGGCGATCCTGGTGCTGGTGCGGGACGCCAGCGCCGAGGATGACGAGTGGTAGGGTAGCCCCGGCAGTCCCGATCCCGCCTGTCTGAAGAGATCCCGAAGCCGCCGGGCGGGGACGCGGTGTTGCACGCGCGCATCCTTGCGCGCGACCGAAGGATCGCCCAGATTTTTGGCCGCCCCCGGACCAACCCCTGTTCACACCGATGCGACTCTTCCGACGACGGAAACCCCAGCCGGCGGCAGGACAGCGTCCGTGCGTCGAGGAGCTCGAGCTGATGCTGCGGCGCGCCGTTGTCATCCCGCTCGCTGCGCCGCTGCTGCTGCTCAGCGGCGTCGGGGTCGGCAAGCTGACGGCGCGCGCCCTTGCCATGCCGGGCGAGCTGGTGGTGCGAGAGGACTTGACGATGCCGCGCATCGCCCTGGAAACGCTGGGCGAGCGGATGCGGCAGGTGCGCGAGGCAGGCGTGGATACCGAAGAGTACGTGGTGCTGTACCGCGACCACGTCGCCCCGGTGGAGCGGGCGCTGCGGCGCCACGGCGTGAGGCCTTCGCTGGCGCGGCGCATGGCGTGGCCGCTGGTGGAGTATTCGAGCCGGAACGGACTGGACCCCGCGACGGTCGCGTCCGTGGTGGTCGTCGAGAGCAGTGGGCGGCCGGATGCGACGAGCCCGGTCGGCGCGCGGGGGCTGATGCAGGTAATGCCGGCGCACGCGGGGCGCTGGCACGGGTGCAGCGGCGATGTCCGGGACCTGTACGACATCGAGCAGAACATCTGCTACGGGACCAGCATCCTGGCTGAATTCATGAGGGCGTACAGGGGTGACGAACGGCGCGCCCTGCTGGGCTACAACGGCTGCATCCGGGGCACGAACACGCCGGACTGCTTCAGCTATCCGGACAAGGTGGCGCGGGTGCGGCGTTCCATCCTCCGGGAGATGGAAGCGGCGCGGCTGCGCTTCAACCGGGTGGAAACCAACTGAGCCCCGTCGACGCGCGTGGGGGCCGGGGCCGGCGCCAGACCGAGCGCCGGGCGGCCCGCTCATCGGCCGCCTGAGCCCGCGCGGCCCGAGCCCGCTCGCCTGGCGTCGAGGCCGGAACCCGGCCACGCAGGGCGGGCCCCGACCCTGCAGCGGTGCCATGAGCCGGCCCTCCGGCGCTGCCCGGACCCGCGCGGCCACGCGGGGGCCGGGACCCGGCCATGCAGCGGCGGGCCGGACAGGTACAGCGAGGCCCGCTCCCTCTGCGAAGGGAGCGGGCCTCGCTCGTGTGGTGCTGCTGGTCCCCGTGCAGCCACCGGCGCTCCCTCCCACAGGGAGCGGGCCTCCTTCGCGTGCGGCCATGGCGACCGCAGCGGCCCGGCAGTCAGCCGGCCAGCTCCGCGAGCAGTGCAGCCGCCGCGTGCGTCCCCTTCTCGAAGTTCTCGAGGCTCATCCACTCGTCGGGCGCGTGCGCGTTCTCTCCGGGCAGGCCGAAGCCCATGAGCAGGACGGGCGCTCCGAGCACGCGCTCGAATTCCGTGACGATCGGGATGGAACCACCCTCGCCCGCGTAGATGGGTCGACGGCCGAACGCGCGCTCGAGGGCGCGGGCGGCGGCCTCGTAGAGCGGGCCCTCGAGCCGGGCGCGCCACGGCTGGCCGCCGTGCAGGTACTGGAAGCGCACGGTGACGCCCGGCGGTGCGACACGGCGCACGTGCTCCTCGACGAGGCGGGCGATCCTGTCCGGGTCCTGGTTCGGGACGAGGCGGCAGCTCACCTTGGCCATTGCGGTCGAGGGCAGCACGGTCTTGGAGCCCTGACCGGTGTAGCCGGAGAGCAGGCCGTTGACCTCGACGGTCGGGCGGACCCACAGGCGTTCCAGCGTGGTCTGCCCCGCCTCACCGCCCAACGCGGGCGCGCCGACCTCCTTCAAGAACGACTCGTCATCGAAGGGGAGCGAACGGATCTGCTCGCGGAACTCCGGCGCAGGATCCACGTCGTCGTAGAAGCCGGGGATGGCGACGCGCCAGTCCTGGTCGTGGAACGATGCGATGATGCGAGCGAGCGCGGTGGCGGGGTTGACCACGGCGCCGCCGTAGCTGCCGGAGTGGAGATCCTGCGCGGGCCCCGTCACGTCGATCTGGAAGTAGGCGATGCCGCGGAGCGAGGCGCCGATGGTCGGCATGCCCGGCGCGAACATCGTCGTGTCCGAGATGACGACGTAGTCCGCGCCGAGCCGTTCGGCCTCCTTCTCGATGAACGGCACGAGGTTCTCGCTGCCCACCTCCTCCTCGCCTTCCGCCACGATGACGAGGTTGACGGGAAGGCGACCGGCGCTGCGGAGGTGCGCCTCGACGGCCTTGATGTGGAGGTAGAGCTGGCCCTTGTCGTCCACGGAGCCGCGGGCGTAGATGCGGCCGTCCCGGATGGTGGGCTCGAACGGCGGAGATGTCCAGAGCTCGAGCGGCTCAGCGGGCTGGACGTCGTAATGGCCGTAAACGAGCACCGTGGGTGCGTCCTTTCCGGCGCCGCGCCACTCGCCGAGCACAATGGGGTGGCCGGGCGTGCGTTCGATGGAGGCCTCCAGGCCGGCCTCGCGCATGCGTGCGGCGAGCCATTCCGCGGCGCGGCGCATGTCGGGCTCGTGCTCACTTCGTGCGCTGATGCTCGGGATGCGGAGGAACGCGAACAGCTCGTCGCGGAAGCGGGCGAGGTTCGCGTCGATGTAGGCGTGGACGTCGCTCATGGCAGCTCTCCATCGAGTGTCGAGGGTTGCGGCGCGGGGCGCGGCGAGGCCCGGTTGCCTGCCGTGCCCCGCGCGCGGTTCAGCGCGTTGTCAGTTCGCGCACCAGGGCGTCCGCCCGGTACACGTTGCGCAGGGCTTCCAGGATTCCGGCCGAGTGCACGCCGACGGCGCGGCCGGCTTCGGGGACGCCGTACAGGAAGACGTACGGCAACCCTTCGATGTTGCTGTCGAAGACGAGCCCGACGATGCGCGCATCCCGGTCGATCATCGGGCTGCCGCTGTTGCCGCCGGTGATGTCGTTCGTCGTGACGAAGTCGAGCGGGGTGCTCATGTCCACGTGCTCGCGACGCTCAGCGAACGACTTCGGGAGAGTCCAGGGCATCTCGTTGCCGAATTCGGACGCGCGGGCGTAGAGGCCGTAGATGGACGTGTGCGGCGGCGCGACGGTGCCGTTGTACGGGTAGCGTGCGACGACGCCGTCCGTGATGCGCAGCGTGAACGTCGCGTCCGGTGGGACCTGCGTGCCGTAGGCGGCGAACAGCGCGCGGCCGAGTCGGGCGCGCTGGACCTGCTCCGCGGCGAGCGTCTCGTTCCACTGCGGCTGGAGGCGGGCGAAGGCGTCCTCCATCTGGCGCGCGAGCCGCACCATCGGGTCGTTGGATGCCTCCACGGCCGGCGCGCCGCCAGCGAGCAGCTCCTGACGGAACGCCGGGTCGGCGATGCGGGTCTCGCGGGTCAGCCGGCGCGCCGCTTCCTCGGGCGTCTCACCGGGGCGGAAGGCCTCGCGGATGAAGGGGTCGTCCGGCGGCAGGAACTGGCGGGCGATGTCCAGCCGCAGCGCGAGAACGCGGATACTCTGCCCCGTGTCGATCGGCACGGGGTTGCGGAGCATCGCTTCGATCTGTGCGAGCCGCTCGCCGCGAAACGCTTCGTCGCGCTCGGCCTCGGGCAGCGCGGCCTGGCGCACGTAGCGGACGAGCAGGCCGGCGAGCCGGAGATGCGGTGACGGCAGGAACTCGATGTTGTTGGCGTTGATGCGCGGGCTGAGCTCGAGCTTGCGGGCCTGGATCCGCGCAAGGCGGTCCCAGACATCGCCGTACTGCGCGCGGAGCGCGGGGTCGGCCTCGATGCGCTGCCGGAACTCGCGTTCCCAGCGGATCTTGCGACCGAGCAGGAGCGAGTCGTTCAGGCCGGCGAGCTGACCGGTGTAGGCCTTCAGGCTGTTCTCGATGCCGAAGAGCTGGTCCCGGACCTGGCGTTCGGCCTCGGGGCTCTGGCGGGCGATCTCCCGGAGGAGATCCCGCTGGCCGCTGAGAACCCGAACGATGAACGGGTGCCGGTATTGCCGCTCATACATCACCTGGGCGACGGTGAAGAGGCGGCTGGTGGTGCCGGGGTTGCCGGTGACGAAGACGAGCTCGCCCTCGCGGGCGCCATCCTCATCCCACTGGAAGTAGACGGGCGTGGACGCGGGCGTACTGCCGCCGGGCTCGTAGGCGCGGACGAACGCGACGTCCAGGGCGTAACGCGGGTAGGTGAAGTTGTCCGGGTCGCCGCCGAAGTAGCCGGCCTGGAGCTCGGGCGCGAAGACGAGCTTGACGGGCGCATAACGCCGGTAGCGGTACAGCTTGTACTGCCCGCCGTGGTAGAGCGAGACGACCTGGCACTGGAAGTCGGTGGTCGCTTCGCACTCGCCTTCGACGGCCTGCCTGGCGGAGTCGATGGCGGCGGTGATGCGCGCATCATCCGCGCCCGCGGGGGCAGCGGCCTGGATGCGCTGGGTGACGTCTTCGATCTCGACGAGCTGGTCGAGGAAGAGATCCGGACAGAGCAGTTCATCCTCACGCGATGCCGCGTAGAAGCCCTCGACCAGGTAGTCATGCTGCTCGGTCGAGACGGCCTCGATGCACTCGCGCGCGCAGTGGTGGTTCGTGGCGACCAGGCCGTTCGGCGAGACGAAGGAAGCGGAGCAGATCTCGCCGTAACGGACGGAGGCGAGGCGCACCTTCTCGAGCCAGTCGGGGGTGGCATCGAATCCGTACCGCTCGCGCCAGTACGCCAGCGGCGGGTTCTCGAACGTCCACATCGTGCCGAGCTCGCGGCCGGTGAGCGTGACGCGGTCCGCCACGCGGAGCGCGGACGGCGGCGGCTCGAGCAGCGCCTCGGCGGTGGTGATGGTCTGTTCCGGTGGCGTGGCGGCCGGGCGGGGCGCCACGCCCGCCGGCTGCTGCGGGCTCGAGGCGCAGGCGGAGAGACCCGCGAGCGCGAACAGGAGCAGCACGAGCGCGGGTCCGTCGATGCGTTTGCTGGACATGCCGGGCTCCGTTCGGTTGAGGTCGAAGGCAAAGTACAGGTTGGCCGCTGCGGCGTCGAGTTGCGTGGGCCAGAGTCGTGCCAGGGCGGTGCATCGAGGACGAGGAGCGCTCCGCGGGCGTGGAGGGCGCCGGCGGTTCTCCGGGTCAGCGAGCGCTGCTCCCTGTGCGTGGAAGGGTGACGAGACCCAACGCGCCCTCGCCGCGAGCGTACGGTCGCCGTTTCGCCGGGCAGTGGTTGTGCGGCAGGGTCTGATGTGGCGACCACGGTCCACGATCCCCGTTGCGCGTGGCGGTGGAGCTCAGGGCGCAGCCGGTCGAGCCCGCGGTCGCGCGATCCCCTTAGCGCCGGGCCGTGGCCGCGTCCGAGCGCGAGCCGAGGTCCCCCTCACCGTGAGCTGCAGGAGAGATTTCACCGCGTGCGGCGCGGCGTCATGACTGGCACGGCACCCTCGCCGTGGCCGGTGAGCCTCATCAGCCGTGCGGCAGACGTCATCGTGGGCGGCACAGCACATAACGCGCGCGGCAGATGTCACGATGCGATCCGGCGTCATGAGCCACACGGCGGAGGGCACCGCGCGATCTGGCCTCCTGACTCGCGCGGCAGACGTCACCGCGGCCGGCCTCAGGACCCGCGCGGAAGATGCCACTATGCGGTCTGGCCTCATGACCCGCACGGCATACGTCACCGTGGCCGACCGGCCTCATGACCTGGACGACAGCTGTCGCCGTGGCTGCCGAGTCTCACGAGCCTCGCGGCGGATGCCGCGTTTGCCTCGCCGGCGTCACACGCCGAGCGCACGCCGCGAGGCTTCCGGCGATCCCGCCGCGCAGCACCCGCGGCACGCTGTTCCTTGCCTCACACGCCGAGCAGGCGCCGGAAGGGTTCGGGCAGGTCCGCGGGCCGGACGCCTCCGAGCGCCTGTTCCGGCTCGTGGGCGCTGAGGGTGTGCCAGAAGAGATGGGTCCCCTGGCCGCCCTCGCCGACGGTGGAGATGAGCTCGGCGGCGGCCTTGGCGGTGTAAGTGGCGTCGAGGGTGAGGCCGGCTCGCCGGAAGCGGGCAGCCGCGTCGCGACCGCCCTCGGTTTCTCGGCCGTAGCCGGGGCCGACGAAATCGTGCCGGAGCCGGACGAGGCGAAGCGCGGCGGCGGGGGGTGGCGCCGAGGCCAGGCCGGCCCGGCGGAGGTGCTCGAGCGTGCGCGAGACGAGGCGGGCGAGCGCGCGCTCGTTCGTGACGAGGCGGCTGGTGATGCGCGTCGCGTTGATGGGAATGTCGAGCCCGGCGAGCGCGAAGCCGATGGCCAGGCCCGCGGCCGTGCCGAGGGTGCCGGCGGCGACGTGCACCGCGTCCGGGCGGGGCGCGATGCGGTCCGCGATCTGCTCGGCCAGCTCGAGCGCACCACTGACGTAGCCGAGCGTGCCGATGGGGTCCGAGCCGCCGGCCGCGATGACGCACGTGCGCTGCCGCCAGTGCGCGAGGCGGGCGGCGACCAACGCGGCGGGGACGGATTCCATGCGGGGCGTGAAGCGCAGCTCGGCGCCGAGCGCGCAGTCCAGGAGCAGGACGCGACGGACATGGTCGGTGACCTGCTGCGGGAACAACACGAGGGTGACGTCGAAGCCGAGCGCGCGGCCGTAGACGGTGGTGGCGAGGGCGTGATGGGAGCCGACGGCGCCGACGGTGATGAGCCGCTCGACGCCGCGGCGCTTCGCCTCGGCCAGGATGAACTCCAGCTTGCGCACCTTGTTGCCGCCGTAAGGGCGGGCACAGAGGTCGTCCCGCTTGACGTGGAGCTGGACCCCGGGAGCACGGATGCCTTCGATGCTGAACGACTCGACCGGCGTGGGGAAGGAGCCGATCGGCAGCCAGGGGATGCGGGTGGCCAGCTCAGGGAAGCGGCGAAAGAGGGCCGGGACGGGAGCGGAGGTGCGACCGGCTGGCGACCTGGCTGCGTCGGCTTGCCCGACGTCGAGGCGAGTGGTGGTCATGTCATCGCCTCCGCGATGGGATCCGGGGTGTCTCCGTGCTGGTGTCCAGGGTGGCGGCGGCGAGCGCGGTGGCGGTGATCTGCGAGGGGAAGGCGCAGCACCCGCCCGGTCCGAAGCCGCCAGGGACGTCTGCCGTGCGGGGGCAAAGTAGCGGGAGTGGGCCGCGCCGAACAGCGGAGGCCAGGGCACGCCTCGGTTGCGGGCCGGCGCCCCGCCTCCTCGGCCGGCCGCGCCCGGCCTTTACGACACGCGGGACCTCCACGGCGCGCGGGACCTGCACGACGCGCGGGACTTCCACGAGGCGCGCGACTTCCGCGACGCGCGAGCCCTCCACAACGCGCGGGCCCTGCACGGCGCGCGGGAGCGGCTCGGCGTGCGGGAGCGGCTCGGCGTGCCGCCACTCCGCGGACTCTCGCTCGCGTGCTGACGGCGGGGCGCGCCGGCGGTTCGGGGAGGCCCGGCGGCCATGTTGACTGATCGAGTGGCCGGCTCGCGCGCGGGCAGGCGGCTCCAGCTTTGCCGCGTGGAGGCGGCCTCCGCCCTGCCCCGTGAAGCCGGCCTCCACTCTGCCATGTGTAGGCGGCGATCCGCTCTGCCGTGTGAAGGCGGCGTCCGCTCCGCCGCGTGCAGGCGGCTCCCGCCTATGGCCGGTGGGCGGCAGCCGCCTGCCGCCTCTACCGCGGCGGCGCGGCTCCATTCACCGCGCCATAAGCCCCGCCTCAGGTCCCGAGCTGCCCCTACCGGCCCCCGTCCCGCTGCTGGTTCTGCTGAGCGCGGAGCACGGTCAGGCACCAGATCTGGGCCGCGCGCTGCACGAGCGCCTGCTCGTTCTGGCCGTCGAACGTGGTTTCGATCGGCTCCGGGAACGGGGTCGTCACGCGCTCGCGGGTCCCGGGCTGCACTTCCACGATGCGATCGAGCGAGGCGTTCATGGCGATGCCGGAGGCGCCGTTCTCCAGCGCGACCGGGCGGCGGCGGCTGATGCGCCAGGGTCCCTCGACGACGTAGCCATTGGGGAACTCGATCGTCGTGGTCAGCCGGTCACCGTCGAGGGAGCCGCGGCAGACGGGTGCCCGGCCGGGCGGCTGGGCGGTCAGGTGGGCGGGGGCCCCGAGGGCGAGGGCGGCGGCAAAAATCCAGAAAAAACGCATACCTCCTCCCGCATCGAAGTATGCACGAGGACGGGCGTTCTGTCCGCCCCCGGCGACCTACAAAACCGCAAGAATGGGTCCCTGCCCC
>DATCLK010000235.1:0-1635 GCA_036563975.1 Longimicrobiales bacterium | reverse complement strand
ACGTCGCTCTTGCGCTCCACTACATAAGCATTCATATAGCGGCCCATGAGCCTCGACCACCTGCTCCTCGGCATGCTCGCCGAACCCGCCGCGGGCTACGACCTGAAGCGGATGTTCGGCATGACGCTGCGCCACTTCTGGGACGCGGAGCTGAGCCAGATCTACCCGACGCTGGCGCGGCTCGAGCGCCGGGGCCTCCTGAAAAGCGCGCGGGTGCCCTCGCCAAAGGGGCCGCCGCGGCGCGTCTACCGCCGGACGGAGGCGGGGACCCAGGCGCTGCGGGAGTGGCTCGAGCGCGAGCCGGAGATCCCGCAGCCGCGGCTGGGCTTCCTGGGGCAGCTCACGTTTCTCCACGAGCTCGGGGACCTGCGGCGGACGAGGCAGTTCGTGGAGCGGATCCGGGCCGCGTTCGCCGCACGGCTGGCCGTGCTGCGGGAAGTGGAGGCGTTGTTCTTCCACCACGCGCCGGGCTGGCCGGATGACCTGAGCGACGAGGACTTCCACGCGCACCTCACGGTGCGCCATGGCATGCTCCGCATCGAGTCGGCTCTCGCATGGTGCGACGAGTCGCTGCGGCGCATCGACGCGCGGCTCGCCCGCGCCAGACAGGAGACCCCGCGATGACGACCTCGATCTCCGCAGCCGGCGCGCAGCAGGCAGGCGTCCTGGGTCAGACGGCGGCGATGCAGCTCGCCGATCACGGCATCTTCTCGATGCTGCGTGCAGGGCTGGACACGCCCGCCGAGCGCAGGGAGCTGCTCCCCGCGGCGGCCCTCATGGTCGTGGGATGGCTGGGTTTCCTGGCGTGGATCGCCCCGTTCGTGGGGAGCCCGATTGCGACAGGGGTGGTGAGCGCGGTGCCGCGGCCCGTGCTGGTGTGGGGTGTGCCCGCTGTCCTTCTCATCGCGGCGCTGGGCGCGTGGGCCGCGGGCCGGCGAGGGCTGGCGGTGCTCGCCGCGATGCTCGTGGCCTACCACCTGGGCAACGGGTTGCTGGGCCCGGGCTACGCGCTGACTGATGCGTGGGTCGATTCGCTGCGTGACACCCCGTGGCAGCGGTTCATCGCGCGCCGCGCGATCTACGGCGTGGCGGTGTGCCTCCCGATGGCGGTGGTGGCGGTGGTCCTGCTGCGCCGCGACGAGCTGGGCTTCCGCTTCGGCGACTGGCGCGTCAGGACGCGTCCGAGCCGCAAGGATGCGCCCATCACCTGGGCGCGGATGCTGCTCGGCGTCGGCCTGTTCGCCGCGCTGCCCGTGGCGCTGCTGATGCAGACGGTGGCGCGGTTCGAGCCGGTCGTGACCGGAGCGATCGTCGGCATGGCGCTGCCGGTGCTGCTGATGTCGCTGGTGAACGCGACGGCCGAGGAGGCGATCTTCCGCGGCTTCGCGTTGCCCGCCGCGGTGCGCGCGGCTGGCGTGCCGCGCGGCCTCTGGCTCGTCGGCGCGTGGTTCGGGCTGCACCACCTCGGCCTCAGCGTTGCGCTGATGTCGTCGCTGCCCGGCGTGATACTGCTCAGCATCGGCTCCGTCTACTTCGGCAAGAGCGTGCTGGAGACCCGCGGCCTGGGCTGGGCCGTCGCCGCGCACATGCTCTTCGACATCGCGATCTTCGCGGCGTTCTACGGGGAGTTCTGAG
>DATCLK010000234.1:0-3681 GCA_036563975.1 Longimicrobiales bacterium | reverse complement strand
GCCGCGGGCCACCGGTCGCTGGACCGCGCGGGGATCGTCGCCGCCACCAACGAGACGGCGCGCCTCACCATCATGGTCGTGTTCCTGCTGATCGGCTCGACCGCGTTCGCGCTCGTGTTCCGCGGGCTGGCGGGCGACCTGTGGATCGAGCGGGTGCTGACCAATCTGCCCGGCGGCCCGATCGGGTTCCTGGTGGTGGTGAACCTGATCGTCTTCGTGCTCGGCTGCTTCCTCGACTTCTTCGAGATCGCGTTCATCATCGTGCCGCTGATCGCGGCGCCCGCCGCGCTGCTCGGCATCGACCGGGTCTGGCTCGGGATCCTGCTGGGCGTGAACCTCCAGACCTCGTTCCTGACGCCGCCGTTCGGGTTCTCGCTCTTCTACCTCCGCGGCGTCACGCCCCAGGACATCCCGACGGCGGCGATCTACCGGGGCGTCATCCCCTTCATCGCGATCCAGGCGGTGGTGGTGGCGATGATGATCGTGCTGCGGTAGGGCGGCGCGCAGACCGCTCGGGCGTGGAAGCCCCGGCCCCTCGGGCATGGGAGCGGCGGCCTCTCGGGCGTGGGAGCGCCGGCCCCTCGCGCATGGAAGCGTCGGCCTCTGGGGCATGGAACACGAAAGCGCACGGCGCGCGGGGCCGGCGCGCCGTGCGCCTGGGATCCGGGCGGCGGCTTATCCCAGCACCTGCGCGAACGCGAACCTCTCGTAGCTCTGCTCGGTGCTGGCGAAGTAGCGGAACGCGTTGTCGCGGAACTCCTTCCAGGGGCGGTAGACCCGCGCGAAGTCGGCGTTCGCTGCGGCGGTCTCCTCCAGGTACGCGTTGGACTCGCGCCACGCGGCCTGCAGGAAGTCCTGCGGGAAGGCGCGGACCTGGACGCCGTGCTCGTTCACCAGACGGGCCAGCGCAGCCGGATTCGCGGCGTCGTATCGCGCCAGCATGTCCTCGTTCGTGGCGCGCGCAGCCGTCTCGAGCACGCGCTGGTAGGGCGGAGGCAATTCGTCCCACGCCCGCCGGTTCACCATCAGCGTGAGCGTGACGCCCGGCTCGTGCCACCCCGGGTAGTAGTAGTACCGGGCGATGCGATGGAACCCGAGCTTCTCATCGTCGTAGGCGCCGACCCACTCCGTCGCATCGATCGCGCCGCGCTCGAGGGCGAGGTAGATTTCGCCGCCCGCCAGGAGCTGCACCGACACCCCCAGCCGGCTCATCACCTCACCACCCACGCCCGGGATGCGCATGCGCAGCCCGCGCAGGTCCGCGACCGACCCGATCGGCGCCCGGAACCAGCCGCCCATCTGCACGCCCGTGTTGCCGCACGGGAAGTTGATGATGCCGAAATCGCCGTAGATGCTGCGCGTCAGCTCGAGCCCGCCCGCCTCGTACAGCCACGCGTTCTGCTGCCGCGCGGTAAGCCCGAACGGCACCCCCGTGTCCAGAGCCAGCGCCGGGTGCTTGCCCGTGTAGTAGTAGCCCGCGCTGTGACCCGCCTGCACCGTCCCGTTCTGCACCGCGTCCATGACCTGCAGGCCCGGCACCAGCTCGCCCGCAGGATAGATTCGCAGGCGGAACCGGCCGCCCGTCATGTCGCTCACGCGCTGCGCCAGCGTCTCCGCCGCCCCGTAGATGATGTCCAGGGCACGCGGGAAGCTGGACGCGACGCGCCACGTGATCTCCGGGCCCGTCACGACCTCGCCGCCCGCCGTCTGGCCTCCCGCAGTCCCGGTGTTTCCGCACGCCCCCAGGACCCCCGCCCCTGCCGCGCCCAGCGCGGCACGCTTCACGAACCTGCGTCGATCCATGCGCTCCACCATTCGGCCCCCTGTGGAGTCGAGCCCGCGGCCGGTCGCCGCGAGCCCCGTTCGCTCGCGAGTCACAGCCTCCGGCACCGACATGCGCGCGCACGCGCCGGTACGACGAGGAACCGACCGGGACCCGATCACGAGATCCGGGACCCAGCCGCGAGACGTGGCCGCGCGCCCGGAGGCCGCGCAGGCCCCGGCACACCGCGGCCCTCGACACGCGGAGGATACTCCTGCCCCACCCCCGCCGCAACGGGGCGCGCGCGGCCGGCGCTGCCGGTAGCCCGTGCCCGGGACGGACGCCCTGGCCGCAGCCGAATCGCGATGGGATCCGGTGCCTCGCCGGCGTCATCGGCAGCCCGCGCGCGGACAAACGCCTCGACCCTAGCCCAACCGCGAGGGTCGCCCGCCGCTCCGCCGCCGGCGCTAGCGGCAGCCCGTGCCGCGCACTGAGGCCGTGACCCGGCCGGACCGCGAGGGGCGCCTGCCGGGCCGCCGGTCCGGTCCGGGCAGCGCCCGCCGGCGCACCGGCCGTGTCGGGAGGGTCGCGGGATCCCGGCTGTCCACCGCCGGCCCACGTCCGGAGCGTGGCGGGTGACCGCCCTGTCGCTGGCCCGCGGCGCCGGCCCGGCGGGTGCCGCGCGGGCGCCACGGCTGCGGGCGCCGGCGCGGCGGGCGGGGGCGGCCCACCCGACCTCTCCCGGGCCTGGCCCGTGTTGCAAGCTGTAACTGGAAACCTGCACACTCGTCACGGTTCGCCGTGACAGTATGCACGAATCGGCCCTCCTGGCGCGGTGTTTGCGTGGGTTTTCGTGCAAACTGTCGCGCGGGCCATTGACAGCCGGCCAGGCAGCGATTAGCGTAGCGTGTCGCGCGGCGCGGGGGTCGCGTCGCCGCGACCGCGGGCCCCGGGCGCGGTCGCCCGGCGGCGCCATCCACCCGAGCCCTAAGGAAACCAATGCCAGTCCGCACCTCTCGCTTCGACACGCTCGCAGCCGCCAAGTCCTGGACCCACAGCCCACTCAACGGCACCCTCCAGCAGGCGTTGCGGCCGACCCCTCCGCCCCGGCACTTCGACATTGAGAAGATCTTCGGCGAGAACACGTTCAGCCTCGCGGAGATGAAGTCGCGGCTGCCGAAGCCGATCTACGAGGCGCTGGTGGAGACGATCGAGAACGGCCGCGAGCTGGACCCGCGGGTGGCGGACGCGGTCGCCATCGCGATGAAGGAGTGGGCGACGGAGAAGGGGGCGACCCATTTCACGCACTGGTTCCAGCCGCTGACGGGGCTGACGGCGGAGAAGCACGACTCGTTCATCACGCCGAACGTGGGTGGCGGCGCGGTCGCGGAGTTCAGCGGCAAGGACCTGATCCGGGGCGAGCCGGACGCGTCGTCGTTCCCGTCGGGCGGGCTGCGGGCGACGTTCGAGGCGCGGGGCTACACGGCGTGGGACCCGACGTCGCCGGCGTTCATCATGGAGACGGCGGGCGGCTCGTACCTGGCGATCCCGACGGCGTTCACGTCGTGGACGGGCGACGCGCTGGACCAGAAGATCCCGCTGCTGCGGTCGATGCACGCGCTGGACGTGCAGGCGCGGCGCGCGCTGAAGCTGTTCGGCGTCGAGGCCGGCCCGGTGCGGGCGACGCTGGGGCCGGAGCAGGAGTTCTTCCTGGTCGACCAGGAGTTCTACTACCGGCGGCCGGACCTGGTGACGACGGGCCGCACGCTCTTCGGCGCGAAGCCGCCGCGCGGGCAGGAGCTGGAGGACCACTACTTCGGCGCGATCCCGGACCGCGTGCTCGCGTTCATGATGGAGCTGGAGCGGGAGCTGTACCGCCTGGGCGTGCCGGTGAAGACGCGGCACAACGAGGTGGCGCC
>DATCLK010000233.1:0-19563 GCA_036563975.1 Longimicrobiales bacterium | reverse complement strand
GGGAGCAGGCGGAGCCGGTGGTGCTCCCGCTCTGCCCGCCACGGGTGTCCAGGCCAGTTAGGACCTGGACCGGTTCACCGACGCGGAGGTTGACACTCCCGCAAGGCGGGTCGTGTCGTCAGGTTGATGTCGTGATGCACGTTCCTTAACTGGCGCCCGGCCCCGAGGGCTCGTGACCCGCGCCGGCACCGGGCCGGAACGAGTCCCGTGTCCCTCCTCTCCGGCGACCTGGGAAGGCTCGCAGCACCTGAGCTTCACGATCGGCGCCCGCCAGCGACGGGACCTCGCCGGCCGCCGGCCGGCCCGCCTGGCGGCACACAGCCGCGACGGTCGCACGTGGACCCATGTGCCCCGGGACGGGAGGACCGCGCGCCCCCCGATCCTGACCGGCGGCTTTTCCGCGACGGGCGGGCCCCGTGGCGGCGCAGCGCCGGTCCTCGTCGAGCTGCTGGAGCGCAGCACAGCCGTCCACGGGCGCCGGTCGAGGCGATTCGTCCATGCCCCGATGTGCCGACCCTCACGCTGGGTCGTGGAGCTGGAGCACGGGTAGCGAGGGGCGTTTGGCATGCGAACGGGTGCAGCTACGCTCGCCCGCCGCGCCCCAGTCGTTCCGCATCACGAGGCGGCCGGTGGGAGCCCGATCCGCGACTTCGCTCGGAGCCTCGACAGCGCGGTCGCCGCGGCGAGCGCGGCGACGGAGCCCGACGGGGAACGAACGCGAGCATCGAGTTCGTGGGCGATCGCCTCCGGCGCCACGACTCGAGCCGCACCGGCCTCGCGGGCAGCGGCCGCTCAGGCGTTCGGGCCGCCGTCGGCCCTCCCGACTTCCATGGATGGACTGCCCGGAGCGCTTCGTCTCGATGTCCAGTCCGGTCACGCTTGCTGGTGCGACGGTCGCGCCTCCGCCGATCTTTCGCGCCGCGCCGCCCTACGAGCGGCTCGAGCCGCTGCTCGATCTCCCGAGTCCGGGACCTGGGGCGTTCGGACGGGGAACCGTCTGGCTGCTGACCGCGGTGCCTCGAGCGGGCGAGTGGCAGGCGGTCGCGGAATGGCTGCTCCGGCTACGGTCAGCGTATCCGCCCGTCACCATCGGCGTGCTGTTGTCGGAAGACGTAGATCCACTCCCGCTCCTGTCTGCCAGCGCCCTCTCCACCGCGCGCGTCCGCGCCGTCCTCCGTCGCGGGGAGCCGGTCACGGCACTGCGCGGCCGGATGACCCGGCCCACCGGTCTTGGCGCTGAAATCGTGGAGTGGCTACGGCTCGTCGGCATACTCCTCCGGCCTCGCGTCGCAACGGGCATCCAAGTCTTGTTCGATAGCGACCGGGAGTCCATGGCGGCGGCGCTCGCGCGCTCGAGGCTGTCGCAACGGACGCTGCGGCGTCGCTTTGCCCGCTGCGGCTTGCCGCAACCACGGGAGTGGTACGCCGCGGCGCGGGCGTTGCGCGCCGCGCTGCGACTGCAAGCCGATTCCCAAACCTCTCTTCTCAGGGTCGCGCTGGACTCCGGATACGGCGACCATGCCACGTTCATCCGGCAAATCAGGCGACTCTTCGATCTCCGCCCTGTGGAGATCCGCGGCACTCTGGGTTGGGAGTGGATGCTTCACAGGTGGGTGAGCCGTTGGGCACCCGCCACGCGAGCGCGCGCCGTGAATGGTGACTGAATCGGCCATTCATTGGCGCTGTTTGTCCTTTCTTGACGTTGTTTCCATCATGTTCTGGGCGCAACGTCATCCTCGCTGGCCGTACAACTCTCACCCAATCCGCCAGGAGGTGTTCGATGCCGAATCACCACAGGTTGGTTCGCGGCTCCGCCTCTGTCGCCGTGCTCGCGCTGCTCGCCGCGTGCGCAGATCAAGGCCCCCGGATGCCGACCGATCCGAGCGAGTCCCCACTGGCATCGGTCGAGCCGGTCAGCGAGAAGGCGGCGCTCACCGAGTTGACCCGGGCGGTTGCGCTGGCTCTCCAGGACAACGGGCTCCGGCAACGGATCAAGAACGACATGCGCGCCTCACGCATTCGGGAGCACAAGCTCGAGTTCCGGAGCTACATTCGTGGCAGCGGCGGCATCCTGCTGAACAAGATGGCGCAAGCGACGGGGAAGAGCCGCGCGGAGCTCCTCGCGCTGGTGGAGTCGGTCCGGCCGCTTGAGTTCTACATGCCGGTCGCCGAGCACCGGGCGAGGTGGACGGGGGGGACGGATCTACTGGTCGCGTCTCAGCTCGAAGACACTCCCGATGAGCCCCCGGCGGCCTTCGATCTCCAGGGTAGGCCCGTCGAGCTCGCGTACGACCAGGCGCCGACGACGCCCGTCCTCTCGCTCGTCCCGGTCGAGACAGACTTCTCGCGTCCACTCGACCCGGATCTGTGGGAGAACACGGATGACCTGGCCGGCCACGCCATCGGGAACTACCACCTCAAGGCTTCGGTCGCGACTGTCATGCCGGACGACGCCGTACCCCTTGTCGATTGCAGTCCGGAAGACATTACTTGTGGCGGCGGAGGTGGTGGGGGTGGCACCGTAGACCCGTGGAGCCTCAGGCCGACGGGCATGTACGTCACCTATCTTTACATCAGCCATGATTTCGAGGGCATCCTGAAGGGTGACCCGGAGTTCGAAGTCCACCTGATGGCCCCGCGCACGGATCCGAACGTTACGGAGAGCATCCGGTGTGCGGGCGAGCACGCTCCCGATTCCCGCAGCAGGTTCGACTTGAACGGGACGGTCAGCAGAGCGGTGTTCATGATCGCGGATTCGCTGGAGCAGGAGAGGTTCAAACAGACCTTCGGGACCTCAGTCGGCATGCAGGTCGTGGTCTGGGAGGATGACGACACCGCGTGCGTCATCAAGGTGGAGCAGGATCGCTTCAAGAAAGCCGTGGACGCCGTTCGAGCCGCCGCTCCCTTGGCGTGGGCCGCAATCCAGGATCCGACGCTCCAGACCATAGTGAAGGCGCTCCCGGGCGTCGTGACCGCCGCGGTCGCAGTCGCGAACTGGCTCAAGTCCAACGACGAGCTCGTGGGCCACGCGACCTTCACGCCCACGCAGACGTCGTGCAACGGCGAAGCTGGCGCCAAGACGGTGAAGGCCAGCGAGGGCAGCGCCTGCATCAAGGTGGTCAGCCATTATCAATCGCTGTACGCCAACTAGGGTGTTCTCGATGCCCCGGCGCGCCGGGCGCGCCGGGGCATCGTGTTTTGTTGATCGGCCAATGCGCGTAGCCCTCGCAATGGACACGATACCGATCCGCGTGGCCTCGTACCAGGCCGCGGAGCGCCCCAGGAATGACGTGAGGAGCGAGGCCAAGCTTCCGAGCGGCTCGCTCCTCCACGGCGTCGTGCTCCCCCTCGCGGTCGCGCTGCTTCCGCTCCTCGTGCCCGGTTGCGCACGCGTCGACTCCTCGTACCCGACCGAGGGGGACCTCCGCGTGCTCGTCGTGCACGGGATGCTGGTGGCGGACACCGCCGAGCAAGAGATCCTGGTCGAGTATACGCGGGCCATCGAAGAGGGCATCGATAGAGCCGTCCTCACACCTGCCTCGGGGGCGCGTGTCTCCGTCGAGAGCGGCGGGACTGTCCATCCGTTCATGGAAGATCCCGCGCAGCCCGGGATCTACCGCGCTCGCTTCACGCCGCGAGCGGGCGAGAGATACCGACTCCGCATCGAGGGGCCCCGGGGCGAGACCGCCACCGCCGAGACGGTCATCCCGGGCACGCCGCGGATCACGGTGCCGTCTGCCGACACGACGGTCGACGTCCGCACTCCCCCCAACATCGGCGAGGTCGTGCGCTTCCACTGGACGTCGGCACCGGGCGCGGGATACGTGTTGGTGCTGCGGTTGCCGACCCGGGACGAGCCCACCGAGTTCCTCTCCTTGATGAATGCCTACAGGACGAGCGTCCAGACAGATACGACGGCGGAGCACCCCTTCGGGGGCCTCGTGTCGTATCCCGGCGGCGCCCGGGTCAACATCGCGGCTGTGGACTCGAACTACGCGCGTTTCGTGTCTCGCGACCCGCTCGAGACGATTCCGGAATCCCGCGCGCGATCGCCGCTCGAGGGCGCCTACGGGCTGTTCGGGTCGGTCGCCTTCAGCAATACACGCCTCATCAGCGTCCGGACGGAGGAGCCGTGAGGATCGTGCGACGACGAGTCTCGCGGGCGGGACTACTCGGGGCGATCGCGGGCGTCCTGCTGCTGCCGGCCGCCGGCGCTCCACAGGAGGCCGGGTCCGCGGTCATCCATGGCTTCGTCCGCGAGGCCCAGAGCGGGGAGCCGATCCCGGAAGCCGTGGTGTCGGTGGCCGATGGATCGCGCCGGGTGGCCACCGACCGCCACGGCTACTTCAGCATCCGACGGCTCCCGCCCGGCCCTCAGCGCGTCCTCGTGCGGGCCCTCGGCTACGCGCCGGTCGACACCACCGTGATCGCGGCTCCGGACGCCCCGCCCATCCAGTTGCTGCTCTTCCCCGCACCGCTCCCGATCTCCGGCGTGACGGCCACGGTGGATCCCCCGCCAAAGGACCCCGAGGTCTCGGTCGAGGTCGTCACCCCCACCGAGATCCGGAGCGTTCCCGCCGCGCTCGAGGCGGACCTGTTCCGCTCGATCCAGGCGCTGCCCGGCGTCATCGGGCCCAACATCCTGTCCAGCCGGCTGCTCGTGCGCGGGGGATCTGCGGATGAGAATCTGTTCCTACTCGATGGCTACCCAGTGCTCTACCCACACCACCTGGCCGGCGCGTTCTCGGCCTTCCACGTGGAGGCCGTCCAGGACGCCCAGCTCTGGCTGGCCGCGCCGCCGGCGCGCTACGGGGGGCGGCTCTCGTCCGTGCTGGACATCCAGCTACGGGAGGGAAACCGCCGGGAGCTGACGGGTGCGGCCTCGCTGGGCCTGGTCACGAGCTCGATGATCGTCGAGGGGCCGCACGGGCACGGCGCCTGGTTCGTCGGCGCGCGACGGACGTACCTCGACTATCTCCTCCGCGGTCCGAACGTGCAGGTCGGGTACTACTTCTACGACCTGTACGGCAAGACGTATGCGGATCTCTCCGCGGCGGACCGCGTGAGCGCGCTCATCTTCTTCGGCCGCGACCGCGCGTGGCGCGAACGCACGGATGTCCCCGAATCCGACCCGTTCGATCCGTTCCAGTGGAGCAACCTGGTTGCGGGGATCGCATGGAGGCGGTTGCTGGGTGGGCGAGGCACGTTCGAGCAGCGCGTCTCCTTCAGCCGCTTCGCGCAGACCCTGATCGATGGCGAAAGCGCGCGCCAGCACGCCGACGTCGAGACCGACCACGCCGCCGACCTCGTGTCGCTGCGGGGCGAGCTGCGCCTCGAGGCGAGCGCGCGACACACCGTCGAGGCCGGCTACGCCGTCGATTGGATGCGCGAACGCCACCGTACGGCCTACGACTGGGAGTTCGTCGACACCGTGCATGCAGTGGAACGCCGCGCGGCTTCCGAGGCGGTCACGTATTCCGCCTACCTGCAGGACGACGTCCTGCTCACCGGCGACCTGCGCGTCCGGCTCGGTCTGCGTGCGGAGGCATCCGGCGCGTACCGGTCGCTGCAGCCGCGTGTCGGGGCGCGTTACCGGCTGTCGGACCGCGTGGACCTCACCGCGGGGGCCGGACTCCTCCGGCAGTACGTGCACCTGCTCCAGGATCCGGATGTGGAGCTGGCCAGCGTGTACTCCGTGGACATCTGGCTCTCCGCCCACGAGCCCGGCGTCACCGCCGGGCGCGCAACGCACCTGGTCGCCGGCCTCGAGGCCCAGCTCCCGCTCGGCCTGCGCTTCCGGGCTGAGGCGTACGAGAAGCGCTACGGCGGCCTGCTGACCATCGCCCCTTATGACCCCGCCTACCGCATCCCTGCGATCCATCGGCTCGAAGATGCCGACGGCCTGGCGCGCGGGCTGGACCTCTCGCTCGGCCGCGAAGGTGCAGAGGATTTGCGGGGATGGATCGGTTACTCGATCGCCGCATCCCGGCGCACGGTCGCTGATGCGACATTCCCCGCCGACCCCCACCCCCGCCAGCGCCTGGTGGCCGTGCTCGACGCGCGGCGCAACGACCGCTGGCGCGTGACGGGCCGCCTGGAGGCGCGCGAAGGCGTGCCCTACACGCCCGCCCTCGGCATCTTGAACCACCGCGCCTTCGACTTCGGCCTTCGCCGCTTCGGGGCGGCCTGCAACACCACGATGATCGAGTTCCTCTACGGCGCGCGCAACGCGGAGCGGACCGGCTGGAGCAAACAGCTCGACGTCGGCGCCCATTACCGCTGGAAGGACCGGCGGGGGTGGACCTGGGATCTCTCCTTGTCGATCCTCAACCTGCTATTCGACCAGCTGGGCGTTTTCCGCCCTGCAGACGTGGAATTCGACCAGGGGTGCAACGGCCCGATCCCCGTCCAGCGGGAGCCGGAGCTCGAGCTGCCCGCCATCCCGTCGGTCGCATTGAGGGTCGAGTTCTGAGCCCCGCATGCGGACGCCGGGCCGTCCTGCAGGAGCGCCCCGCTCGGTGCTGCACGACCCGGCGGTTCAGTCCGCTCTCGCCTCGCCAGGCCGCCGCATCCGGTGATTCCCGCCCGCAGCGCATTGCGCCTGTGCCGGTGTCCGCCGTATGGTCACGGCCGATGTGGATCGGTCACCCTTGGACCCTGTGCGAGATGGGAGCGCGGAACCTCGCACGCGTGAACGCCCGCGGTGCCGCCCGCTGGCGCCGCGGCCACCCCTGGATCTACAGGAGCGACGTCGTCGAAGTCCCGGATTCCGGCCCGGGCGTCGTGCACGTCGTCACCGCCGACGGAGAGCCGCTTGGCACGGCGCTCTGGAGCCCTGCCTCCACGATCGCGCTGCGGATGCTCACGGCGGAGGTGCGGGAGATCGGGCCGGACTTCTGGGCCGAACGCCTGGAGGCGGCCCTCGCCTTCCGTGCCCGGCACGGCCTCGTGCCGGGCCAGGACGGCGAAACGACCGCATGGCGGGTGGTTCACGGCGAGGCGGACGGCCTGCCGTCGCTCATCGCGGACCTGTACGGCGACATTCTGGTCGTCCAGCTCCTGTCCGCGGGTCTGGAAGCGCGACGGGCAGAGGTCGTGGCCGCACTCGCCCAGCGCCTCGCGCCCGCCGGCATCCTCGCCCGCAACGATGTGCCCGTCCGGCAGCATGAGGGCCTGCCCCGGCGCGTGGAGGTCCTGAGCGGCGTCGTCCCCGACGAGATCGTCGTTCGCGAAGCAGGCATCCGGTACGCCGCGGCGTTGACCACGGGCCAGAAGACCGGTGCCTTCCTGGATCAGCGCGAGAACCGCGTGCGGGCCGGCGATCTCTCGCGCGGCGTGGCCCTGGACTGCTTTGCGTACCACGGCTCGTTCGCGTTGCACCTCGCGCGGCGCGCCGAGCGGGTCATCGCGGTCGACTCGTCGGGCGCGGCCCTCGCGCGCGCCGCGGCGAACGCGCGCCTGAACGGCTTCGACAACATCGAGGTGCGCGAAGCGAACGTCTTCGACTTCCTGAGGGAGGAGGAGCGCGCGGGTGCGCGCTACGACACGATCATCCTGGATCCGCCGGCGTTCGCGAAGCGGCGTGACGCGGTGGCGCGGGCGCTACGCGGATACAAGGAGATCAACCTCCGGGCGATGCGCCTCCTCGCGCCGGGCGGCTATCTCTGCACCTTCAGTTGCTCCTACCACATCGGGCCCGCCCTCTTCCGCGAGATGCTGGAGTCGGCGGCGGCGGATGCCGGCCGGCCGTTCCGGTGGGTGGAGTGGCGGGGCCAGGCGGCCGATCATCCCGCCATCGTGCAGATCCCGGAGACCGCGTACCTGAAGGGCGCCGTTCTCGAGGCCCTGTGAAACGGGTCGCCGCCACGGCGATGCCCGTCCTCGGCCCGGCCCGGGCGAGGATGTACGCTCCGCACCGGCGGCGGGAGCCGCGCCGGCGGCCTATTGAGCGGAAACGGTGAGGCTGTAGCCGCCGGCGCCCTCCGGCGAATCCGAGTAGCTGTTCGCCACGACGATGTAGCAACCCGGACCCAGCTCGATCCGGATGCGCGAATTGTAGTTGCCGGCGCCGCTGTCCACGTCGTCGTTCTGCGCGATCCGCTCCGTGGCCGCAGCGTTGTAGAGCATGAGATACGTGTCCATCACGGAGGGGTCGTCCGCGTTGAGCGAGATCGTGACGGTGGCCGCGCTCTCGAGCTGGAGCGACCAGAGGTCGTACCACGTGCCATCGGTCCACCGCGTGTCGCCTTCCTCGAGCCGCCCGGTCACGGTGCCGCCGATCACGACCGGCGGGATGAGACTGCATGGCGGGTGCGGGAAGTCTCCGACGGAGCCGCCGCAGACGGAGAGAGTGGACAGGTCCAGGTCGACCGGCTCCAGCGTCAGCGTCGTCGTCCCGACGTCGAGGTTCAGGACATCGCCGTCCCGCTCGAAGGCCCAGGTGACGCTGGTGGTATCGCCTTCGGGCACGAGACGCAGCGTGCCCTCGTCGACGCCGCGGATCTCGAACTCGACGAGCTGGAAGCAGGTGTCGACCGGGCTGTAAAGCTCCACGGTGTTGGACGTGATGCGGGCATAGACGGTACCCTCGGGAGTCGTGGCGGCCCAGGTCCCGTTCAGGTCCCCGCCCGGCCCGAAAACGACGCCGTCGTCGTCCGCACAGGCCATGGTGGCGAGTGTGCTCAGCGCGGCCAGTGCGGCCGCCGCGAGCCGGGCGGGCCGGCGCCGGCCGCCTTGGATCGAGCATGCCATTGTTCTCTCCGAACGCATACCGTCTCGCATGTGTGTGCGTTGCTCGCGGCTCGCCCGGGCTAGTAGCCGGGGTTCTGCCTCAGATTCGGCGCGACGTCGATCTCGTTCTGCGGGATCGGATAAAGGGTGAACTCGCTGGGGATGCCCAGGACCGAGACCGCCTGCCCCGTGCGCACCAGGTCGGGCCAGCGGTCGCCCTCGAGCGCGAGCTCGAGCCGCCGTTCGCGCCAGATCGCGGCGAGCACGTCGGCCTGCGTGCTCACGTCCACGCCGAGCTCGTGCTCGGGCAGGCCGGCCCGGACCCGCACCCGGTTGTAGGCAGCGATGGCACCGGGGAGGTCATTGAGCCGGGCACGGGCCTCGGCGAGGTTGAGCAGGACCTCCGCGAAGCGGATGACGTGCACGTCCTCGGTTCCGACAGTGGTGGGGTATTTCGTTCCGCAGAGGTCTGAGCCCACCCGCCGCAGGGTCCAGTCGCGCCGGAGGTCTGCGGGGTCGAAGGCGCTGGCAAGGTCCTCCGTGGGCGCGACCTCTCCCCGGCCACCGCCGCAGCTCCCGCCGATGTAGTAGTAGCCGATGTTGTTGAAGTCGTCCTCCGTGAAGATCACGCGGAAGATGTCCTCCGGCGTCGCACCCGCATCCGGGGAGAACAGGCTCGAGAAGTCCTCGGCCAGGTCGTAGCCCAGGTCGATGACCGCTTCGGCCGCGGCCGCCGCGCCCGCCCAGTCCTCACGGTACAGCAGGACGCGCGAGCGCAGCGCCTCGACGGCGCCGTCGTTGGCGGCCGTGGCGCTGCTCCCGGGCCCGAGCAGCTCCGCCGCGCGATCCAGATCGGCCAGGATCTGGTCGTAGATGGAATCCACGGGGGCGCGCGTCACGGCAGAGGCCTCATCCACGCTGGCAGGCGGGGCCGTGACCAGGGGAACGGCACCCCACAGGCGCACGAGGTTGTGGTAGTGGAGCGCGCGCAGGAAGTGCGCCTCGCCGAGGATGCGGTCGCGCTCCGACGCGCGGATCCCGGGCACCTCGGGCACGCGCGCGATCACGATGTTCGCGCGCGCGATCCCCTCGTAGATGGCGTCCCACATCCCCTCGATGGACGAGTTGTCCGCCCGGAGTGCGTTGCGGTCCGCATCGGCATACGCCTGCAACGTTCCGGTGTGGCGGGCGTTGTCCGCCGAGAGGTCGCCGAAGAAAATCAATGTCCCGCCGTAGTAGCTGCCGGAGGTGAGGGCGGCGTAGGCGCCCACGAGCGCCGCGCGGGCGGACGCCTCATCGGTGATGGCCTCCGTCTCTGAGACCCGGTCGGGCGGCGTCACGTCGAGCAGCCCATCGCACGCCGCCGCGGCCACCAGGACGAACGGGAGTAGCTTCCGTGCGATCATGTGTCCACCTTCGCCCCTGGAGCGTCCGCGCGCACTCACAGCGACCCCGAGAAGCCCAGCGTGATGGTGCGGGCCAGCAGGTAGGCGTAGAAGTCGGTGCCGAGCGAGGCCGTCGCCGAAGCGCCGTTGCTGTTCACGTCGGGGCTGTAGCCGGAGTAGTCGGTGAAGGTGAAGAGATTCCGTGCGGACGCGAAGAGCCGCAGCCCGCTCAGCCCGACCGGCCGCACCCACGCGGCGGGCAACTGCACGCCGAGCGTGACCTCCTGGATCCGCACGTAGGAGCCGTCCTCGAGGAAGCGGCTCGAGATCTCCGTGGCGCCCGACTCGCCGTAGTAGCTCGCACGCGGCACGTCCGTCACGTCGCCCGGCTGGCACCACCTCCTCAGCACGTCGCGGAACTTGTTGTCGAGCGCGTAGCCGCCATCGTCGGCGAAGAGGCGCATGGCGTTGAAGATCTTCGCGCCCCGGCTGAAGGTGACGAACATGCGCAGGTCGAACGGGCCGAGCGCGAGCTCGTTGGTGATCCCGCCGCAGTAGTCCGGATGCGGGCTCCCGACGATCACGCGATCGTCGCTCGTGATCGAACCGTCGCCGTTGGCGTCGAAGTAGATGGCGTTGCCGGTCGCCGGATCCACGCCTTCGAAGCGGAGCATGTGGAAGGCGCCCAGCGGCTTGCCGACCTGGACGCGATTGACGCCGCGCTCGCCGGTGTTGAACTGCTCGTTGTTGAACAGCCGCGTGACTTCGTTGCGGTTGGTCGCGATGTGGACCTCCGTGACCCACCGCAGCCCTCCCGGCCTTGCGGGCAGGACGTTCTGTGTGGCAAGCCGGATCTCCCAGCCCTCGTTGACCATCTCGCCGACGTTCGCCAACACGCTGGTGAAGCCGGACGTGGATGTGATCGGCCGGTTCAGGAGCAGGTCGACCGTGTGCTTGCGGTAACGATCGACGCCGAGGATCACGCGATCACGGAAGAGGCCGATGTCGGCGCCGAGGTTCCACTCCCGCGTGGTCTCCCAGCGGAGGTCCGGGTTGGAGAGACTCGAAGGCGCGATACCGGGCGTCCCGCCGTAGTTCGCCTCGCCGAACAGGCCCTGGTAGGCGTAATCGCCGATCTCCTCGTTGCCGGTCTCGCCCCAGCTCGCCCGCCAGCGGACCGTCGAGAGCGGGCCGGCGTTCGCCATGAACGGCTCCGCGCTCATGAGCCACCCGGCGGACACGGCGGGGAAGAAGCCCCAGCGCTGCTTCGGCCCGAAGCGGGACGAGCCATCGGCCCGCAGGCTGGCGGTGAAGAAGTAGCGGTCCGCGAGGGAGTAGTTGATGCGAGAGAAGACGGAGAGCAGGTTGTGCTCGCCGAGCGTGCCGTCGTACTCGGTGATCCTCGCGGCGTTGCGGACCTGGTTGGACTTCTCGTTCGAGAAGCCCTCGCCGCGGATGAAGTTGAGCTCCCAGTCGTTGAGCTCTGCGCTGGCGCCGGCCGTCAGCCCGAGGTTGTGGCCGGCGGGGAGGGCCGGGGTCCACTCGACGAAGCCTTCTCCCACGTACCGGTTGCCGGCCGAGTAGCCGGACTTGGCGACGCCCTCGGCGCTCTCCGGGTAGGTGCCCTCGACGCGGGGCGACTGCCACTGGCGTTCGCGCAGGTCGAGCACGTCGAAGCCGAGGCGGCCATTCAGTCGCAGGCGGTCCGCGAGCCGGACCGTCGCTTCCAGGCTGCCCAGCGCGCGGAGCGTCCGGGCCTCGGTCGGGTTGAGGACCGCGAGCGCGACCGGGTTGTAGTACACGAGCCCATCGCTCGGGCCGGTGAAGCTACCGGTGTTGCGCCCGCCGGACCGGCACGAGCGGGGACTCGGCGACGGCGTACGTGATGACGCCGTAGAGACTGCCGTCGCCGGCCACCCGGTCGTTGTCCTCGTGCGAGAGTCCGATGGACGCGCGCACGTCGACGGCTTCGCTCGCCGTGAACTCGAGGTTGACCCTGCCATTGGTCCGGCGGTACCGCGAGCCCAGGACGATGCCTGTCTGGTCGAAGTACGAGCCGGAAATGTGGTACCGGATGCGGTCGTCTCCGCCGCTCAGCGCGGCGTTGAAGCTGCTGATCGGCGCGGGCCGCAGCACCGCCTCCTGCCAGTCCGTCGTGATGCGATCGCTGACGCCGATGACGCCATAGTCGTTGGGGCCGAGGCCGTCGTTCTCCGCGCTCTCGTTCATGAACTCGAGATATTCGCGGGCGTTGAGCAGATCGAGGCGCCGCTCCGCCTCCTGCCAGCCGGAGCATGCGCTGAACGTCAGGCGCGGCGCGCCCGTTCGCCCGCGCTTGGTCCGGATCAGGACCACGCCGTTCGAGCCGCGAGAGCCGTAGATGGCCGCCGCCGCGGCATCCTTCAGCACGTCCACGGACTCGATCTCGTCGGGGCTCAGCCCGGTGATCGCCGACAGCTCCTGGCCGCCCATGCCGAGCTGGGAGAAGTCTTCGCGGAGGATCGGCACGCCGTCCACGACGTACAGGGGCTGGTTGCTCGCCGAGATGGAGGCCGAGCCGCGGATGCGAACGGTCATGGCGTTGCCCGGGTTGCCGGCGTTCTGCACGACCTGTACGCCGGCCACGGTGCCCTGGAGGCCGGCATCCAGGCTCGCCACGGGCAGGTTCTCGATCGCGCGAGCGTTCACCGACGCCACCGCGCCGGTCACCTCGAGCCGGCGGCGCTCGCCGTACCCCACGGCGACCAGCTCGGCCAACTCGATGACGGTCGGCCGGAGCACGAAGTTCGCCGTGACGGTCTCCCCCGCCCCGACACTCACCACGCGCTCCTCCGCCGCGAAGCCGATGTGCTCCACCCGCAGCGTGTAGTTGCCCGGTGCCAGGTCGGAGAAACGGTACACGCCGTTGCCGTCCGTGAGCGTGCCGTGCCCCAGACCGTCGATGATGACTCGCGCGCTGACGACGGGCGCGCCCCCGGCCGAGTCCGTCACGGTTCCGCGGATCGCGCCCGTCTGCTGCGCGAGACCGCCGGACGGGCAGAGCACGGCCGCCAGGGCGGCGACGAGCGTGGGTATCGTGAGGATTCCTTTCGCCGTCATGTGGGCTGCTCGCCGGTTGGATCTGTTTCTGACGAGCCGGTGGGCGGGAGCACCGCCCTGCCGCTCGCGGGATCGAACGTGCTGCCGGGCGGCAGCACGTGGAGGCGGACGTCTGCGGCGCCCAACGGCCCGTCGGCGGGTGCGGGCGCCGAATGGCGCGCGTCGTAGATGACGACCTGGCCGCGGCCACGGACGATCCAGGTGCCGTCGGGCCGGACCTCGAGCGCGGTCGACTCGTCGATGCCCACGCCGAGCATCGACCTCCGCTCGAGCACGGCCGAGATCAAGCGATTGTGGCGTTCCCGGGCGATGAAATGCTGGTCCACGAGAGCACCTGGCAAGAACCCGAAGCCCGGCGCGACCTCGATCCGGCCGCGCGCGATGGCACGGTACTCATCCCCCAGGTCGGCGATGCTGTCCCCGACGATCTGATTGCCCGTGATCATCGAATCGGACATGACCGCGGCGCCGGCGGAGGTTCCCCCGATCACCGCGCCCGCGCGCCGCAGCTCGTGCAGCGCCGCGAGGAGCGGCGTGCCGAGCAACGCGGAGGCCAGGCGTGCCTGGTCGCCGCCCGTGAACCAGACGCCGGTGACGCCGTCGAGCCGCCGCGCCGTACGCGGGTCCATCGCCTGTGCCCGCGTCACCACGAGGGGAAACGCCGCGGCACCGTAGGACTCGAGCTGGGCGATCTTCTCGCGCGCGGACGCCTCGGGCTCCGCGCTCGCCATGGGGAGCACGGCGATGCGGGCGACGCCGGGGCCTCCCGCAAGCTCGACGAACCGGCGCACCAGCTCGTCGGGCTGCCGTCCCCCGCCCACGATCAGCAGCGGGCCCGGCTCGCCCGCGGGCGGCGCCGGTCGCGCCGCCGGTCCGGCGGGCCGGGCCACTGCGGCAAACGTGGCGAATGCGGCAAGGGCCGCTCCCCACCGGAGGCGTCCTGTCCAGAGCGCCCGGCTCGTCGGCTGTCGCTGCACGGCGTCATCCTCCGTCTGGGGACCAGGGGGGACGAGGGATGGAGGCGAGCATTCCGGTATGGACAACTGTATACACAAATACGGAGAGGAGTGGCGCCACGTCAAGCGCCAGCCGAGCACGGCACCGGCACGCGGCCGGGGGCGTCCGACGGCGCCTTGACCGCGCGGTCCGGCCCGACGGGGCGCCGCGGCTAGAGCCCGATGCGCGCCGCGATGTCGGGCACGTCCTCCGGCGTAACGTGGAACGCGCCCAGGATCCCGCTCCAGGCGCCGTGCCAGTCCGATCCACCAGTGACGACCAGCCCGAGTCCGCGGGCGAGCTCGCCTAGCCGGCGCGCGTCATCGGGCGCAACGCGCGGCCGGAAGCATTCCAGGCCGTCCAAGCCAAGGGCGGCGAGACGCCGCGCCTCGGCCTCCACGCCGTCCAGCGGCGGATGCGCCCACACCGCCAGCCCCCCGGCGAGGTGGATCAGCTCGATCGCGCGCGCCGGCGCGATCAGGTTCATGGGCTCGAACGCCGGCCGCCCGTCCGCCAGGTACTGCTCGAATGCCTGGTCGAGCGTGGCTGCGTGGCCGTGGCGTACCAGCGCGCGAGCGACGTGCGGGCGCCCGAGGACTCCGGCGCTGCCGCCGGCCTCCGCCAGCACGTCGTCAAAGGAGATATGGATACCCAAAGCGCGGAGGCGTTCCAGGATGGCGAGGATCCGGTCCCTGCGCCGGGCCGCTGCCGCGCGAGCGTGCTCGCGCAGGGCCGCGTGGTCCGGGTCGACGAAGTAGCCGAGAATGTGGATCTCGGAGCCCTGGTCCGTCGTGGAGATCTCGAGCGCCGGGACCACCCGGAGCAAGCCTTCCGCCGCGCGGCGCGCCTCGGCGACGCCCGCGGTCGTGTCGTGATCCCCGAGCGCGATCACGTCCAGCCCGGCCCGCGCGGCCGCACGGACCAGCTCGCCAGGCGAGAGTCCGCCGTCCGATGCGGTCGAGTGGAGATGCAGATCGATGCGCACGGTTCCCCTTTGCTCGCTGCTCGGCGGTCCGGCGGCGGTCGTCGCTCGCGCCGGCGCGAGCGCCTGAAAAAAGCCAGGGGCGCGGGGCATGCCCTGCACCCCGCGCCCCGAGCCGCCGGGACGAGGCGGGCCGCTCCGCTTACGCGGCCTCGGTGCGCTCGCTCAGCACGGTGACCACGTCATCCACGACCTGGAGGAAGCCGCCCGAGACGCTGAAGCGCTGCTCGACGTCGCCGCGGCGGATCCTGACGTCACCGGACCCGAGGAGCACCATCATGGGCGCATGGCCGCGCAGGATGCCCACCTCGCCATCCCACGCCGGGGCGACGACGATGTCGGCTTTGCCCTCGAAGATGGTCCGCTCCGGGCTGATCACCGTGACGGTCAGGCGGTCGGCCGGCATCGCTCAGACCTCCACGCCCATGGCCTTCGCCTGCGCGATCACGTCCTCGATGCCGCCGACCATGTAGAACGCCTGCTCGGGCAGGTGGTCGAACTCGCCGGCGACGACGCGCTCGAACGACTCGATCGTGTCCTCCAGCTTGACGTATTTGCCCGGCCGCCCCGTGAACTGCTCCGCCACGTGGAACGGCTGGGAGAGGAACCGCTGGATCCGCCGGGCGCGCCCGACGATGATCTTGTCCTCCTCGGACAACTCGTCCATGCCGAGGATCGCAATGATGTCCTGCAGCTCCTTGTAGCGCTGGAGCACGCGCTGGACTTCCGTCGCGACCCGGTAGTGCCGCTCGCCGATGAACTGCGGATCCAGGATACGGGACGTCGAGTCCAGCGGGTCCACGGCGGGGTAGATGCCCAGCTCGGCGATGGAGCGCGAGAGCACGGTCGTCGCGTCCAGGTGCGCGAAGGCCGTGGCCGGCGCCGGGTCCGTGAGGTCGTCCGCCGGGACGTAGATCGCCTGCACCGAAGTGATCGATCCGTCGCGCGTCGAGGTGATCCGCTCCTGCAGCTCACCCATCTCGGTGCCCAGCGTGGGCTGGTAGCCCACTGCGGAGGGCATGCGGCCAAGCAGCGCCGAGACCTCGGATCCCGCCTGCGTGAAGCGGAAGATGTTGTCGATGAAGAGCAGCACGTCCTGCTTCTCGACATCGCGGAAGTACTCGGCGATGGTGAGGCCGGCGAGGCCGACGCGCAGGCGGGCTCCCGGCGGCTCGTTCATCTGGCCGTAGACGAGGGCCGTCGAGTCGATGACGCCGGACTCCTTCATCTCGAGCCACAGGTCGTTGCCCTCGCGGGTGCGCTCGCCCACGCCGCAGAAGACGGACCGCCCGCCGTGCTCAGCCGCGATGTTGCGGATGAGCTCCATGATCACGACCGTCTTGCCGACGCCGGCGCCGCCGAACAAGCCGGTCTTCCCACCCTTCACGTAGGGGGCGATGAGGTCGATGACCTTGATCCCGGTCTCGAAGATCTCGGTCTTCGGCTCGAGCGCCGTGAAGCGCGGCGGCTCCCTGTGGATCGGCCAGCGCTCCACGTCCGGCGGAAGCGGCCCCTGCATGTCCACGGGCTCGCCGATGACGTTGAGAATCCGGCCGAGCGCGGCTTTCCCGACGGGGACGGTGATGGGCCCGCCGGTGTCCTCGACCTCCATGCCACGCGTCACGCCGTCGGTCGAGGACATGGCCACGGCGCGGACCTGGTTGCGGCCGATGTGCTGCTGCACCTCCGCGACGAGGTCGATCTCGGGCCCACCGTTCGCCGGTCGCCCTCGCAGCCGCAGTGCGTTGTAGATCTCGGGCAGGTCCTCGGAGCTGAACTCCACGTCGATGACCGGGCCGATGACCTGCACGACCTTCCCGATGTTCTTTGCCATTCCTTCGTTCTCCCCCGGTTGCCCGCGGCGCGCGCGGGTCGCGAACCGGTCGATACGGGGCCGGCGCTACTCCAGAGCGGCGGCGCCGCCCACGATCTCGGCGATCTCCTGTGTGATCTGGGCCTGTCGGGCCCGGTTGTACGTGCGCCGGAGCACTTCCAGCATCTCGCCGGCGTTGTCCGACGCGTTCTTCATGGCCGTCCGCCTCGCGCCCTGCTCCGCCGCGGCCGTCTCGACGAGCGCGCGGTACACGCTGTTGCGCACGTAGAGCGGCAACAGCCGCGACAGGATCTCGTCCGCGGACGGCGAGAGGATGTAGTTGGCCGTCCCGGAGCCCTCCCGCTGCGCCGGCGGCTCGACCGGCAAGATGCGGAGCACTGCGGGCGGCGTCGACAGCGCGGAGCGGAACTGCGCGTAGACCACGTACACCGCGTCGAGCTCTCCGCGCTCGAACTCCGCCACGAGCGGGTCGACGATCGAGGCGGCATCGTCGATGCTGGGCCGGTCCGTGATGTCGGTGCGTGCGGTGGCGAGCGGCTCGCGCAGGAAGCGGAAGAACGCGATCCCCTTCTTGCCGAACACGTGCAGGTCCACCTGCACCCCGTCCTCACGCAGGCGCTGGATCAGGCCACGCGCCTCCCGGATCAGATTCGCATTGAACGCGCCCGCGAGCCCGCGGTTCGCCGTCAGCAACACGACGGCGGCGCGACGCACCGCGGGCGGCTGGCGCAGCAACGGGTAGCGCTCGCGCAGCTCAGGGTCCAAGAGCCGTGCGATCACTTCGCCCAGCCGCTGCGCGTACGGGCGGGCGGCGTACACCCGGTCGGTCGCCCGCTTCAGCTTCGAGGTGGCGACCATCTCCATCGTCCGCGTGATCTGACGCGTGTTCTCGATGGAGCGGATGCGCCGGCGGATCTCCCGGACCTTCGCCATGATCAGGCCCTCTTGGGCGCCGTGGCCTGGGCCGCGAACGTGGCGCTGTACTCGCGGATCGCGGCCACGAGCTGCTTCTCCGTTTCCTCGGACAGGTCCTTCGTCGTGCGGATCGCCTCGCCGACCTCCGGGTGCCGGTCGCGCATGAACTCGTGGAAGCCGGCCTCCCACGCGCGAATGCGATCGACCGGGACGTCATCCAGGAAGCCGTTGGTCACGGCGTACAGGATCATCACCTGGTGCTCGACCGGCATCGGCGCGTATTGCGGTTGCTTGAGCACCTCGACGGTGCGCTGCCCCCGCGCGAGCTGCCGCTGGGTCGCCGGGTCGAGCTCCGACCCGAACTGGGCGAAGGCCTCGAGCTCACGGTACTGGGCGAGGTCCAGGCGCAGCCGACCGGCGACCTTGCGCATCGCCTTGATCTGCGCCGAGCCACCCACGCGGGAGACGGAGATCCCGACGTTCACGGCCGGCCGCACGCCCGCGTAGAACAGATCCGATTCTAGGAAGATCTGGCCGTCCGTGATCGAGATCACGTTGGTCGGGATGTAAGCCGAGACGTCTCCGGCCTGCGTCTCGATGATGGGCAGCGCCGTGAGCGACCCGCCGCCGTACTCGTCCGAGAGCTTGGCGGCGCGCTCCAGCAGCCGCGAGTGCAGGTAGAAGACGTCGCCCGGGTACGCCTCGCGCCCCGGCGGACGCCGCAGGACCAGCGAGATCTGCCGGTAGGCCTGCGCCTGCTTGGTGAGGTCGTCGTAGACGACGAGCGTGTGCTTCCCCTGCCACATGAAGTGCTCGGCCAGCGCGCACGCGGCATAGGGTGCGATGTACTGCAGCGCGGCGGGATCGCTCGCGTTGGCAACCACCACGATCGTCTTGTCCATCGCGCCGTGCTCGCGCAACGTCTCCACGACCGACGCGACCTTCCCCGCCCGCTGGCCGATCGCGCAATAGACGCAGATGACGTCCGTGTCACGCTGATTGATGATCGTGTCGATCGCGACTGCCGTCTTCCCCGTGCCGCGGTCGCCGATGATCAGCTCACGCTGCCCCCGCCCGATCGGGATCATCGAGTCGATCGCCTTCAGCCCCGTCTGGAGCGGCTCCTTCACCGGCTGGCGCAGCACGATGCCGGGGGCGACGATGTCGATCTGCCGCCTGCCCTCGATCGGCTCGATGGGGCCCTTGCCGTCCAGCGGCTCGCCCAGGGGGTTGACGACACGGCCGAGGTAGCCCGCGCCGACCGGCACGTCGAGCACGCGGCCGGTCCGCCTCACCTGATCGCCCTCGCGCAGGACCGTCCAGTCGCCCATGACGACGGCGCCGATGTTGTCCTCCTCGAGGTTGAGCGCCAGGGCGGTCACCGTCTCGTTCGTCTCGGAGGAGGTGATCTCGAGCATCTCGCTCGCCATCGCGCTCGTCAGCCCGTAGATGCGGGCGACGCCGTCCTTGACCTCAAGGACCTCGCCGACCTCCTCGACGTGCAGCTCCTCCTCGTAGGACTCGATCTGCTTGAGGAGGATGTCCTTGATCTCGCTCGCGCGAAGCTGTGTATCGGTGCTGGCCATGATTCCGTTCAGGTTCGGGCCGAATCAAACCAGGAG
>DATCLK010000232.1:0-2085 GCA_036563975.1 Longimicrobiales bacterium | reverse complement strand
GCGATCTCGGTGATCGCGGAGCGCGCCCGGGCGCGGCTGCTGGCGGACACGCTCGCCTTGCAGGTGGACGAAGCCACCGAGCTGCGCGAGCTCGGCGGCCAGGTGATGATCGACATCACCGCGGCATCGCCCTCTCGCCTGGCCGCGATCGCGGGAGTCGTCCAGGAGGAGGTCGCGCGATTCGCGTCGACCGGCCCGAGCGCTGCGGAGCTGGAGGAGGCCAGGGCCGTGTACCGGAGCCGGATCGATCAGGAGCTGGCGACGCTCGCGGGCAAGGCCCTGCTGCTGGGCGTCGGCGAGCTGCTGTACGGCGATCCCGCCAGCATCGATGTGATGCTCCGGCGCGCTGCAGGCGCGACCGCCGAGGACGTGCGGCGCGCCGCGCGCGAGTGGCTCGCGGACGGCGCGTTCGTGCTCGAGTTCGTGCCGGAGGCGACCGCGTAGAGGCCGGCGGGGAAGGGCCGGGTCGGCGGCCGGCCCGCGTCGCTCGTCCTCGAAACTGCCCCCATTGCCCGGAACGGCGCGGATGGCCGGGGACCACGCGGCCGGCCCGCGCCGCTCGTCCTGGCAACCGCCCCGGATGCCCGGGAGACTGAGGGCTGCCTACGCCCTGTCCTTGCGCCGCTCTGCCTTGTATACCAATTTGTCAACCAAAATCCCGGCACCCTGCCGGCAGCGCCGGTCACCCCCGATCAGGACTGCCCCGATGAGAGCCTCGACTGTCAGAGCCTCGATCCTGCTTCTCCTCTGCGCCGCCAGCGCGGGCGCCCAACAGCCCGGGCGCCTCGAGGTCGGTCAGCCCGTCACCACGGCCCTGGCCGCGGGCGACACCCTCCGGTTCGAGCTGGATCTGCCGGACGGCCACTTCGTGGCCGGGCGGGTGGAGCAGAACGCCGTCGACGTGGCAGTGACCGTGACGGGCCCGGACGGCGAACGCCTGGAAAGGGCGTCACGCCTGGGGCGCGGCGCCCCGGAGATGTTCGTCTTCACGACGCGGGCGGCCGGCCGGCACCGGATCGAGGTGGCGTCCGTGAACGGCGCCGGCGGCCCGGTGCGGGTGCAGCTCACGCGGTCCGAGCCGGTGGCGACCACGCCCGAGGGGAAGGTGGACCAGGCGGCCGCGTATTTGGCGGAGGACACGCCGGGGGCCGTCGTGGGGGTCATCCGGAACGGCGAGCTGGTGTTCGTGAAGGCGTACGGCGCCGCGGACCTCACGCACGGAATCCCATTCACGCCGGAGACGCCGACCAACATCGGCTCGACGTCGAAGCAGTTCACCGGCTTCGCGCTGGCGCTGCTGGCGTCGCGGGGCGTGCTGTCGCTGGACGACGACGTGCGGAAGTACATTCCGGAGCTTCCGGATTTCGGCCGGAAGATCACGTTGCGTCACCTGCTGTCCCACACCACCGGCTACCGCGAGTTCATCAACACGCTGCTCCTCGCGGGGCGTCGGATTCTTGAGGGCGACTACATCGCGCCCGATGAGGTGATCAAGGTGATCCAGCGGCAGCCGGCGCTCCAGAACGAGCCGGGCGCCGAGTTCAACTACAACAACTCGGCGTTCAGCCTGGCCGCCCTCGTGGTCGAGCGAGTGACCGGGCGGCCGTTCGCGCAGTGGATGCGCGAGGAGGTGTTCCTGCCGCTCGGCATGACGAAGACGTGGGTGCGCACGAACCCCGGCCAGATCATCCCCGGCCGCTCGATCGGCTACATCCCGAGCGAGGAGGGCTTCCGCGAAGTCCGCGACCTGCACAATGCCATGGGTGCGGGCGGCATGTACACGACGCCCGGCGACATGGCGAAGTGGATGCGCAACTTCCGCACGGCGGAGCTGGGTGGGCCGGAGGTGATCCGCGAGCTGACGACGTCGGGCGTGTTGACGAACGGGACGCCGACGAACTACGGCCTGGGCCTGTTCCTCGACACGAGGCGCGGCCTTCGGCGCTGGCAGCACGGCGGCAACGACGTCGCACACAGCTCCACGTTCGTCTACTTCCCGGACCTGGACGCGGGCTACGTCGTGTTCAGCAACTACCAGGGCGTGCCGGGCGGCATTGCCCGCGTGGTCGAGGAGGCCTTCTTCGG
>DATCLK010000231.1:0-5644 GCA_036563975.1 Longimicrobiales bacterium | reverse complement strand
TTCTCCAGCTCGACGCGGAAGGTGGCGTTGGGCAGGACCTCCTTGACGACCCCTTCGATCTCGATGGCTTCCTTCGGCACGAGACCTCCCGCAAGCACTCCGATCCCAGTGAAAAAACGATACAACGACGGTCAACATCGCGCAATCGGTTGTCCCATCGCGCCATGGCCTTCCGTCAGCCCACCCTTCATCTTGGAAGCGGACCCCCGGAAGTAACGGACCCCTGAGGGAAGGACGGAGCGCATGCGCGAGTCGTTGCTCGACTGGCCCTTCAGCCGGCGTGGCCGGCGGCTGGGCCCGGTCTGGCCGCAGAGCGGCGGCGTGCAGGAGACAGAGCCGCGTCGGCGGCGACCGCTGGAGCCGTGGGAGCAGGAGGACGAGGCGTTCGACGGGCGGACGGTGCTCGAGGACCTGGAGCTCTGCGCAGGGGACGTGGCGGAGACCGCGCTGGTCCTGGCGCGCTACGCAACCGTGCGGCTGCTGCTGGGCTGGCTCGCCGGCGAGTTGCGGGGCGCGGGCCTCGAAGCGGAGCGGGCGGCGGCGGTCGAGTACGTGGCCGCCGTGCCGCCGCAATTCGCCGAGCGGCGCTGGCTGATGGCGCTCGCGGAGATCAGCGGGCCGCGGCCGCCCCGGGTGGTGTGCGGCGTGCTAATCGGGGCGAGCCGGGAGGCGGAACGACTGAGCCACTTCGCCAGCGCCTTCGCGCTCTGCCGTGCGTCGTACCTGATCGCGCTGCGGGCGGGCTGGGCCGCCGAAGGCGCGCGCGCGGCCAACGCCGTCGCGGCGCTGGCGGAGGCGGGCGGAGGGCGGTGGTCGGTCAAGCGGTGGCGTCGGCGGGCGCGGGTGCTCGCGCGGCGGGCGGCGCGGCAGGGCTGACGCGGGATCCGGGCGCGCACGGCTGCCCTGGCGCGCGGCCGGGGATCGTGGCCGGGGGACGTGCGCGCCTTTCGTGGACATCACGTCCCCACCCGGCCGGCAGGCGGCCGCTTTCCGGCCGCCTAGTCGCCTGCCACTGCCTCCGGCTGGGCCGGGGCGGGAGCGGCCACGGCGGGCCGGCCCGTCAGCCACACCCGCACCCGCTCCGCGCCGCGGTTGAAGATGACGTATGCGCAGGGGACCACGAACAGCGTCAGCACGGTCGAGACGGTGAGCCCGCCGATGACGGCGACCGCCAGCGGCTGCATCATCTCCGACCCCTCGCCCAGCCCGAACGCCAGCGGTAGCATCCCCAGCACCGTGGTGAGCGTCGTCATCAGGATGGGCCGCAGCCGGACCGCGCCCGCGTCGATGACCGCCTCCTCCAGCGAGCCGCCCCGCTCCTTGCGGAACTGCTCCGCGTACTCGACCAGCAGGATCGAGTTGTTCACCACGATGCCTGCGAGCAGGATCACGCCCAGCAACACGGGCGCGCTGAGCGGCACCTGCGCGATCCACAGTGCGATGCCCACGCCGATCAGCGAGAGCGGGATCGCGAACATGATCACGAACGGGTTGACCAGGCTCTCGTACTGGACGGCCATCACCACGAAGACCAGGAAGACCGCGAGCAAGATGACGATGGCGAGCTGCCGGTTGTTCTCCCGGATCGCCTCCTCCTCGCCTCCAATGATCAGCGAGTAGCCGTCTGGCAGCGTGTAACCGGCCAGGCGCGCGCGGATCGAGTCGTTGACCTCGCCGATGGACGCGACCTCGGTGAGCACGTCGCCGGTCACCCGGAAGATGCGGTTCTGGTTCTCGCGGTTGATGGTCGTGGGCCCGAGCGAGGTGTAGACCCGCGCGACATCGCGCAGGTAGATGGGCGGCCTGCCTGCCATGCCGGGGAACAGAGCGATCGCGGCGACGTCCTCCGGGCTCCTGAACTTGTCGCGCTCGAACATCACGCGGACGTCGTACTCCTTGTTCCCCTCCGTGTAGCGGGTGGCGATGGTGCCATCCAGCGCGGTGCGGACGGTCTGGCCGACCGTGGCGACGTTGAGGCCGAGGTAGGCCGCGCGCTCGCGCTCGAGCTCGATGGCCAGCTCAGGGCTCGCCTCTTCGGCCGATGGCTGCAGGTTCTGGAGGCCGGGGATGCCCTGGAGGACGTTGAGGATGTCGAGGCCGATACGCCGGAGCTCGGCCAGGTCCTCGCCCTGGATCGTGATGGCGACGTCCTCGCCCGACACGGATGTGCGCAACCCGCGTATCCGCGGCGGGCGCACGAAGATCCGGGCACCGGGGAAGCCGCGCTCGTCGATCTTGGCCTGGAGCTGCCGCACCCACTCGTCGGCCGTCATGTCCCGCTCGGACGGGCGGCCGATGTAGATGTCCAGGTTGCCGCGACCCGCCTGCTCAGCCGTCGAGCCGCCGAAGCCGAAGCCGCCGGCGTTAGTGAAGACGTGACGGACGTAGGGCATCTCGGCGACGAGCGCCTCGATCTCCTGGGCGACGCGGTTCGTTTCCAGCGCGGTCGCGCCGGGCGGGAGGCGCAGGAACACGCCGACGTTGCCGTCGTCGACCTGCGGCAAGAACTCGTTGCCGAGGTTGCGCGTTAGCGCCCAGGCGCCCACCAGCGAGAGGACGGACAGGGACAGCACGGCCCAGCGCCACCGGAGCACTTGCCCGCCGATGCGTCGGTACCCGCGGCGCCCGGCGTCCACCAGCCGGTCCACGGCGACCAGCGGCTTCCAGCGCTCGATGCCGCTGCTGAAGCGCACCTTGGCGAGCTGCGCGGAGAGCATGGGCACGAGGGTGAGCGCGACCAGCAGCGACGCCCCGATGGCGAACGAGATGGTGAGGATCAGCTCGCGGAAGATCAGGGCGGCGAGCCCGCTGATGAGGAGGAACGGCAGGACCGCTGCCAGGTTGGTCGTGGTCGAGGCGATGAGCGCGCTCTGCACCTCGGCCGCGCCCTCGTGCGCCGCCTCCTCGGGATCCGCGATCCCCTCCTTGTGACGCCGGAAGATGTTCTCCAGCATCACGATGGAGTTGTCGATGAGCAGCCCCACGCCGAGCGCGAGGCCGCCCAGCGACATGATGTTCAGCGTGAGGTCGCCGAGGCCCATCATGACGAACGTCGCCATGATCGCGATCGGGATGGCCGTGCCGATGATGAAGGTCTTGCGGAGCGAGCCCAGGAACAGGAGCACCATGAGCATGGCCAGCCCGCCGCCCAACACGGCCGCGTCCCGCACGGCGTTGACCGAGTTGCGGATGAAGTCCGCCTGGTTGCGCAACGTGACGTACTCGATGTCCGGCGGGAAGAAGCCGCCCTCGTAGAGCGAGGCGAGGCGCTCCTTCGCGCCTTCCGCGACGGTGACGGTGTTGGCGTCCGGCTGCTTGCGGATGCTCATGCGCACGGCCGGCACGCCGTTCAGCCGCGCCCAGAAGCGCTGCTCGCGGCTGGTGTCTCGCACCGCGGCCACCTCCGTGAGCGGAATACGCCCGCCGCCCGGGAGGTTCAGCAACACCGCGCGGATGTCATCCACGCTGCGGAACTTGCCCGCCGTCTTGCCCACCAGCTCGAGGTCCTCGGAGGTGAGGCGACCCGCGGCCACGTCCTGGTTCGCGGCGCGCAACGCGTCGATGACCTGGGACACGGTCAGGCCGTAGGAGCGCAGCCGCTCAGGGTCCAGCACGACCTGGATCTCGCGGATGAGCCCGCCGGCAACGTCCACGGAGGCGACGCCCTCGATGGTCAGGAGCTGCGGGCGCAGGCGGTTGTCCACCCAGTCGCGCAAGGAGATGAGGTCGCGCGTGGGCGAGGAGAACGCGACCTCGAAGACCGGCTGCTGTTGCGGGTCGAACTTGAAGATCGTCGGCGGGTCGGCTTCTTCGGGGAGTCGGCCTCGTGCGCGTTCGAGGTTCTTCGCCGCGTCCTGGAGCGCGAAGTCGATGTCCGTGCCGTACCCGAAGTGGAGGTTGATGCCGACGCGGCCTTCCTGGATCTCGGTCTCGATGCGGACCAGGTCCTCGGTGACGGCGAGCGCGGCCTCGAGCGGCTTGGCGATGGTCTCCTCGAGCACCTCCGGCTCGACGCCCGCGTTGGTGACGCCCACCCGGAGCTGCGGGTAGACGACGGTGGGCAGCAGGTCCAGCGGCAGCCCGGACAGGAAGAAGCCGCCGAGCACCAGCACCACGGAGGTCAGCATGATGATGCCGATGGGTCGGCGGATCGAGAAGCTGGAGATGTTGTTGTGCCGCCGCCCGGGATCGCCCTGGCTCATGATCCGGGAGCCCTCCTTTCATCGCCCGGGAGTGCCGGCCGCGCCGCCGCCCCGTCCGTGGCGGCCGATCCGGGCCGCACGCCGGGCGGCACGTCCGCGCCGACCGGCAGTGCGCCCGAGTTCTCGCCGACGGCCGGCCGGTTGACCACGCGCACCGCCATTCCCTCGCGCAACACGTTGCCGCCGGTAACGACGACCGTGTCACCGGCATCGAGCCCCGCGAGGATCTGGACCTGACCCCCGGAGGTCAAGCCGGTGCGGACCTGGCGGCGCACCGCCTTCCCATCTTCGACGACGAAGACGGCCTCGGCGCCGGCGCTGCCGACGATCGCGCTCGCCGGCACGAGCGGCACGTTCTCGAACTCCTCGAGCGTGAAGGTCGCCCGCGCGAGGAACCCGGGCCGCGCCACGGAGGCGTCCGCGCCCTCGAGCGCGACCTCGACGGGGACGAGCCGCGTCGCCGGGTCGGCTGCCGGGTAAATGCGGCGGATGCGGCCGCGCAGCCTGCGGTCGGGGAACGCGTCGAGCACGACGGCGACCACGTCGCCCTCCTTGAGGTGGACGACGTCCAGCTCCGAGACACGCACGCGCACGACCATGGTCGAGACCTCGGCGATCTCGAAGAGCCGGGTCTGCGGCGCGACGATGTCGCCCGCCTCGACCAGCTTCGCGGTGACGATGCCGGCGACCGGCGCGTGGACCGTCGCGTAGCCCAGGCGCGTGCGGAGCTGCTCGAGCTGCGCCCGGGCGGCCTCGTAGGCGGCGCGGTCGCGGTCGTACTCGGCGGAGGTGATGACCTGGCGCTCGCGTAGCCGCTCGGCGCGCTGGAAGTTGGCCTCGGCCACGCGGAAGTTCGCCTCCGCGCTCGCGACCTGCGCGGCGATCTCGCGGTCGTCCAGCCGGGCGAGCACCATGCCGGGCCGCACCTCGGAGCCTTCTTCCACATGCACGGACAGCACGGCGCCGCCGATCTGCGCGTTCACCCCCACCGTGCGGATCGGCTCGATGATGCCGGAAACCGTGACCTCGCGCCGGATGGTGCCGAGCACGACCGGGCCTGTCTCGACCGCTGCGACCCGCGGGCCAGCGGCCCCGGCGCCGCTGGCCTGTGGCGAGGCATCGCCATCGCCGCAGGCCGCCACGAAGGCGAGCAGCAGCACGGCGCTCGCCGGCGTCCGCGCGCACCGGCGCACGCGGACGCCGGACCGTGTTCCGTCGTCCTGGGGGATGAGGTTCACCATTCGCTCTCCACCGCCTCCGCCGCGCGCGGCGCCATGCGTTGCCCAGCGCCGCGGCAACCGGTGATTCGTCATCGTTCGAGTGAGCGGCCGAGCACGGCCTCGAGCCGGGCGACCGAGATCCCCAGCTCCTGGCGAGCGCGCACCCACTCGATCTCCGCCTCGGTCAGCGCGACCTGGGACGCCTGGAGATCCAGGATGGTC
>DATCLK010000230.1:0-18743 GCA_036563975.1 Longimicrobiales bacterium | reverse complement strand
CGCTAGCCGGCCGATGAGCACCGCACCGGTCATCCGTCCCCACGACGAGGAGAAGGCGGAACGGTTCCGGAAGGTCTGGGACAGCCCGCGCGGCATCAACGGCATCGTCCGGGAGATCAACAACATCCCGGTCGCGCACCGCTACATGGCCTCGTCGTTCTCGTTCTTCCTGGCAGCCGGGCTGCTGGCGCTCGTGATGCGCACCCAGCTCGCGCGCCCCGGCAGCACGGTGGTCGACCCGGAGACGTACAACCAGCTCTTCACCATGCACGGGACGACGATGATGTTCCTCTTCGTCATCCCGTTCACCGAGGCCATCGCGACGTACATGCTGCCCCTCATGCTGGGCACGCGCGACCTCCCCTTCCCGCGGCTCACCGCGCTCAGTCTCTGGACCTTCATCTTCGGCGGGCTGTTCATCTTCAGCAGCTTCCTGTTCGGCGCGGCGCCGAACGGCGGCTGGTTCGCCTACGTGCCGCTCACGAACATCGAGTACTCGCCCGGCATCAACATGGACTTCTGGGATATCGGGCTGAGCGTCGCGGAGATCGCGGCGATGGGCGCCGCGGCCGAGATCATGATCTCCGTGCTGCGCATGCGCGCGCCGGGCATGGCAATGCACCGCATCCCGATGTTCGCGTGGGCGATGCTCATCGTTGCCGTGATGATCGTCTTCGCGTTCACGCCGCTGATCGTCGGCACGCTGATGCTCGAGCTGGACCGCAAGGGGCTGACCGCGTTCTTCAAGCCGGAGGCGGGCGGCGAGCCGCTGCTGTGGCAGCACCTGTTCTGGGTGTTCGGCCACCCCGAGGTCTACATCATGTTCATCCCGGCGGTGGGCATCGTGACGCACGTGGTGCAGGCGTTCGCGCGGCGGCCGATCGTCAGCTACACGCTCGTGGTGCTGGCCTTGCTGGCGACGGGGTTCATCAGCTTCGGGCTGTGGGTCCACCACATGTTCACCACGGGCCTCTCGCCGGTCGCGATGGGCCTGTTCGTGGCGGCCAGCTTCCTCATCGCGATCCCCAACGGCATCCAGGTCTTCAGCTGGATCGCGACGCTGTGGACCGGCCGGCCGCTGTGGCGCACGCCGCTGCTCTTCGTGGTCGGCTTCATCATCATCTTCGTGGCGGGCGGGCTCACGGGCGTGATGGTGGGCGCGATGCCGTTCGATGCGCAGGTGCACGACACGTACTTCGTGGTCGCGCACTTCCATTACGTGCTAATCGGCGGGGTGGTCTTCCCGCTGTTCGCGGGGCTGTACTACTGGTTGCCCAAGATCACGGGACGCCTGCTAGACGAGCGGCTCGGCAAGTGGAACTTCTGGCTGATGTTCGTCTCGTTCAACGTGGCGTTCTTCCCCATGCACATCTCGGGGCTGCTCGGGATGCCCCGCCGCGTCTACACCTACCCGGAGGAGCTGGGCGTCGGCTCGCTCAACATGGTCTCGACCATCGGCGCATACGGCTTCGCGCTCGGCATCGCCCTCTTCCTGGTCAACGTGCTGGTGAGCTTCCGGCGCGGCCGGCCCGCGGGCGCGAACCCATGGGACGCGGACACGCTCGAGTGGTCGGAGACCTCGCCCCCGCCGAACGCGCAGTTCGAGCGGATCCCGGTGGTGCGCTCGCGCCACCCCTTGTGGGAGCAGGACTCGCTGGACCCCGTGGACGCGCGCACGCGCAAGCTGCTCGAGCCGCTGGACGTGGCGCCGACCGGCTGGCGCGGGGCTCTCGTCGTGTCCGTGCTGGATGGGCGGCCGCTGGCGCTGGTGCACGTCCCCAGCCCGACGATCTGGCCGTTCGTCATGTCCGTCGCCTTCGTGGTGCTGCTCGCGGGCGCGCTGCTGGACAGCCTGATCACGCTCGGCGTCGGCGCCGCGATCACGGCGGTCAGCACGGCCGGCTGGTTCTGGCCGGCGAAGACGGAGCGGCTGGCGATCGAGGAGATCGGCACCGGGGCGCGGGAGGATCGGCTGCCGCTCGCGGTGGCAGGCCCGCTGGCGAACGGCGCGTGGGGCACGGGCGTGCTGATCGTGGTGCTGCTCACCGCGCTCGTCACCTTCATCACCAGCTACTTCTACCTGGGCAACGGCTCGTCCGACTGGCCGCCGACGGCGCCCGACCTGCGGTTGCCGGCGATCGCGACCGCGCTCGCCGCGGCCGTCGCCGGCGCCGGCCTGGCTCTGCTCCGCGCGGCGCTGCGGGTGGAGCGGAAGGGCGCGCGCCGGCTCTGGACGGCCGCCGCGATGCTGCTGAGCGCTGTGTTCACCGCGCTGACCATCGTCGCCTACCTCGGGATGGACGTATCGCCCTCCTCGAGCGCGTACGCCTCCGCGTTCGTGGGGCTTGTCGGATTCCAGTGGGCCGTGATGGCGCTGGTGTTCGTGATGATGGGCGTGGCGGCGGCGTGGGCGTGGGCGGCGCCCCGCGACCCGCGCGGGCACGGCGTCGCGTTCAACGCGGCGCTGGTCGCGCTGTTCTCGGCAGCGAGCTGGGCGGCGGTGTTCGTCACGCTGTACGTGACGCCGCGGCTGTGGTGAGGCGATGCGCACCCGGGTGGGCGAAGGCCGGTTCATCGCGCGTGAGCCGCCGTTCGGTTGGGGGCGGCTGTTCGTCGCCGTCTTCGGCGGGCCGATCGCGTGGTCACTGCATCTGCTCGTCAGCTACTTCCTCGTCGCACTGTTCTGCAACACCGGCTGGCCCGGGCTGGGCATCGCGCTCGCGGGCGCCACCGTGCTGGCGGCCGCGGCCGCTGCGGGCTCGGGCCTGGTCGCATGGCGCGCCTGGCGCGAGCACGTGGATGGGCAACCGTGGGACGCGGCGCTGAGCGACCCGCGAGGCTGGGCAACCGGCTTCCTGCTCGTGATCGGCATGGTCGCGGCCGGGCTGTTCCTGCTGATCATCCTGCTGGCCGGCCTGCCGCCCATCTTCCTGTCCGAGTGCAGCGCGGGCGAGCCGCTCGCCGTGGGAGGTGCGCCGTGAGAGGGGCGACGACGCCCCGCACGACGCTCGCGGCGCGCGCGAGGAAGCCGCGCCGACGCGCCGCGGCGGCCGTGACGGCGCTGCTCGCCACGGTGGGCGCGCTCGGCTGCAGCGACGCGCCGGCGAGCCGGGCGCCGGCGGTGCCCGGCGGCGATGCGGAAAGAGGAGCGTCCCTGCTGGCCGCCTACGGCTGCGGGGCGTGCCACGCGATCCCGGGCGTCAAAGGAGCGGACGCCCTGGTCGGCCCGCCGCTCACGGGCTGGGCCGAGCGCCGCTACATCGCGGGCTCGCTGGTCAACACACCGGAGAACCTGATGCGCTGGATCATGACGCCGCAGGCCATCGAGCCGGGGACGGCGATGCCGGACCTGGGCGTGGATGAGGCGGCGGCGCGGGACATGGCGGCGTACCTGTTCACCCTCCGCCGCGGCGGGCTCGGACCTCCGTCCCTCTTCCCCGCCGGCGCGCCGCGCTGAGCGGGCCCCGATGCGGCGCGGCGGCCGGACCCGCCGGCGGGGTGCCCCGACGGCCCGAACACGTTATCTTTCCGCCGAATCGCACCACACCACGACGCGGAGACAGCCATGCGCCACGCCAGCCGACGCGGGCAAGACCGACGGATCGCCGCCCGGATCTCCATTCTCGTCCTGCTGCTCGCCGCCGCGCCGCTCGCGGCGCAGGAGCGGCGCCGCCTCACCGCCGAGGACTACGCGCGCGCCGAGCGGTTCCTCCCCGCCAACGTCGCGGGCCTGGTCACGGGCGTGGCGAGCCCGCCGACCTGGCTGGAGGATGGCCGGTTCTGGTACCGACGGACGACGGCGGAGGGCGCGGAGTTCGTGCTGGTCGACCCCGCACGCGGCACGCGCGCGCTCGCGTTCGACCACGCACGGCTCGCCTCCGCGCTGGGCGCGGCTCTGGGGACACGCCTGGATCCGGAGGCCCTGCCGATCCGCGACCTGGAGTTCTCGCGCGCCGGGCGCGAGGTCACGGTCACGATCGCCGACCGCCAGCTCCAATGCAGCCTGGCCACCTACACGTGCGCGGCCCAGGCGGCGGGCGCCGCGTTCGACCCGCCGCCCAACTCCGTGACCTCGCCGGACGGCCGGTACGCCGCCTACATCCGCGACCACAACCTCTGGGTCCGGGACCTGCGCACGGGCGAGGACCGGGCGCTCACGACGGACGGCGTCGAGGACTTCGGGTACGCCACGAACAACGCAGGCTGGATCCGGAGCGATGCGCCGGTGCTCCTCTGGTCTCCGGACTCGAAGAAGATCGCGACCTTCCAGCACGATGCCCGCGGCGTGAGCAAGATGTACCTGGTCCGGGCGAAGGTCGGCGCGCCGGAGCTGGAGTCGTGGCGCTATCCCCTGCCCGGCGACAGCGTGATCTTCCGGATCCACCGCGTGATCATCGAGGTCGAGTCCGGGCGGGTGATCCGGCTCCAGATGCCGCCCGATCCGCACCGTTCGACGATCAGCGACCACGTCGCCGAGGGAACCCGCTTCCTGGACGTGCAATGGTATCCTGACGCATCGCACCTGGCGTTCGTCAGCTCCTCGCGGGACCACAAGCACGCGATCCTGCGCGTGGCCGACGCATCGACGGGCGCCGTGCGCACGGTCCTCGAGGAGCGGTCGCCCACGCAGTTCCAGTCCGGATTCGCGGCGATCGGCACGCCCAACTGGCGGGTGCTGCCGGCCTCCAACGAGGTGCTGTGGTGGTCCCAGCGTGATGACTGGGGGCACCTGTACCTCTATGACCTGCGCACGGGCGAGCTGAAGCGCCAGATCACGCGCGGCGCCTGGAACGTCGCGGAGCTGATCCACGTGGACGAGCAGAACCGCGTCCTCTACTTCACGGGCGTTGGCCGCGAGTCGGGGCGGGACCCGTACTTCCAGCACTTCTACCGGATCGGCATGGACGGCCAGGGCCTCCAGCTGCTCACGCCGGAGAACGCGAACCACAACATCGCGCTCTCGCCGGACGGCCGGTACTTCGTGGACACGTACTCGACGCCCACCGAGCCGCCGGTGAGCGTGCTGCGCCGCACGCGCGACGGCCGGCTGGTCACCGAGCTCGAGCGCGCCGACATCTCGCGGCTCCTCGCCATCGGCTGGAAGCCGCCCACGCCGATCGTGGTCAAGGCGCGCGACGGCAAGACCGACCTGTACGGCCTGATGTTCACGCCCACGCAGCTCGACAGCACGGCCAAGTACCCGATCGTCAACTACATCTACCCGGGGCCGTGGGGGAGCAGCGTCGGAACGCGCAACTTCCTGCCCGCCCGGCGCGACCACCAGGCGCTCGCGGAGCTGGGGTTCGTCGTCGTCGCGATCGACGGCATGGGGACGGAGTGGCGCTCCAAGTCGTTCGCCGACTTCTACTACGGCAACATGGGCGACAACACGATTCCCGACCAGATCGCGGGCATGCGCCAGCTCGCGGAGCGCTACCCCTGGATCGACATCGAGCGGGCGGGCATCTGGGGGCATTCTGGCGGCGGCTTCGCGACCGCAGCAGCGATGTTCCGCTACCCGGACTTCTTCAAGGTCGGCGTCTCCCAGGCCGGCAACCACGACAACCGGAGCTATGAGGACGACTGGGGCGAGCGGTTCCAGGGACTGCTGCGCAGCACCGATGGCGGCGACAACTACGAATCGCAGGCCAACCAGCTCATCGCCAGCAACCTGAAGGGCAAGCTGCTGATCGCGCACGGCGCGATGGACAACAACGTGCCGCCGTACACGACGTACCTCGTGGTGGACGCGCTGATCAAGGCGAACAAGGACTTCGACCTGATCATCTTCCCGTACCAGCGGCACGGGTTCGGCGAGGACGACAACTACATGACGCGCCGGCGCTGGGATTACTTCGTGAAGCACCTCATGGGCGCCGAGCCGCCGAAGGAGTACCAGATCGGGCGGAGGCGGAGCTAGGCGCGGCTCCCCCTCCGCGGGTCGACGACCCGCGGAGGGGGAGCGGCGCGCGCCCTCACGCGCTCACCCCGTGTCCCCCGGCTGCGGGCTCGCCGTCTCCGGCGCGTAGAGCGGCGTGGTCAGGTAGCGCGCGCCGGAGTCCGGCGCGATGCAGGCGACGCGGCGGCCGGGCCCCAGCTCGCGCGCGACCTGCAACGCAGCCCACACGATCGCGCCGCTGCTCATCCCCAGGAACAGCCCCTCCTCGCGGGCGAGCCGCCGGGCGAGCGGGAATGCATCCTCCTCCCAGACCTTGATCACGCGGTCCAGCAGCGACAGGTCCAGGTTCGGCGGGATGAAACCCGGTCCCATGCCCTGGAACTGGTGCTGGCCGCGCGGCTCGCCCGAGATCACGGCCGAGCGCGCCGGCTCGACCGCGATGACCTGGATGCGCGCGTCCCGCTCCTTGAGGAACCGGCCGACGCCGCTGATCGTGCCGCCGGTGCCGCTGCCGTACACGAACGCGTCGATGCGGCCCTGCATCGCGTTCCACAGCTCGGGCGCCGTCGTCTCGTAGTGGATGCGCGGATTGGCCGGATTGGAGAACTGGTCGGGCAGGAACGCGCCGGTCCGATCGCGGATGCGCTCCGCCTCCTCGATCGCCGCGAGCATGCGGCGCTCCGGGTCGGTGAGCACGAGCTCGGCGCCGTAGGCGAGGAGCGTCGCCTTGCGCTCCATGCTCATGGAAGCCGGAAGGCAGAGGATCAGCTTGTAGCCGCGCGCGGCCGCGATCTGCGCCAGGCCGATGCCGGTGTTGCCGGACGTCGGCTCGACGATGGTGCCGCCCGGCCGCAGCCGCCCGCTCTCCTCGCCGCTGCGCACGAGGGCCAGCGCCGTGCGGTCCTTGATCGAGCCGGCGGGGTTCATGCCCTCGAGCTTGACCCACACCTCCGCCATGTCCGGCTCGACGACGCGCTCGAGGCGGACCATCGGCGTGTTCCCGATGAGGGCGTCGATCATGGCCTCGTCTCCGCCGGCTGCTCGAGCTCGACCGCGGCCGTGATCGGGATGTCCGGCGCGAGGGACGCGGCGACCGAGCAGTACTTCTCCAGCGACAGGGCGACCGCGCGCTCGACGTGGTGCGCTTCCGACGCCGTCGCGACGCGGAACGTCAGGCGCACCGAGGTCAGCCGGCGCGGGGTGCCATCCGCGCGGGTCGCGTCCACGCGGATCCGCAACGACGTCGCCGGCGTACGCCGCTTCTCCAGGATCTCGACGACGTCGATCGCCGAGCATGCGGCGAGCGCGACGAGCACCGCGTCCACCGGCCCCGGCGCGGCCTCGCGCGCGCCGTCCAGGAGCAGCGCCGGGCCGTCCGGCCGGCGGCCACGGTAACGCTTGCCTCCCTCCCACTCGACCTCGAGGGTCACCTCTGAAGCACTCATTCCCCGTTCCCTGTTCCCGTTTCGACCCGGCCCGCTTCCCGCCATCCGCTGCGGAAGCGCCGCGGCCGCGTCCGTCAACCGACAGATCGAGCCGCTGTCCGAATGAAATGAAGCCGGGCGACCCGCGTAAGATGCTCCACGCGACGCCGCCCGACAATCGCCGGCTTCGCAGCCGGGCGCGCGCCAGGGCGGCGCGCGCCCCCTGTGTTCAGGTCAGGTCAACGCACCGGCCCTCCCCGGCACCGGCTCACTGCCGCGGGCCGGCCTGACGCGCTCGCCCGCGGGCTCGAGGGCCTCGGCCACCTCGCCACGCCGCAGCACCACGCGCCGCACCCACGCGCCGAAGTCGTCGAAGTACGTGTACGCGACGGGCACGACGATCAGCGTGAGCATGGTCGAGGTGATCAGGCCGCCGATCACCGCGCGCGCCATCGGCGCGCGGAAGCCGCCGCCCTCGCCCATGCCGAGCGCGATGGGCAGCATGCCGCAGATCATGGCGATGGTCGTCATCATGATGGGCCGCAGCCGCACGCGTCCAGCCTCGACCAGCGCCGTCCAGCGGTCCTTCCCTTCCCTGCGCCGCTGGTTCGCGTTGTCCACCAGCAGGATCGCGTTCTTGGTGACCAGCCCCATCAGCATGATGACGCCGATCATGGACATCATGTTGAGCGTGTCGTCCGTGACCAGAAGCGCCAGCAGCACGCCGACCAGCGAGAGCGGCAGCGAGAGCATGATCGCGAACGGCTGCGTGAAGCTCTCGAACTGGCTCGCCAGGATCAGGAAGATCAGGATCACGGCCAGCAGCAGCGCCTCGATCACGTAGCCCACGGTCTCCTGGAGCGCCTCGGTCTCGCCGCCGAACGTGACGCTGTAGCCCGGCGGCACGTCCAGCGTCTGGATGGCACGCGCGATCTGCGCAGAGGCCTCCGAGATCGAGAGCTCCGGCGTGGTCGAGGCGCCGACGGTCACGACGCGCTGGAGGTCCTGCCGGTCGATCTGCGCGGGCGCGGTGCCCGGCACGACGCGCGCGACCTGGCCGAGCGGCACGGTGATCGCCGCACCGCTTTCCGTGCGCCGGCCCGTCGCGACGGGGAGCGTCAGCAAGTCCTCGAGCGATGCGCGCTGGTCCGCCGCGAGTTGCACGACGACGTCGCGCTCCTCACCCGTCGGGTCCTCCCAGGTCGTGGCCACCTGTCCCGCCAGCAGCGGACGCACGGTGGCCGAGATCTGACCCACGTCGAGCGCCAGCTCGTTCGCCAGGTCGCGGTTCACCTCGATGCGGTACTCGGGCTTCGGCTCGCCCATCGAGCTCTCCACGTCGATGACGCCGGGGATCGCCCTCATGGCCGCGGCGACCTGGTCCGCGAGCTCCTGGAGGCGGTTCACGTCCGGCCCGCGCACGAGCACCTGGATCGGCCGCTGCGGCCCGCCGAAGCCGCCGGCGTCTAGAACGGCGGTCGTGACGCCGTAGATCGAGGCGAGCCGCTCGCGCGCGGCCACCATCAGCTCGTCCTGCGTCAGCGCGCGCTCGGCCCGGGGCTTGAGCTTCACGTAGACTTCGCCGGCGTTGACCGTGCCCATCGTGCCAGCGCCGATGGTGGTGTACGTGTAATCCACGCCATCGAGCTCGCGCAGCGCGGCGATGATCTCGCCGGCCTTGCGGCGCGTGTAGTCGATGGACGAGCCCTCCGGCGTCTCGAACGAGACCGCGAACTGGCTGCTGTCCTGGTCCGGCATGAAGCCGCCGCCGATGAGCGGGAACAGCAGGAACGCGCCGGCGAACGCCAACGCCGCGACGGCCATCGTCGTCTTGCGGTGGCCCAGCGCCCAGGCGATGACGCCGCGGTAGCGGTCGGCCTGCGCGTCGAACCACGCGTTGAACGCGGTGATCGGCCCGGTCAGACGCGCGAGGAAGCCGCGCCCCTCCTTGTGCGGCTCGACGCCCCAGTGCGCCGACAGCATGGGCGTCAGCGTGAACGAGACGAAGAGCGACACCAGCACGGCGAACGCGACGGTCAGGCCGAACTGGTAGAAGAAGCGGCCCACGATCCCGCCCATGAAGGCGACCGGCACGAACACCGCGACGATGCTCAGCGTCGTCGCCATCACGGCGAGGAAGATCTCACGCGTGCCGCGCCGGGCGGCGACGAACGCGCTCTCGCCCGTCTCCCTGTGACGCACGATGTTCTCGATCACCACGATCGCGTCGTCCACCAGGATACCGATCGAGAGCGAGAGCCCCAGGAGCGTCAGCATGTTCAGCGTGAAGCCCAGGGCGTTCATGAGGAGGAACGACGCGATCACGGAGATCGGCAGCGCGAACGACGTGATGGCCGTCGCCTTCCAGTCGTTGAGGAACATCATGACGACGAGCACGGTCAGGATCGCGCCGAGGATCAACTCGAAGATGACGTCGTCCACCATGTGGCGGATATACTCCGAGTTGTCGCGCACGATCGAGAGCTGCGTGCCCTCGGGCAGGGTGGGCCCGAGCTTAGCGATCAGCTCCTTCACGTCTTCGGCGACCTGCACCGTGTTCGCCCCGCTGACCTTGAGCACGTCAATGGCGACGGCACGCGTGTGGTCGACGAACGCGAGCGAGCGCTCCTCCGCCGCGCCGTCCTCGACGCGCGCGACCTGGCCGAGGCGAACAGGTGCGCCGTTGCGGGTGGCGACGATGATGTCCGCGAACATGGCCGGGTCGGTGATCCGCCCGGTCACGCGCACGAGCTGCTCGCCCGTTCCGCGCTCGACGCGGCCTGCGGGCACGTCCAGGTTCTGGCGCTGGAGGGCGCCGATGATCTCGCCGACGGACACGCCGAGCGCCTGCATGTCGGCCGGCCGGAGGAAGATGCGGATCTCGCGCTCGAGCCCGCCGGCCAGCCGCGCCTCGCCCACGCCGTTCACCGCCTCGATCTGCCGCCGCACGACCTCATCGGCCAGGCGCGTCAGCTCGGTGGGGCTGAGCGTGGTCGAGGACAGCGCCAGCGAGAGGATCGGCTGGGCGTTCGGGTCGAACGTCTGCACGACCGGCGGCTCGATGTCCTCCGGCAACAGGCGGCGGTTCGCGTCGATCTTGGAGCGGATGTCCGCAGCGGCGGCATCCCGGTCCCGGTCGAGGTCGAACTCGACGATGATCATGCTCACGCCCTCGAGCGAGTAGGACGTGATCCGATCCACCCCCTGGACCGGGTTGAACGCCCGCTCGAGCGGCTCGGTGATCTCGCGCTCCACCGCCTCCGGGCTCGCACCCGGGTACGTCGTCTGGACCACGACGACCGGGATGTCGATCTCCGGGAACTCGTCGATGGGCAGCCGCCGGAAGCTGAACAGCCCGAGCACGACCAGCGCGAGCATCATCATGGTCGTGAAGACGGGCCGGCTGATGGCGACGCCGCTGAGGCCGCCGCCCTCTCCCGTGTCGCGCCGGGTGTCGTTGCCCCGATCCGGGGTCTCGATCTTCGCTGCCATCGGCTACCGCTCCTGCGGAACCGGGGAAACCGCGGCCGGCGGCGCACCAGCGATGCGCACCAGCGCCCCGTCTTCGATGGTGCCCGGCGCGGCGATCACCTGCTCGCCCGCCTCCAAGCCGGCCAGCACCTGAACCACACCTCGACGCACGTCCTCCGCGCCGACGGTGACCGGCTGCCGCACGGCGCGGCCGTCGCGGATCGCCCAGACGTACGGCTGGCTCGCATCACGCCGCACGGCGGAGGTCGGCACGACCACGCCGTCCTGGCGCTCGCCCGTCAGGATGCGGCCGGTCGCGAACAGCCCACCGACCAGTGCACGGTCGTGGTTCGGCAGCCGGACGTACACTCCGACCTGACCCGTTGCAGGGTCTGCCGTCGGCTCGACGCGCGCGACCTCGCCCCTCAGCACGCGGCCCGGCAGCGCGTCGACCGTGAACTCCACGGGCAGCCCCGGCCGCAGCCCGGCCGCCCGGTTCACCGGGACCTGGCCGGCCAGTTCGAGGATGCGCGCATCCACGATCGTGAACAGCGCCTGGCCGATGTTGACCGCTTCCCCCTCGCTCGCGTGCCGCTTGCTGACCTCGCCCGCGAACGGCGCGACCACCGTCGTGCGGCGCGCCTGCTCGCCAGCGCCGACCGCCTGCGCACGCGCCGCTTCGAGCTGCGCCTGCGCCGCCTCGTACGCGGCCTGCGCCTGCCGGAACTCGATCTCGGACATGGCGCCGGCCTCGTGGAGCTTGCGTGCGGATTCGAGCTGGCGCGCCGCCAGGGCGAGGTTGGCCTCCGCGGCGGCCACGCCCGCCTGGGCGCTGGCCGCCTGGCCGCGGATCCCCTCGGCTTCGATGCGCGCGAGGACCTGGCCCTCGCGGACCGCGTCGCCACGGTCCACACGCAGGCCGGTGAGCACGCCGGGCACCTGGGCGCGGACCTCCACCTCGCGGTAGGGGAGCAGCGTGCCCGTGACGACGATGGCCGCGGCCAGGCTGTCACGCTGGGCGACCGCCAGATCCGCCGGGTTGAGTGTGATTGCTGCGGCCTCGGTGTTCGCCTCCGCGGCCTGGGACCCACCTCCAGCGCAGGCCGCGAGCACGGCGCCCACGGCCAGCACCCCGAAGACCTGCCTATGCCTCCACGTCATCAGTCGACCCCGTATCGGTTGCGTTCCTGACTCTCCCCCGTCCTCGCCCTCCCCCGCCCCGGCCCGGGGCGGGGAAAGGATCGGGTTCACGGGAGCGTGGTGCGGTCCAGCGGCAGGCCGAGCGCCCGCTCAGCCTGAGCCAGCGCGGTGTACGCCGCGTGATACGCCTGCACCTGGTTGATGCGCGCCTGCTGGAGCGCGAGACGCGCATTCGAGACGTCGAGCTGCGTGGCCAGCCCTTCACGGTAGCGCAGCTCCGTGAGCGCGTAGACCCGCTCGGCCTGCTCGACCGTGCGGCTCGCAGCCGCGACCTGCGCCTGCGCGCGCTCGAACTCGCTGCGGGCCTGGCGGTACTCGAGGATCAGCCCCTCCCGGAGCTGGGAGAGCTGAAGCTCCGCCTGCCGGACCTGGGCCTTGGCCGCAGCGACGTCCGCACCGCGCTTGAAGCCCTGGAACAGCGGCAGTTGAACCGCGAAGCCGACGCTCCAGTCGTCGCGCCAGTCGTTCCTGCCGGGGAAGCCGAACGAGCCATCCGGGAACGCCTGCCGCGTGAGGTTGCCGGTGAGCGCAATGGTCGGCAGGTACGCCGCGCGCGCGATGTCCACCTGCTCCTCGCGCACCGCGACCATCTCCTCCGCCGCCCGCACCGCCGCGCGGCGACGCAGCTGCTCCTCCGCCTCCTCCGGCGCCGGCAGCTCGATGGCGACGAGGTCCGTCCCGGCCGCCGTCTGCGCGTCGAGCTCGGTGGTCAGGACGATCTCCGCATCCGCCGGCAGGTTGATCAGGCGCTTCAGGTTCAGCAGCGCGACGTCGCGCTGGTTCCGCGCCTGCACGAGCTGCGGCATCAGGTTCTCCAGCTCGACCTCCGCGCGCAGCGCCTCCAGCTCGGATGCGCGCCCGGCCTCCAGCCGCAGCCGCACCTGCTCGAGGTGCTCGCGCGCCAGCTCCGCGCTCAACTCGACGATCTCGGCGCTGCGGCTGGCCAGCAGCGCGTCGTAGTACGCACGCTTCACCTCGAGGGCCACGTCCGCCCGCGTCTCCTCGAGCCCGGCGCGCGCGGCCTCCGCCGCGGACTCTGCCGCGCTGATCGCGGAGCTGATCCGGCCGCCGGTGAACACGGGCTGCGACACGCTCAGCCCCGCGACCCACGTGTGCTCGTTGCCGAACGGCAGGTCGCTGAACAGGGCGCCCAGCGCGCCCAGCGCTGCGTTCGGTGTGCGGTCCTCGAGGTAGCGCACCCGTTCCTCGAGCGGCAGGCTGGGGTCCGGCTCGAAGCGCAGGCTGTCCGGCAGCGTGAAGCCGCCCACGTTCTGGAAAACCGAGCGCAGCGCACGCGTGTAACCGAGCTGGGCGTTCACCTGCGGGAGCGCAGCCGAACGCGTGCTCCTGGCCTGCGCCCGCAGCTCGTCCACGCGCGCCGCCGCCAGCCGGACCTCCTCGCTCTGCTCCAGCGCGCGCGAGAGCGCGTCCTGGAGACTCAACGGGATTCCGCCAGCCGCCTGCACCTCTCTCGTCTCCTGCGCCGGCGGCGGGGTCTCCTGCGCGGCGAGCCCCGCCGGTGCCAGCGGGGCGAGCAGGACGGCGGCCGCCAGCCGCCGCATCCGCAACGCTTTCATCGCCTCAGGCTCCTTCCGGGCCCGGACCGGGCCCGACGGGCACATTGAGTTCTTTTTCCTCACGCCACCGTTCCGCGGCCTCGCACAGCGCATCGACCAGGTGGCGGAACAGCGACGCCAGTCCCTCCAAACGCGCGCGCACCCGCGGATGTTTCGCGGCCGGGGTGTGGAGCGCGGTCTCGAGCAGGTCCCGCAGCTCGGCGATCTGCCGGCAGCGCTCCTCCACGATGCGGGCGTGCAGCTCATCGTTGATGGCATAATAGTCCCGCCGGTCGCCGGTCACGATGACCCGCTCCGCCGCGCCCAGCCGCTCCAGCAGCCGCGCGTTGATGCTCGCGCTGCCCTTGCTGATGCCGAGCTCCGCCGCCAGGTCGTCGAGCGAGAGCGGCTCAGCGGCGAGCAGCAGCCGGCCCAGGATCAGGCCGGCGATGCGTGGCAGGCCGTCCCGCTCGAACTTGGTGCCCATGCGTTCGATGACGTGTTCCGTGGGCTGCTCCACGGCGGACCCTCCTCCGGGGGGTGCGGTTGGTGGGTGGAGTCAGTACCGACTCCGTACGGTACGTTTAGAACATATTGAAAGTTGCAAAGAAGGGAAGTGGCCCCTGTCGAGCGGCTTGGGCCAGAACACGGGCCGAGACCGCCCCCTGGCCCGCCTACGGCCGCCCCCCATCCAACACACCCCAGGCGTGCGGGCCGTGACACCTCGCTGGCAGCCGGCCTGGTCGCGCCGGGCGACCCTGCGACCGGGCGGCGCCCCCGGCTCCCCCCACGCGCCCGCGCACGCATTTGCCCGCGGGCGTCCTTGCCGCGGGCGCGCCCGGCTCCCTACAGTGCGGGTGCGCAGAGCGCGGGCCGGGGCAACCCGAGCCATCGAACACAACGCTCTTCGTTGCGCACCGGTCACCGCCCCGGGTTCGACGGATGGCACCTACGGCCGCACTGCCCTTTCGGTTTCGCCGCGAAGGCCATGTCATCTCGGCAGGCGAGATCACCTCGACCAAGGAGACAGTGCATGGCCTCCTCCGCCTCGAGGAGGACCGCCTGGTGATCCAGTGGCGGACGGCGCGGAAGACCGAGCGGGTGGGTCGCGAGATCCGCGTAGACCAGGAGCTCGAGCCCGTTCGCGAGCTGGCGATCCCCCTTTCCGCGCTCGCGAGCGCGAAGGTGCGGCGGTACTGGCTCCGGCGGCCGCCCGGCGTCTACCTGGTCCTGACCGCCAGCGACCTGCGCGCGTTCGAGGCGGTGGCGGGCGAGGGGGGCCTGCGGCTGACGCACCCGGCGGAGCTCGTCATCCGTGTGGGGAGGGCGTCGCGAGCGGCGGCGCGGGAGTTCGCGAGCGAGCTGGAGCTGGCGCTGGCGGACCGCCTGCTCCGTGCCGCCGAGCAGTCACACCACCGCGCCTTGCGCGCGGAGTCACAGTAGAGGTTGCCCGCATGAGCAACCCTCGATCCCTGATCGTCGCGGCGCTGATCCTGATGGTCGGCGCGTGCGGCGGAGACACGACCGGCCCGGCCCGGGGGTCCGGCGTCTACCGCCTCGCAACGGTGAACGGCATGCCTGTCCCGTACTCATCTCCGCCGAGCACCGGACTCTCGAGTACCATCGTCAGTGGTGACCTCTACCTGCGCCCCGACGGCACGTTCGGCCTGGGCGTGCAATGCACGTGTACGCCCCCTCCCTTCGGGGAATGCACGTGTCAGGTCCACCAAGGTCCGATACTCGAAGGCGTGTGGCGCCGCGATGGCTCGACCCTCCATTTGACGGGCCACGGCGGCGCCGACATCGACGCCGAGCTCAGAGGGGACTCCGTGATGGTCACGTTTGGAGGGGCAGGCCCCGTCTACGTCTTCAGGCGTGACCGGCGGGCGAGGGTCAGCCCCGCGCCGGTGGCGGGCACGTACATCATGACGGCGTTGATGGGCCGGCCGGATCTGACGTACGAGTACACCATCGAGGGAAGGCACTACACGTACCAGATCCTGTACGACACGCTCACGGTGATCGACGACGTCTTTTTCCGCCGCAAGCGCGCGGAGATCACGGTCAGTGCGGCCGCCGACACTTTCCGTCACAGCTTCACGGCCGCGGGTGGCTTCGATGTCGACGCCGAAACCCTCGTGCTCCGGCACTACGCCGTTCCCGCTCCGTCCGCTGTGCCACGGCTGGACTCGTTGCGGATCCTCCAGGACGGACTGGAACGCCACCACTGGATGATCGATCCCACCACCGGCCAACTGCTGGACCGGCGGGAGACGTACACGCGGTTGCGTTGAGGATCTGAGCCGACGCGTCACTCCCCGCCGTCGGCTGCCATCGCGTAGATCCGGCCCGGCGCCTCGCCTCGCATGGTGAGCGGCGCCCACCTGTCCCCGGTCGCGGCCCGCGTAGACCCCTGGCGCCGGCCGGCCGGGCGCGCGGCCAACGCCGGCTCATCCCGCCTCGTCGACGCTCACGCCTCGCCGCCGGCTTGCGCCGAGCCCACCAGGGCCAGCAGGCCCGTCACCCGCTCGCCTTCCACCTCCACGAGCGCCCAGGTGTCCCCGCCATCGCGGCTGATGTAGATGCGGCCGTCGGCGAGCCCCGCGAAGAGCCGGCTGGGGAGCGCCAGCAACGCGTACGGCATGCTGTCCAGCGGCTCGGGGAGCCCGCCGCCGAGCCGCTCCCACGGGCCTGCGCCGCGCCACCGATAGATGTGCGCCTGGGCATCCCCGCCGCGGTGTGCGGCGCGGGGGCCCGTGCTCGCGGAGACGTACCAGGTGTCGGGGTCGTCCGGGTCCACGGCGAGCGCCCAGGTGTAGTGGCGGTCGCGGCCCTCGTCTGCAGGAAACCACGTGCGGCCGGCGTCGAAGCTCCACGCGGCGCCGCCGCCGGCCGCCTCGTATGCGCGCTCCGCCGCGCGCGGGTGCCACGCGAGCGCGTGCACGTCCCGCTGCGCGCCGGGCCGGTGGTCCTCCCACGTCTCGCCGCCGTCCGTGCTCCGCATCAGGCCGCCCAGCTCGATGCCGGCGAGCAGCAGCCCCGCATCCGCGGGATTTGGCGCGATCCAGCGCACGTGCGAGGTCCACGGCCGCGGCGGAAAGCTCCACGTTGGGGCTGAGGGAAGGCGACGAAGGGCTTCGAGCTCGCGCCAGCTCGAGCCGCCGTCGTCGCTCCGGAAGATCATGCTCGGCTCGGTGCCCGCGTACACCGTGCCGTCCACCGGGCTCACGGCGATCGAGAAGACGTCGTCCGCGGGGAAGTCGAGCCGGTGCCATGTCGCGCCGTCGTCCTCGCTCTTCCACACTCCCCGGCCGCGCGAGCCGACGTAGACCGTGGCCGGGTCGCGAGGGTCGAGCGCGACGCACTGGAGCCGCTCCTCCCCCAGGGCCAGATGCGCTTCGAGCGTGTCGTCCCACTGGGTGATCCTGGCGAGGCCGCGGTCGACGACGGCGTAGAGCGTGAGCATGGTCGTGGGCTCCCGTGTGCGAGGGCGATGCGGCGCGCTCATCCGGAAGATGGCGCGCCTACGCGCCCGTCGGCCACTGCTCCTCTTCCTCGATGGAACGCCAGAGCCCGCCCAGCTCGTGCTCGATGCGCGCGAGCTCCTGCCTCAGCTCGCCGATCTGCTCGCGGAGCTGACGCCAGTCCTGGGCGATGCGGGGCCAGTCGCGCCGGGCCTCCGCAAGCGACTTCGAGCTCGCGGCGGCGCGGGCGCGCAGCGCATCGCCGAGCCCGGGATCGTCGCTGGCCACGACGAAGAAGTCGTGCAGCGTATCGAGCGTGCGCCGCATGCGCTCTTCCAGTTCCGTGAACTCGTAGGCCGTCAGCCGTTTCGGACGGTTCATGACTCCTGCCTTGTCCGGGGTCTCCTCGCTCTGGAAGGCGAGCGCGCTGGAGTCGCGCCTACGAGAAGCGTGCCAGCGCGGCCGGCGGCCGGGCGGGCAGCCAGGCGGCGCCGCGCGGGACTGGCCGGGAGACGTCGGCCGAATCGCGCCCGAAAGCGGACGCTCGCCGGGGCGCTGCCCGCGCGGGCGCTACGGCACCACCCGGACCAGCGCGACCCGGCGGTCCAGGCCGTCCGACAGCATGCCGACCACGAGGATCTTGCCGTCCGGCTGGATCACGACATCGCTGGCCTCGTCGTAGCCGCCGAAGAAGTCGACCGTGACGACGCCGGCGGTGCCGAAGCTCGTGTCGAGCGTGCCGTCGTCGTTCAGGCGGATCACGCGCATGTCACCGGCTTCCCCGCCGACGGAGCGCGAGACCGGCGGCCACGGAAGACCTGCGCAGTTCGGCCATCGTTCGTTCCTCATGAGGATGGTCCATTGGAACGCCGCAAAGCTCGCAAGAGGGGTGCCCCGGCCGCCACCCCCCGGTGAGGGGACGTCCGTGCCGCCGCGGCAGGGAGGCGGCGCAGCTCGGAGCGCGACCACCTCAACGCGAAGGCGGTTCGGCTCGCGGATGAGGGGCGGCCTCGGGCTCCCGCTCCCTCGTCTCAGCCACCGGCAGGGTGAAGGAGAACGTCGTGCCCACCCCCACCTGGCTCTCCACCGCGATCCTGCCGCCGTGCGCCTCGACGATCCGCTCGGAGATGGCGAGGCCGAGGCCTGCGCCCGCCCGGTCGCCGCGGCGCGCCTGCCAGAACGGGTCGAAGACGTAGGGAAGCTGATCCTCAGGGATCCCCGGCCCCGTGTCGCTGACCCAGAACCGCACCTCGTTCCCTTCCCGCGCCGCGCCAATGGTGATTCCTCCTTCCTCTGTGAACTTGATCGCATTGCCGATCAGGTTGCCGAAGAGCTGGAGGATGCGGTCGCGGTCGGCGTTGACCGGCGGGAGCGTTTCCGGGACCCGGGTCTCGAGCCGGAGTCCCTTCTCGCTGGCCTGCGCGCGGTGGAGCTCGGTCACCTCCTCGATGAGCGGGACCGGCTCGACCGGCGCGGGCTCGACCACCAGCGCTTCCGCTTCCGCCATGGCCACGTCCAGCAAATCACGGATCAGCCGGTTTGCTTGCTCGACGGAGCGTCTGATGATATCGAGCTGCTTGCGCTCGCTCTCCCTGGCTTCCGGCGTGATGTCCAGGAGCATGCCGGCGCTGAGGGCAATCGCGTTGAGCGGGTTCCGGAGGTCGTGGGCGACGATGCGGAGCACCTCGTCCCGGATCCGGGTCGCTTGCTGCGACTCGTGGTAGAGGCG
>DATCLK010000229.1:0-3355 GCA_036563975.1 Longimicrobiales bacterium | reverse complement strand
CGTGGCGTGGTGCACGCCGGAGATGCCGCCGATCGTGAACATCCCGACCAGCGCGATGCAGAAGAGCATCGGCGTGTCGAAGCGGATCGAGCCGCCCCACATTGTCGCCAGCCAGTTGAAGATCTTCACGCCCGTCGGGATCGCGATGATCATCGTCGCGGCGGCGAAGAACGCGTCCGCGATCGGGCCCATGCCCGTCGCGAACATGTGGTGCGCCCAGACGCCCCACCCGATGAAGCCGATCAGGATCCCGGAGTAGACCATGATCGCGTAGCCGAAGAGCGGCTTACGGGTGAAAGCCGGGAGCACGTCGGAGATGATCCCGAACGCGGGCAGGATCAGGATGTAGACCTCGGGGTGCCCGAACAGCCAGAAGAGGTGCTGCCACAGGATCGGGTCGCCGCCGGCGCTCGGGACGAAGAAGTTCGTTCCCCAGAACCGGTCGAACGTGAGGAAGAAGAGCGCGACGGCGAACACGGGCAGCGCCGTGATCAGCAGGAAGCTGGTGACGAGCGCCATCCAGGTGAAGAGCGGCATCCGCATCAGCCGCATGCCAGGCGCCCGCAGATTGATGATCGTGGTGATGAAGTTGACGCCACCCATGATCGAGGCGACGCCGAGGACCTGCAGCCCGAGGACCCAGAAGTCGATGTTCAGGCCGGGCGAGTACTGCTCCTCGGTCAGCGGCGCGTAGCCGAACCATCCCGCGTTGGGCGCTGCGCCGAACAGGAAGCTCACGTTCATGAGCAGCGCGCCGAACAGGAAGATCCAGTACGACAGCGCATTGAGCCGCGGGAACGCGACGTCGCGCGCGCCGATCTGGAGCGGGACGATGTAGTTGAAGAAGGCGACGGCGATCGGCATCCCGACCAGGAAGACCATGGTCGTGCCGTGCATCGTGAAGAGCTGGTTGTACAGATCCGGCCCGATCAGGTCATTGTCGGGAACAGCGAGCTGGAGGCGGATGAGCAGTGCCTCGAGTCCGCCGACCAGGAGGAAGAAGAGAGAGGTGGCGCCGTACAGGATGCCGATTCGCTTGTGGTCTACCGTCGTGATCCAGCTCCACAATCCGCCGCGGTAGGCCGGGGCGGTCCGTAGCGCCGTGGTCTCAGCAGTCGCCATGGTAGCGGGTCTCTCGTTTCTGTGTTACCGGCCGCGGGGCGAGGCCCCGCCCCGGCGCGGCGAGCGCGCGGTGCCAGGCAGCCCCTCGCCGCGGCCGGTGGACATCACTTCAGGCTGAGCAGGTACGCCGCGACGGCGCGGACATCTTCATCAGACAGCCCGGTCGCCGGGAAGCCGTTCGGCGCGGCCGTCTGCGTGCCGGGCATCAGCGCCCCGGGCTTGAGGTCCTGCGGGTTCTTGATCCAGGCGATCACGTTCTCGAGCGTGTTCGGCCGGGCCCCCGCGCCCACGGCCCAGCGCGAGCCGAAGCCCGTCAGGTTCGGCCCGACCGCGCCGCGCGCGGGCGTGCCCGCGATGGCGTGACACGCGACGCAGGTGCTGCGCAGGAAGATCTCGCGACCCCGCGCCTCGAGCGAGCCGGGCGCCGGTGCGGCCGCGCCCTGCGGCGCAGCAGCCGCCTGCGCCTCGCCGGCTCGCGCCTGCGCCGCTTGCTCCGCCGCGGGCGCCGCCGCGGCCTCCTGCGCCGACCCACGCATGCGCTCGACCCAGGCGTCGAACTCCTCCGGGCTCACCGCGAGCAGGCGCTTGCGCATGATCGCGTGCGCCATGCCACAGAACTCCGCGCACTGGCCCGGGTACTCGCCCGGCTCCGAGATGGTGAAGGTGAGCGTATTCAGCTTGGTCGGCGGCACGTCGGGCTGGACCTGCGCGGGGTAGTTGTAGCGCTTCCCTCCGATGCGCGGGATCCAGAAGTTGTGCAGCACGTCCGCCGAGCTGAGCCGGATGTGCACCTCGCGGCCCACCGGCAGCACGAACTGGTTCGCCGTGACGATTCCCTGCTCGGGGTAGCGGAACTCCCACCACCACTGGTGCGCGATCGCATCGACCACCAGCGCGTCAGGGCTCGGCTCCCGGTACGTGTAGAACACGGTCCGCACCGTCGGCACCGCGATGAACGCGACGATCAACGCAGGGCCGAGCGTCCAGAGGATCTCGGCCACCGCGTTGCCGTGGATCTGCCGCGGCGGCGTCTGGCCGGGCCTGCGGCGGAAGCGCAGGACCACGAAGAGCAGGAGCGTCCATACGACCACGAGCACCAGCATCGTCCACCAGAAGACGCCGGTGAAGAGGTCGTTGATCGTGGCGCCGAACTCCGTGACGGGCCGGAACGTCGTCTGAGGGTACTCACCCGAACAGGCGGCGAGCAGCGAAACGACGATGATCGGCAGGAGCGCGGCTAGGGAGCGGACTCTCTCCGTGCGCAGGGGCATCCCTTTCTTCACTATCATCCTGCCCGAAGGGCGGCGGGTGAATGGTCTCAATCCGTTGCAGCGCGTCAGATTATCACTTGCGGCAACCGCGGTCAAGCCGCATGGGCCGCGCGATCGTGGCGCCTCGCGAGCGAGGCCCACACGACGAGCGAGACCCAGACGGCGGCGCCCACGGCGAGATGCGTCGCCTGCAGCCAGCGCGGCAGGTGGGCGAGCACGAGCGCGGCGGCGACCACGATCTGCAGCGCAACGGCCGCAGCGGCCACGAAAATGGCCTTGCGCACCGCTGGCGGCGCGACGCGGGCCCGGATCGCGGAGCCGATCACGTGCAGGGCCAGCAGGTAGGCGAGCAGTCGGTGCGTCCAGTGGATGTGCACGAGCGGCCCGCCCTCCGGCACGACCTGGCCGTTGCACAGGGGGAATCCCTGGCACAACGGCGCAGCACCGGTGTTCGCCGTGATCGCGCCCATGCCGATCACCAGGAAACCGAGCGCGGCGGCGGACACGGCCGCGCCTGCGAAGCGCGAGCGCGCGGTTCCGCCGGCGCTGTCGCCCGCAGCGCCGACGCCGGTTCCGGGGGCCGGCGCGCCGGCGCGGATCGCGGCGACGACCACGGCGGCGAGCATCGTCGCGGCGGTCACGAAGTGCAGCGCCGTGACCGCGGCGGACAGCTCGAGCCAGACGGTGATGGCGCCGAGCATCACCTGCACGGCGAGGAGCGCGAACGCGAGCGCGACGGGCCGCGCGACGCCGCCCGGGCCCGAGTAGCCGGGCCTGCCGCGCCGGCGGAGGACGTGGACCGCCAGCGCGGCGAACGGGAGGACGAGCCCCGCCGCGAGCAGCCGGTGCATCCACTCGATGAACGTCTCCAGGCTCATGGTCGGGATGAGCTGGCCGTTGCAGAGCGGCCAGTCGTCGCCGCAGCCCATGCCGGAGCCGGTGATGCGGACGGTGCCGCCGAA